>NZ_JBIAVA010000004.1:0-504306 GCF_042893535.1 Streptomyces sp. NPDC001599
GCCGGCGCGCCCCGGCCCGCCGCTGGTACAACAAGGGGGGGGGGTTTGGGTATCCCCCCCAACCCGCCCCTCGGTCAACGACTGTCTCCAGTCGGGACGACAGGATTTGAACCTGCGACCCCTTGACCCCCAGTCAAGTGCGCTACCAAGCTGCGCCACGTCCCGTTGCCCGCCTGACCTGGGCTTTCCCCCGGTCGAACGCGCAGGAAAACCATACCGCACTCGGGCCGGTGGTCGCGCACCGCTTTTCCTGGGCGCGGTCCGGCGGCGTCAGCACTTCTGGGTGCGGGACGGCTCGCCCGCGGCGGCCGCGGTCCCGCTCGAGCCCGCCCCGGCCGGGTCCACCCGCACCAGTCCGCGCACCGCCGGTATCAGGAGCAGGGCGGCGCACACGGCGAAGCTGGTCGCACCCGCGACGAGCAGTACGTGGTCGGCGCCGAGGGCCGCGGCGGCCGGACCCGCGAGGGCCTGGCCGACCGGCATCATCGCGAGGGAGCCCGCCACGTCGTAGGCGTGGATGCGGTTGAGGACGTCCGGCGGAACCTGGGTCTGCACGCTGGTCGCCCACATCACGCCCCAGAAGGACATGCCGGCCCCGGCGACGGCGGCTCCGGCCGCCATGGCGGGGACGCCGAGCCCGGCGCCGACGCTCGCGGGAAAGGCGGCGAAGCCGACGAGGGCGATCGCACCGGCTCGGAGCATGCGCAGCGGCCGCAGCCGCAGGGCGAGGAGACCGCCCACGACGGTTCCCGCGCCCAGGGCGGAGTTGACCAGCCCGTAGGCGCGCGGGCCGTGCTCCTGCACCACCTCGGTGGCGACCAGGGGGACGGTCGGGCCCCAGACGGCGATCATGTAGACGCACCAGACGGCTATGACGCTCCACAGCCACCGGCGCGAACGGAACTCGCGCCACCCCTGGACGAGGTCGGCGCGGAAGGCCTTGCTCCCGCGGCCGGACACCGCACGGCTCCCCGGTGCGGGCGGGGGCAGCCGGAGCAGCAGGAGGCACAGGGCGCTGATCGCGTAGGTGGTGGCGTGGGCGGCGAAGACCCCGCCCGGTGAGGCGAAGCCGACCAGGAGACCGGCCACGGCGGGGCCGGCGAGCTGGGCGGCGGACTCGGCCACGCGTATCGCGCCGTTGGCTCCCTGGACGTCGGAGGCGAGCCGGGGCACGGTGCTGGCGACGCCGGGCTGGAAGACGGCGCCCGCGACACCGTTGGCGAAGCCGATGGCGCAGATCTGCCAGAGCACGACGTGTCCGGAGAAGAAGAGCGCGGCGGCCAGTGCCTGGGTGCCGAGCCGTACCAGATCGGCGCCGATCATCAGCTTGCGGGTGCTGAAGCGGTCGGCGAGGACTCCGCCGAAGACGACCAGACCGGCGAAGGCGGCGGCCGTCGCGGCCATGGCCAGGCCGACCGCGCCCGCCCCGTACCCGTGCTGGAGCAGGCCGGCGGCGAGCGCCACGGGCAGCATGGTGTCGCCGAGGCGAGCCACGGCCCGGGCGGCGAAGAACAGCGCGAAGTCCCGCGACCAGACGGCTCGCCCCGCCGTCGGCCGTGATGACGTACCGGCCATCCCGTGCTCTCCCCTCCCCGTGCGCTTCCCTGCGCTTACCCCGCGCTCCCCTTGCCCTCCCGCGGCACCGTACGTCCGACAGCCGGGACCCCCCTCCGGCCCCGGCTGTCACGCACGTCTTCGGAGCATGCCACGGGGCACTGACAACGCCCGAGGGGTTTTCAGCCCCCGGCCGGCAGCCCCAGCCGGGGGTGGGCCTCCAGCAGCCGTGTCGGGGCCGCCTGGCGCCAGGAGTCGGCGAGGATGTCGCGCAGCTCGTCCTCGCCCTCCAGGGCGGCGAGCCGGGCCCGCACCCAGGCGAACTGGGCCTCGTGTCCGGCGATCCAGAACTTCTCCGGCTCGGCCAGCACCAGTTCGTCGCGCTCCTCCTTCGGGCAGCGCACCGCGAGGGAGGTCTCGTCCTCGGGCAGCGTCGCGAACATCTTGCCCGCGACCCGGAAGGTGGGCATGCTCCAGGCGGTCTTCTCCGTCGTGTCCGGCAGGGACAGGGCGATACGGCGTACGTCTTCTGCGTCCGGCATGACAGGCACGGTATCCGCCGCCACCGACAATCACCCGGCGACGGCGGATGCGCCCAGCCGCACGCCGACCTGCTTGAAGTAGAGCGTCGTCGGCCGCAGTTCCCCCCTCGGGTCCGCCGCGTAGTCGGGGATCGTGCCCGCCCGGGTCCACCCGGCGGACCGGTACAGGTGCTCGGCGGGGCTGCCGGTCTCGGTGTCCAGGTGGAGGAGGGTGATTCCGGCCGCCGCGGCCGCCCCCTCGGCGGTGGCCAGCAGCCGGCGGCCCAGCCCCCGGCCGCGGGCGCCGCGGGACACCATGAGCTTGACCAGCTCCGCGCGGTGGCGGCTGTTGGGCTTGTCCGGCAGGGCAAGGCTCACGGTCCCGGTCACCCGGTGCCCGTCCCGTGCCACCCAGACGGCGAGTCGACCGGCGGCGACCGCGGCGGCCCGCCCCCGCCACCAGTGCTCGGCCTCCGCGTGAGTGAGCGGGGCGAGGAAGCCGACGGAGGCGCCGCCCGCGACGGTTTCGGTGAGCAGCGCGGCCAAGCCGTCCAGCAGCGCCGTCACCCCGTGCTCGTCGACCCGTTCCACGTTCACGGCAGCACCACCGCCAGCGCGTAACGGGCGCCCTCGGGTCCGGGACACCGGAACCGCGTGGGCCCCCACACCCGCATCCGCAGGCAGTCACCGGCGGCGAGCTGGTGCTCCACGTCCTGCGCCGTGATCTCCAGGGTCCCTTCCAGGAGCCAGACGTGCTGCTCCAGGCCGGGCACCGGCGGCCGGTCGTAGGCGATGTCGGCGCCCGCCGCGAGCCGTCCCTCGACGAGCTCGCCGCGCAGTCCCGCGTGCGGCGGGGACACCGAGCGGCGTACGAACCCGGCCGGGCGGTCCTCCCACACGGGTTGCTCGGCGGCCCGTACCAGCAGCGCGGGTTCCGCCTCGACCTCGCTGAGCAGCCGGGACATGGTCCTTCCGTAGACCGCGCACAGGCGGTTCAGTACGGCGGCGGTGGGGCTGGTCTCGGCCCGCTCGGCCCTGGACAGCGAAGACCGGCTCACCCCGCTGCGCTCCGCCAGCTCCCCCAGCGACCACCCGCGTTCGGCCCGCAGTTCGGCCAGCCGGGCGGCGAGCCGGGCGTCCACCGGATCCGCGACGACGTCGTCTTCTCTCATATCCGGGACGCTATCCCGCTGGCGAGACGTCCATGTTTACGGAAGGCTCACGCCCGGGCCGCGTCGCCGAGTGCGTCGAGGACCGGGCGGATCAGCGGGTGCCCCTCCGCTCCCCGCCGTACGGCCGCGAAGACCCGGCGGGTGGGCGCCACCCCGTCGACCGGGCGGACGACCACGCCGGTCAGGTCGGTGCCGAGCAGCGCCGAGCGCGGGACGAGTGCCACCCCGGCGTCGGCCGCGGCGAGGGACACCACGGCGCGGAAGTCGTCCGAGGAGTGTTCGAGGCGGGGCTGGAACCCGGCGCTCTCGCAGGCCAGCACGACCACGTCGTGGCACGGGTTGCCCGGGTAGGGGCCGATCCAGGTGTCCTTGGCCAGCTCGGCGAGCGGCACCTCGTCGGCACCGGCGAGGCGGTGGGCGACCGGGACGACCGCGTCGAAGGGCTCGGCGTACAGCGGGACATGGGTCAGGCGCGGGTCGTCGGCGGCCGGCGCCCCGCGGTACTCGACGGCGACCGCGACGTCGACCTGCCGGTCCAGGACCATCGGCAGGCTGGCGTCGCCCTCGGCGTCCTGGACGCGGACCCGGATGCCGGGCGCCGAGTCGGCGAGGCGGGCCAGGGCGGGCGCGACGACGAGGGCGATGCCCGTCGCGAAGGAGGCGACCGTGATCGTCCCGGCCTCGCCCGAGCTGTACGCGGCCAGCTCGGCCTCCGCCCGCTCCAGCTGGGCGAGCACGGCGTTGGTGTGACTGAGCAGGATCTCCCCGGCGGGGGTCAGCCGCACGCCCTTGGCGCCGCGCTCGACCAGGCGGTGCCCGGTCTCCTGCTCCAGCGCGGCGAGCTGCTGGGAGACCGCCGACGGGGTGAGGTACAGCGCGGCGGCCGCCGCCGTCACGGTGCGGTGGTCCGCCACCGCGCGCAGGATGTGCAGCCGCCGTGCCTCGATCATGGGATCGATTCTCTCAGGTCACCGGGGGTCTCTCAGGCCGCCAGCTGCTCCCGGGCCGCGACGAAGGCGTCCACCGCGCGGTTCACGTCGTCCGTGGAGTGGGCGGCGGAGAGCTGGACGCGGATACGGGCCTTGTCCTGCGGGACGACCGGGTAGGAGAAGCCGATCACGTACACGCCGCGCTCCAGGAGCAGCTCGGCCATGCGGCCCGCCTCCGTCGCGTCGCCGATCATGACGGGCGCGATGGCGTGGTCGCCGGGGAGGATGTCGAAGCCCTCCTCGGTCATCCGGCGGCGGAACAGGGCGGTGTTCTCGGCGAGCCGTACGCGCAGGTCGTCGGCCGACTCCAGCAGGTCGAGCACCTTGAGGGAGGCGGCGGCGATCACCGGGGCGAGGGTGTTGGAGAAGAGGTAGGGACGCGAGCGCTGGCGCAGCAGGGCGACGATCTCGGCGCGGGCGGCGACGTAGCCGCCGGAGGCGCCGCCCAGCGCCTTGCCGAGGGTGCCGGTGATGATGTCGACGCGGTCCATGACGCCGTGCAGCTCGGGGGTGCCGCGGCCGCCCGGGCCGACGAAGCCCACGGCGTGCGAGTCGTCGACCATGACCATGGCGTCGTAGCGGTCGGCGAGGTCGCAGATCTCGTCGAGCGGGGCGACGTAGCCGTCCATGGAGAAGACGCCGTCGGTGACGATCAGCTTGCGGCGGGCCTCGCCGGCGGCCTTGAGCTGCGCCTCCAGGTCGGCCATGTCGCGGTTGGCGTAGCGCAGCCGCTTGGCCTTGGACAGCCGGATGCCGTCGATGATCGAGGCGTGGTTGAGGGCGTCGGAGATCACCGCGTCCTCGGGGCCCAGCAGGGTCTCGAAGACGCCGCCGTTGGCGTCGAAGCAGGAGGAGTAGAGGATCGTGTCCTCCTGGCCGAGGAACGCGGAGAGCCGGGCCTCCAGTTCCTTGTGCACCTCCTGGGTGCCGCAGATGAAGCGCACGGAGGCCATGCCGTAGCCCCAGCGGTCCAGCGCCTCGTGGGCGGCGGCGACGACCTCGGGGTGGTCGGCGAGGCCGAGGTAGTTGTTGGCGCAGAAGTTGAGGACCTCGCCGGGGCGGCCGCCCGCGGTGACGTTGACGGTCGCGGACTGCGGGGTGCCGATGACGCGCTCGGGCTTGTGCAGGCCGGCGGCGCGGATCTCGTCGAGGGTGGCGCGCAGGTCGTCGCGCACGGAGTCGAACATCTCAGAAGCTCCTGGGGATACGGAAGTTGCGGGGGTGGCTCACGCGGTCCAGTCGAGGATGACCTTGCCGCCGCGGCCGCTCGCGGCGTCGGCGAACGCGGCCTCGAAGTCGCGGTGGGAGTACCGGCCGGTGATCACCGGGGCGAGGTCGAGGCCGCCTTCGAGCAGCACGGACATGGCGTACCAGGTCTCGAACATCTCGCGGCCGTAGATGCCCTTGACGGTGATCATGGAGGTGACGATCCGGGCCCAGTCGACCGGGAACTCCTCGGCGGGCAGGCCGAGCATGGCGATCCGGCCGCCGTGCGTCATGTTGGCGATCATGTCGCGCATGGCCTCGGGGCGGCCCGACATCTCCAGGCCGATGTCGAAGCCCTCGCGCAGGCCCAGCTCGCGCTGTCCGTCGGCGATGGTGGCGGCCGAGACGTTCAGGGCGAGGCTGACGCCGACCTTGCGGGCCAGTTCCAGCCGCTCCTCGCTCACGTCGGTGATGACGACGTTGCGGGCGCCGGCGTGCCGGGCCACGGCGGCGGCCATCAGGCCGATCGGTCCGGCGCCGGTGATGAGGACGTCCTCGCCGACCAGCGGGAAGGACAGCGCGGTGTGCACGGCGTTGCCGAACGGATCGAAGATCGCGGCGACGTCGAGGTCGACGGGGACCCGGTGCACCCAGACGTTGGACGCGGGCAGGGCCACGTACTCGGCGAACGCCCCGTCCCGGCCGACGCCGAGCCCGACGGTCGCGCGGCACAGGTGGCGCCGTCCGGCCAGGCAGTTGCGGCACTTGCCGCAGACCAGGTGGCCCTCGCCGCTGACGCGGTCGCCGGTCTTGATGTCGGTGACGTCGCGCCCAGTGCCGACGACCTCGCCGACGAACTCGTGGCCGACGACGAGCGGGGTGCGGATGGCCTGCTGCGCCCAGCCGTCCCAGGCCCGGATGTGCAGGTCGGTGCCGCAGATGCCGGTGCGCAGCACCTTGATGAGGACGTCACCGGACCCGATGGTGGGCTCCGGGACGTCCGCGAGCCACAGCCCGGGCTCCGCCTTCTCCTTGACCAGCGCCTTCAACGCTACGGCTCCTGACGGGGGTGAGAGGTCCCGGCGGTGGGCATGCCGAAGCGGCCCGCGTCCGGGGAGGGGAGGGGAATCGCACAGCAATCTGCCGTACGACACCGTCCCCGGTCCATCGAGCCTTTCTTAAGCCTGGCCGCAGCTTTCCTTCACGCGCCCGGCGAGGGCCCGCGTGCGCCCGGCGAGGGCCTGCCGCCGCTCACAGGGGGAGCCCGTCCTCCGCGCTGCGTTCGATGCGCCGTACGAGGTCGGCCGCCGTCGTCTTGATCGTGGCCAGGCCCGCGGTCCCCCAGGTCCGGGGCTGGACGTCCGCGGCGGACACGGTGCCCAGCACCGTCCCGGTGCTGTCGATGAGCGGGGCGCCCAGGTAGGAGCGGATGCCGAACGCGTCGACGACGGGGTTGCCCGCGAAGCGCGGGTAGTCGCGCACGTCCTCCAGGACCAGCGCCTTGCGCCGGACCACCACGTGGGGGCAGAAGCCGTGGTCCCGGGGCTGGACCCGGCCGAACTCGGGGCTGGTCCCGTCGCCCCGCGTCACCGGCGGGACCTCCGGCACCCGCAGTCCGGCGAAGAACTGCCCGCCCTCCACCAGGAAGTTGACCATCGCGTACGGCGCCTCGGCGAGGTGGGCGAGGTGGGCGGCGAAGGCGTCGAGGGCCGGGTCGGCGCGTTCCGCCAGGCCGAGCCGGCGCAGCCGCCGTACCCGGGTGGGGGCCTCCCGGTCCTCGGGGGTGAGCAGCAGACGTCCGGCCGGGCGCGGCGGGTCGTAGCTCATGGGCGGACTCCGGCGCCGAACCCCGACGTCGGGGCCGGGGTGTGGGCGATGAGGTGGCGGACGAGGGTGAGCAGCGTCTGTACGCCGGAGCTGGAGATCCGGGCGTCGCAGCGCACGATCGGGATCTCGGGGTGCAGGTCCATGGCCGCGCGCACCTCCTCGGGGTCGTAGCGGTAGGAGCCGTCGAACTCGTTGATCGCGACGACGAAGCCGAGTCCGCGTTCCTCGAAGAAGTCGACGGCGGCGAAGGACTCCTCCAGGCGTCGGGTGTCGGCGATGATCACCGCCCCGAGCGCTCCCTCGCACAGTTCGTCCCACATGAACCAGAAGCGTTCCTGGCCGGGTGTCCCGAACAGGTACAGGACGTGTTCGGGGTCGAGGGTGAGGCGGCCGAAGTCCATGGCCACGGTCGTTTCGAGTTTGTTCTCGATTCCGTCGAGGTTGTCGGTCGCGGCGCTGACCGTGGTGAGCAGTTCCTCCGTGCTCAGCGGCGCGATCTCGCTGACCGCGCCGACGAAGGTCGTCTTGCCGACGCCGAATCCGCCCGCCACGAGGATCTTCAGGGCGGTGGGGAACGGGTCGGCGCCTTCGCCGTGTGTGTGGTCAGAGCTGTCGTCGTAGTCCATCGAGCACTGCCTCCAGAAGGGCCCGGTCCGTGGGGTGGTGGTGGAACGCGGCGGGGGGTTTGGTGGTCAGCGCGCCGCAGTCGACGAGGTCCGAGAGCAGCACCTTGGTGACCGCCACCGGAAGCCGCAGGTGGGCGGCGAGTTCGGCGACCGGGAGGGGCGCCCGGCACAGGTCGAGTGCCTGCGTGTGCTCGGGTCCGAGGTAGCCGAGGGGGGTCGCCCCGGTGGCCATGACCTGGGACATCAGGTCGAGCGCGACGGTGGGCCGGGTACGGCCGTTGCTGACGGTGAAAGGGCGCACCAGCCGTCCGGCGGCGTCGTCGAGCCAGGGCCCGTCGCCGGCCGCGGCCACCGTCAAGGCCTCATCGCCGGGGGTTCGACGGAGTGCTGCCGGGGCGCGGTGACCAGGTAGGGGCGGACGCTCTTGACCAGCATCGCCATCTCGTAGCCGAGGACGGCCGCGTCGGCCTCGCGGCCGGCCAGCACGGCGAGGCAGGTGCCGGAGCCCGCGGTGGTGACGAAGAGCAGGGTCGAGTCGAGTTCGACGACTACCTGCCGCACGTCCCCGCCGTCGCCGAAGCGGACGCCGGCGCTGCGGCCGAGGGAGTACAGGCCGGAGGCCAGGGCCGCCATGTGGTCGGCGCTGTCGGCGTCGAGGCCGTGGACGGACTTCACGAGCCCGTCGGCGGACAGGAGCACCGCGGTGCTGGTGTGCGGAACGCGCTGGACGAGGCCGCTCATCAGCCAGTCGAGGTCGGACACTTGGCCGGTCGGCGCATCGCTCGCCATGGTGGATCGACTCCTTGGGGTACGAAGGTCTGCGGGAGCGCGGGTCGTGGGGGCGGGGGTGGGGGTGGGGGTGGTCATGGGGGTGGTCATGGGGGTGGTCATGGGGGCGGGGGTGGTCGTCCGGGTGGAGGGCAAGGTGGAGGTGGTCGTGCCAAGGGTCATTCGGGTGCCGCACCCGGATCGCCCCGGGTCGGTGCCAGTGGCGCGGGTTCAGTGTGCTGCTGGGCCTCCGCGAGGCCGACGCCGCGCTGGAAGGCCGCCATCAGGCCCGGGTCGTGCCCGGTGTACTGCTCGGGTTCCTGGCGGGGCGCGGGGCCGCCGCGCAACTGGGGCACGAGGTGCTCCTGGGCACGGCGGCGCGGCAGTTGGGGCTTCCCCATGGTGCCGCGCACCGCGCTGTGCCGCGGCACGGGCGGGGTGGTCGCGTGTTCGGCGAGGACGCCCCGGTCCTCGGGCCGCACTCCGGGCACGGCGGCGGCCGGGGTGGGACGGGTCCGGTGCGTGCCGCGCACGGGCAGCGGCACGGGTTCGCCCGCGGTCCCGCGGGCCTCGACCGGACCGGGCGCCTCGGAAGCGGGGACGGGAACGGGCGCGGGCGGGACGGGGGCCGGGAGCACCGGCCCCGGTGCGGCAGAAGCGGCCGGAGCGGGTGTGTCGAAGTGCGGTGCGCCGAAGACCTGCGCGTCCGGGGACGGTACGTACGCCGTGGCGGACACGTTCGGGGACGGTACGTGCGCCGTGGCGGACACGTCCGGAGCCTGCGGCACCGCGGGCGGCACGGCCCGCGGCTGCTGCCGGGGCGACGCCACGCTCACCGGTCCGGCACCGGTGAGCCGGTCCGGGTGGGCGCCACCCCCGGGGAGCGCGCCCGGCTCCGTGCCCAGCAGGGCCTGCGGCACGACCAGGACGGCCTGGACCCCGCCGTAGATGTTGGTCTGCAACCGGACGGTGATGCCGTGCCGCTTGGCGAGCTGGGAGACGACGAACAGTCCGATGCGCCCGTCCGCGAGCAGGCGGGCGACGTTGACCTGGTCGGGGTCGGCGAGCAGGGCGTTCATCCGGTCCTGCTCACCGACGGGCATGCCCAGTCCCCGGTCCTCGACCTCGACGGCGAGGCCCGAGGTGACGAGGTTGGCCCGCATCAGCACCTGGGTCTGCGGGGCGGAGAACAGGGTGGCGTTCTCGACGAGTTCGGCCAGCAGGTGGATGACGTCGGCGACGGCGTGGCCGCGCAGGGTGCCGTCGATCGGCGGGACCAGCCGGACCCGGGAGTACTGCTCGACCTCGGCGATGGCCGAGCGCAGCACCTCGGTCATGTCGACCGGGTTGCTCCACTGGCGACGGGAGACGGCACCGCCGAGCACGGCGAGGTTCTCGGCGTGGCGCCGGATGCGGGTGGCGAGGTGGTCGACGTGGAAGAGGCCCTTGAGGAGGTCGGGGTCCTCGATCTCGTTCTCCAGCTCGTCCAGGATGGAGATCTCCCGGTGCACCAGGGACTGCAGGCGCCGTGCGAGGTTGACGAAGACCTCCAGCTTCTGTTCGCTGCCCGCCTGGCTGGAGAGCTGGGCGGCGCGGACGACGGCGGTGACGGCGCCGTCGTGGGCGCGGGAGAGGTCCGCGGCGAGCAGGTCGAAGTCGTCGGCGTCGTCCGGCGGTCCGCCGCGCGGGGTGCGCGGGGTCGGCGACTCGCCCCGGCGCAACGCCTCCACGACGGCGCGCAGGTCGCCCTCCTGGCGCGCGGTGCTGCGGCGCAGTGCGCCGACGCGGTCGTGCACGGACCGCGCCGCGCGATCGGCGGCGACGGCCGCGATCACGACGGCCGCGACCGTCACCGAGACCGCCCCGGCGAGAACGGCCCACAGGACGGGCCCGGGCCGGGTGCCGGTGGAGCGGACGGTGAACAGGACGACCGCGCAGGCGCTGAGGGCGACCGCGACCGGCGGCAGGACGGCGAGCCTCAGGAGTTGGGGCCGTATGTGGGTCTCGGGCAGCGCGGCGGTGGTACGTGGGGCCGGCCGGCCGTGCCGTCCGCCCTCGCGGCGGTCTGCTCGCGCGGCCGGGGCGCGGAGGTGAGACATCGGTGTCCTCGTACTGGTCCGTGTACTGGTCCGTCGGCCCTACGTCGCCCGACGGACACTGACAGTAGTCGGCTGCCCCTCATGTGCGGTGGGCAGTTGCCAAAGTCCCTCGGACAACGTCCCGCTCTGGTATGAGGCCTCGTACGACAGACCGATAAGCCGGATACGCAACCGTTCCGGCATGACGGAGAACCGGTCGGACTCGATCAGAAACGGTCACTGTCGGTGACGGCCGACGGGGAGCCGGAGGTACCCCATCGTGCGAGGGTGCCCCGGTGGCGGTAGGCACGATCCGCCGGCGCTCGGGGCTCGCCACGAAGGTGCGCAGGTCGTCCTGGTGTCGCCACAGGGTCACGGAGCCCGAGCGGAGCCGAACCGGGTGACGTTCGCGACCGGCGCCGACATCCTCGCCCTGATGAACGCCGCCGCCTGAACCCGCGAGCCCATGCACCCCCGAGCAGGCGGACCGGCTCGTGGCACTGACCCCGAACGGCATGCTGTGTCACGCACCGAGCAATCACGGGACGGCCGGAACCCGCCAACTCCTCCCTGCACCTTGGAGGTGATGCCATGGGTCTGCGCGCCTACTTGTGGCCCCGGAGGAAGGCCGGGATGTCGGCTCGGGTCGGGTAGTCGGGCAGCGGTGCGGGCTTGTCCTGGAGGAACGCGGTGATGGCAGCGGCTGCTCGTTGGTCGTTGTCACCCAGGCCGTTCCACATGTGGTGACCGACGCCGGGCATGTACTGGGTGCGCCGGATGGCGGGGTTGTCCGCGAGGATGGTTGTTTGCCACTGTCGGACCTGGGAGGAGCACTCGGCGATCATCAGCATCGCGGGGGTGCGGGAGCGCCTGAGCTGCGGGGCGATGGAGGGGGAGTCTTTGATCGTTTGCTGGATTCGGAGGCTGGCGGCGGCGCTGAAGGAGAAGTTCTCCGCAGTGTCCTCGACCGGGATGCGGTGCGCGTCCCGCGCACAGTAGGCGGACGCGGTGTCGCTGCCGAGATCGGCAGCGGTGAAGGCATTGTCGCCCTCCGCCTGTCCTACCAGCCCGTTGTCCGGGCTGAGCAGTCCGAGCCGCATGAGGCCGAACGCGACCGCGTACCGCGGGACATGTGTGGAGCGCGGTCCGGTCATGGCCGGCGCGAGGTCGCGGGCCGACGGCCGGCCCTTCTGCCCGGCCATCCGGGCGGTGGGGCCGTCCATCGGGCCAGGCTCGGCGATGACTGCCCGGCGCAGGTGATCGGCGATGGCCGGGTCGGCCAGCGCGCGGGTGAGCACGACCGCGCCTGAGGAGAATCCCAGTACGTCGGCGCGGCCCTTGCCGAGTTCACTGACGAAGGCGCCGAGGTCATGGACGGACCTGGTGATCGAGTACTGGTCCATGGGCAGCAGGTCGCTGCGTCCACCACCGGCCTGTTCGTAGGCGTACACGTCGTAGCCCTGTCCCGCGAGCCGCCGCAGGAAGCGGTGGTCGAGCACGGAGATGCCGCGCACCGGGCCGCCGTTGAGGTAGACGAGCGGGACGCGATGCCGAGGGCTGTTGCCGGTGGGCGGGTAGTGGTAGACGGCCACCTGGCTGCCGGTGGACAGGCGCCAGTGCTCGGTGGTCACGAACGGCGGGGCGGGCGGGTAGTGGCGCGTCGTGGGGACAGTAGGGACGCACACCGACAGCGTCAGGGCCGATGCGACGAGCACCGGCAGGAACGGCACCAGCCGGCCCCGCCACGAGCGGCGGCGGCCCCGCCACAGCCCTGCGAGAACCGCGATGCCGGCAGTCGCCGACCATGCGACGAATCCCGAGCCCGCGCCGTCGGTGGCGACGATCAGCGCCAGGAAGAGGGCGACGAGCCCGACCATCACGGCGATTGCCGTCAGCAGGCGGCCGACCACGCGCAAGGGACGTATGGCGGACGGTGACATGGCGAGCCCCCAAGGTTTTGGAACGTCGTTTTGAAACGATGTTATCAGCATAGGTAAACTGCTCCCCATGGGAAGGCCGAGAACGAACGATGCCGCCGTCAGAGAACGGCTCGTCGCATGCGCGACCGAGATGTTCGCCACCCGCCCCCAGGAGTCGGTCACAGTCCGCGCGCTGGCCGCCGCCGCCGGAACATCGACGGCGGCGGTGTACACCCTGTTCCAGGGCAAGGACGGACTGATCCGCGAGGTCCGTGACCAGGCGGTCGCCGGCCTGTTCCAGGACCTGACGGCCGTTCCCGGATCGGAGGCCGCCCTGGAGGATCTGTACGCGTTGGCCGTGGCGTATCGCCATTGGGGACGCGAACACCGGCACCTGTACGCGGTGTTGTTCGGTGGCGCACAGTCCTTCGTACCGTCGGCCCGGGTCGGCGACCGAGACCCGGTGCGACCGCTTGTCGCGGCGATCGACCGTGCCGTGGCGGACCGGATCCTCGCGGGCGACACCACACTGATCGCCGTCTCGCTGTGGGTCGCCCTGCACGGGCTCGTGACCCTCGAACTGGCCGGCGGCCTCGATGGCACCGCAGCCGAGACCGCGTTCCGGTCAACGATTGACGCCGTACTGCGCGGCTGGGCAACCCCTGCCGCCTTCCCTGGCCTTCGACGCCCAGACCTGACGCCGTGACGCGGGGCCGCCGACTCACCAAGTGCCGTGGTTCGCACGGTCGGTGGCAAGCCCGCCCGCGGGTACATGCCGGAGCGGCCGGAGCGCACGGACGGCGGCCGGTTCGTCCTGCGCGCCGACCGTGGCGGTGTCGGTCATCGGTCCCCGGCGAGTATCGACGAACCCATTGACGCCCTCACGCCCCCGTGAAACAAGTATATGGATTTTGTATCTTCGACCCACTGGGGGACCGATGACCGATACCGCCCCGGACGCCGCACCCCGTGCCACGACGTTCACCACCCGCGCCCCGGCGACCGGCGCGCCGCTGGCCGAGCATCCGGTCGACGGCCCCGAGGAGGTCGCCCGGGCCGTGGCGCGGGCCCGGCGGGCGCAGGCGGGGTGGGCCGCGCTGCCCGCGGCCCGTCGCCGGGAGCAACTACTGCGCTGGAAACGGGTGCTCGCCCGCGAGCTGGGCACCGTCGCCCGGACCGTCGCCGAGGAGACCGGCAAGCCGGCCGGTGACGCCGAGCTGGAGGTCGTCCTCACGCTGGAGCACCTGGCGTGGGCCGCGCGCAACGCCGACCGCGTGCTGCGCCGGCGGCGGGTGCGCACCGGGCTGTTCACGGTCCACCAACGGGCCTCGCTGGTGCACCGGCCGCTGGGGGTGGTGGGCGTGATCGGCCCGTGGAACTACCCCTGCTACACGCCGATGGGTTCCGTCGGGTACGCCCTGGCGGCGGGGAACGCGGTGGTCCTCAAGCCGTCCGAACTGACCCCGGGCACCGGCGTCCTGCTCGCCGCAGTCTTCGACGAGGCCGTGCCCGCGCACGCCGGGCTGCTCACCGCCGTCACCGGCGCCGCCGCCACCGGGGCGGCGCTGGCCCGCTCCGGGGTCGACAAGCTGGCGTTCACCGGGTCGCCCGGGACCGCGCGCGAGGTGATGGCGGTCTGCGCCGAGACGCTGACGCCGTTCCTCGCCGAGTGCGGCGGCAAGGACGCGGTGATCGTCACCGCGGACGCGGACCTGGACGCCGCCGCCGACGCGATCGTGTGGGGCGCGTTCGGCAACGCCGGGCAGACCTGTGCGGGAGTGGAGCGCGTCTACGCCGTGCGCGAGATCCACGAGGCGCTGTGCGAACGGGTGGTGCGGCGGGCCGACGTGCTGCGGCCGGGCTCCGACGGGGACGCGCACTACGGTCCGATGACCCTGCCGGGCCAGATCGAGACCGTGGAGCGGCACGTGACCGAGGCGGTGTCGTCGGGCGCGCGGGCCCTGCTGGGCGGCCCCGAGTCGGTCCGGGCACCCTACGTCGCGTCCGTCGTCCTGACCGGTGCGCCGGCGGACTCGGCGGCGATGACGGAGGAGACCTTCGGCCCGGTCGTCGCCGTCGACGCGGTGGCCGACGTGGACGAGGCGGTGGCCCGCGCCAACGACTCCCGGTACGCCCTGGGGGCCGCGGTGTTCTGCGGCAGCCGGCGCACCGGGGCCGCGATCGCGGCGCGGCTGCACGCGGGGGCGGTGTCGGTGAACTCGGTGCTGGGCTTCGCGGCCGTGCCGGCGCTGCCATTCGGCGGCTCGCGGGACTCCGGGTTCGGGCGGATCCACGGCGCGGAGGGGCTGCGGGCGTTCACGGCGGTGCAGTCGACGACCGTGCAGCGGTTCGCCCCGCCGATCGCGCTGACCTCCTTCGAGGTGCCGCCCGCCACCCGGGAGCGCGCGGTGCGGCTGGCCCGGGCGCTGCACCTGCGGCACTGACCAGCCGTTCGGGGCACGGCCGTTCAGGCGTTGAGGAGCGGGGCCAGGTAGCGACGGGCGAAGGCGCGGGCCTGGCCCTCGTCGTCCATCTCGATGCAGCTGGCGGGGTTGAGCAGGAAGGAGACGGCCACCCGCACCATGAGTTCGGCGACGGGCCGCGGATCGTCGCCGGGCCGGCCCTCGGCCTGCTGCGCCCGGCGCAGGTGGCCCGTCAGGTAGTCCACGGTGGCGGCGAGCGAGGAACCGCCGTGCACGGTCAGGTACGGCAGCACCACCTCGGGCTCCAGCCGCAGCAGGCCTCCGAAGAGGGGGTGGGCGCGGGTGTGGCGCAGGGCGACCACGAACCCCTCGACGACCCGTTCCTCCATGGTCGGCAGCGCGGCCACCGCTTGGTCCAGTCGTTGGAAGAACCGGCTGTTCTCGCGCAGCAGGGTCTGCTCGACCAGCGTGTCCTTGGTCCCGAAGCGCCGGTAGACGGTGACGCGGGAGACACCGGCCCGTTTGGCGACGTCGTCCATGGAGGAACGGCGCAGACCGAAGACGGTGAACTGCTCCAGCGCCGCGTCGAGGATGCGTCGCGCCGTCGGGTCCTCCGTCTCGGTCTTCGCGGCCGTGGTCACGAAGCGGCACCTCCGTCCCGGGCGGTCGAGAAACAACTACCACCACTTTGTCACACGAGTCCTGGAGGACCTGATGGGAAGTCGTCTCACCGAAGAACAGTCCGCGTTCGTCGCGGCCGTCAGAGACTTCGCCAAGCGCGAGTGCGGCACCCGGCAGCAGCGCGACACGCTGACGGGCGAGGGCCGCGGGGCGCACCACCCCGGGCTGTACGGCAGGCTCGCCGGACTGGGCTGGCTCGGGGTGTGCCTGCCCGAGGAGTACGGGGGTGCCGGCGGCGGACTGGCCGACGCCTGCCTCTTCCTGGAGGAGACCTCCTACGGGATGGTCCCGGCCGGCGGATTCATCACCACTGTCATCGCCGCCAAGGCCTACGAGCGGTTCGGCACCGAGAAGCAGCGGCACGAGGTGCTGTCCGGTGCCGTGCGCGGCGACGTCCTGTCCATCGCCATGTCCGAGCCGGAAGCCGGTTCGGACGTCGGCGCGCTGCGCTGCCGGGCCCGGCGGGCGGCCGGCGGGACGTGGCTGATCGACGGGCAGAAGACCTGGATATCCAACGCCCACTGCGCACGGAGCATCCTGCTGGTGGCCCGCACCGGCGAGGACAAGCACGGCGGACTGACCATGTTCCACCTGCCGGCCGACACCCCGGGCGTGGAGGTGCGGGGTATCGAGACCATGGGCGGCCGGGAGGTCAACGACGTCTTCCTCACCGGCGTCCGGCTGCCCGCCGACGCCGTGGTGGGACAGGTCGACGACGGCTGGCGGCAGTTGATGGCCGGACTCAACTACGAGCGGCTCTTCCTGGCCTCGACCATGCTGGGCCTGGCCCGCCGCGCCTTCGACGACGCGCTCGGCTACGTCCGCGAGCGCGAGCAGTTCGGCCGTCCCGTCGGGTCCTTCCAGGCGCTGCGGCACCGGGTGGCCGACCTCGCCACCGAGATCGAGTGCACCCGGCTGCTGGTGCGCGAGGTGGCCCTGGACTGCGACGCCGAGCCGGACCGGCTGTTCCCGAGGGAGGCGTCGATGGCCAAGCTGAAGGCCACGGAGGTCGCCAAGCGGGCGGCCCTGGAGGGCATGCAGATGATGGGCGGCTACGGCTACACGACCGAGTTCGACATGGAGCGCCACCTGCGGGCCGCGGTCGTCTCCACGGTCTACGGCGGAACCAGCGAGATCCAGCGGGACGTGATCGGCAAGACGTACGGGCTCTGAGCCGGTTGCCGGACCGACGGCGCCGCCCGTTCCCCCGGCCGGAGGCGGGCGGCGCCGTCGGTCCGGCTGCCGAGTCCGTGCTCAGTCCCCGTACAGCCCGGCCAGCGCCTCGGCGTACTTGTCCCGGATGACCCGGCGCCGCATCTTCAGCGAGGGCGTCAGCTCGCCGGTCGCCGGACCCCATTCCCCGGCCAGCAGCTCGTACCGCTTCACCTGCTCGGTACGGCTGAGCCGGGAGTTGGCGGCGGCCACCGCCCGGTCCACCTCGGCCCGCACGGCCGGGTGGGCCACGAGCCCGGCCACCGTGCCGTCCGCCTCGACGCCGTGGGCCGCGGCCCAGGCCGGGGCGGCCTCCGCGTCCAGCACCAGCAGGGCGACCAGGTAGGAGCGACGGTCGCCATGGACCAGGGCCTGACCGATCAGCGGGTGTTCCTTGAGCGCGTTCTCCACCAGGGCCGGAGAGACGTTCTTGCCGGTCGAGGTGATGATCATCTCCTTCTTCCGGTCGGTGAGCCAGAGGTAGCCGTCCTCGTCCGTCCGTCCGATGTCGCCGGTGGCCAGCCAGCCGTCGGCGTCCAGGGCGGAGCGCACCGATCCGTCCGGCAGGAGGTAGCCGGAGAAGACGGACTCGCCCCGCACCTCGATCTCGCCGTCCGGGGCGAGCCGGACCTCCACCGAGTCCACGGGGCGTCCCACCGAGCCGATCCGGAACCCGGTCCGCGGGCTGTTGGTGGTGGCCACGCCGGTGGTCTCGGTCAGCCCCCAGGCATCCATGATCACGACACCGAACCCGGCCCAGAAGTCGACCACGTCGACCGGCATCGGCGCCGACGCGCTCGCCGCCCAGGTCACCCGGTCGAGCCCGCCCGCCGCCAGCAGCGGCAGCAGGATCTCCTCGCGGGCGCGGGTGTAGCGCTCGTCCAGCTCGGCGGGCGGCGACTCGCCCCGCTCGCGGTACCCGACGTGCTCACGGGCCACCGCGGAGGCGGCGTCGATGACCGCGCGCTGCTCGGCCGGCATCAGGGAGAGGACGGCCCGCACGGCGGCGCACAGCTTCTCCCAGATGCGCGGCACGCCGAAGAACTGCGCGGGACGCACCTTGCGCACGACCGTGCCCACGGCGGCCGGATCGGCGCAGAGGTAGACGTGCGAAGCCCGGTGACAGGGCAGGTAGATGCCGAGCATCCGCTCCGCGATGTGGGCGAACGGCAGATAGCAGATGTGCTCCACGTGCGGCGGCAGCTCCACCACGGCGTCCAGCGCGAGGGCGTTGGCCAGCACCTGGCGGTGGGTCAGGACGACGCCCTTGGGCTCGCCCGTGGTGCCGGAAGTGTAGACGACGGTCAGAGGGTCCTCCGGGCTCGCGGCGTCCAGCTCCTTGGCGAACCGCTCCGGTGCCGGGTCCCGCAGGAGGGCGGCGTACGGGACGTGGCCGCCCTCGGCGCCGGGCTCGGCGACCACGAGCCGCTCCAGCGGCGTATCGGCGTCGGTCAGGAGCGGCTCCCACGCCTCCACCTGTGCCGCACCCTCCACCACGGCGAGGCGGGCCCGGCAGTTGCGCGCGATGTGGGTGACCTGCTCAGGGGCCGCGGTGCCGTAGACGCTGACCGGGACGGCGCCGAGGCGGACCAGCGCCAAGTCGGACAGCCAGTGCTCGGGCCGGTTGGCCATCATCATCAGCACGTGGTCGCCGCGGCCGACGCCGAGTCCCGCGTAACCGGCGGCCAGGCGCTCGGTGTACTCGTGGATCTCCGCCCAGGTGAGCGTCGTCCAGTCGCCGTTCCCGTCTCCCTGCGGCGGCTGCCAGGACAGACCGGGGAGTCGCGGGTAGTCACGGGCGTTGCGGGCCAGCAGCCGAGGCAGGGTGCGCCGGGCCGGGGGGTCGGGTGGTTCGCCGGCGGTGCGGGGCTCTGGAGTCATCGGGGCCTCCTTGCGGGTGGTTGGGAAACGCCGGAGTCAGAGGTCCGTGAAGGTTTCGCCGTGTTCCGCCGTGCGCAGCAGCAGCGGGGGCGGGGTGAAGCGCTCGCCGTAGCGGTCGGCCAGTTCGCGGGCACGGGCCACGAAGCCCGGCAGGCCACCCTCGTAGCCGTTGACGTACTGCAGGACGCCGCCGGTCCAGCCGGGGAAGCCGATGCCGAAGACCGAGCCGATGTTGGCGTCGGCCACCGACGTCAGCACCCCCTCCTCCAGGAGCCGGACGGTGTCCAGCGCCTCCGAGAAGAGCATCCGCTCCTGCATGTCCGCGAACGGGATCTCATACCCCGGCTTCGTGAAGTGCTCACGCAGCCCCGGCCACAGCCCGGCGCGCTTCCCGTCGTCCCCGTACTCGTAGAACCCGGCACCGCCGGAACGTCCCGGGCGGCCGAACTCGTCGACCATGCGGTCGACGACCGCCTCCGCGGGATGCGCGCTCCAGGCACCGCCCGCCTCCTCCACCGCCCGCTTCGTCTCCTCACGGATCTTGCGGGGAAGGGTGAGGGTCAGTTCGTCCATCAGGGACAGCACCTTGGCCGGGTAACCCGCCTGCGCCGCCGCCTGCTCCACCGACGCGGGCTCGACACCCTCCCCCACCATCGCGACACCCTCGTTGATGAAGTGCCCGATGACCCGGGAGGTGAAGAAGCCCCGCGCATCGTTGACCACGATCGGCGTCTTGCCGATCTGCCGGACCAGGTCGAAAGCGCGGGCCAGCGCCCCGTCGCCGGTCCGCGCCCCCTTGATGATCTCCACCAGCGGCATCCTGTCCACCGGCGAGAAGAAGTGCAGCCCGATGAAGTCGCCCTGCCGCTCGACACCCTCGGCCAGCGCCGTGATCGGCAGCGTCGAGGTGTTGGAACACAGCAACGCGTCGGGGACCACGACGTGCTCGATCTCCTGGAACACCTTCTGCTTCAGCGAGGTGTCCTCGAACACCGCCTCGATCACCGCGTCACACCCCGCCAGATCCCCGACCTCCGCGGTCGGCGTGATCCGCGCCAGCAGAGCATCCGCCTTCTCCCGGCTCGTACGCCCCTTCGCCACGGCCTTCGCACACAGCTTCTCCGAGTACGCCTTCCCCTTGAGCGCCGACTCGAGCGAGACGTCCTTGAGTACGACGTCGATGCCCGCACGGGCACAGGAGTAGGCGATGCCCGCGCCCATCATCCCCGCCCCCAGCACAGCCACCTTGGACACCTTCCGGGACCCGACACCCTTCGGACGGTTCGCGCCCGAGTTGACCGCCTGAAGATCGAAGAAGAACGCCTGGATCATGTTTTTGGTGATCTGACCGGTGAGGAGTTCCGTCAGGTACCGGGCCTCCACGACGAAGGCCGTGTCCAGGTCGACCTGGGCCGTCTCCACAGCGGCGGCGAGGATGTTGCGCGGGGCCGGGCTCGGGGCGCCGCCGGTCCGCTTCCTGAGCAGCGCGGGAAGGGCGGAGAGCTGGGCCGCTAGCTTCGGGTGCGAGGGCGTGCCGCCGGGGATGCGGTGGCCGGGCTTGTCCCAGGGCTGGGCGGACTCCGGATGGGCGTCCACGAACGCCCGCGCCCTGGCGAGGAGTTCGTCGCGGTCGGCGGCGATCTCGTCGACCAGTCCCGCTGCCAGGGCGTCGGCCGGCCCGTACTGGGCGCCTTCCAGGAGAACGGTCCGCAGGGCGTCCACGACGCCGAACATCCGGACGGTGCGGGTCACTCCCCCGCCGCCCGGCAACAGGCCCAGGGTGACTTCGGGGAGCCCCACCCGGGCGGCCGGGGTGTCGAGGACCACGCGGTGGTGGCAGGCCAGCGCGATCTCGTAACCGCCACCGAGCGCCGCGCCGTTGATCGCCGCGACGACGGGCCTGCCCAGGGTCTCCAGGGCGCGCAGCGAGCGCTTGACGCGCATGCCCGCCTCGAAGGACTGCTGTGCGGTCGCCTGGGTGACGGAGATCAGGTCGCGCAGGTCGCCGCCGGCGAAGAAGCTCTGCTTGGCCGAGGTGACGACGACGCCGCGGATGTCGTCACGGCGGTCCACGAGCCGCTGCGCGACGGCGTCGAGCGAGTCGATGAACGCGGCGTTCATGGTGTTGGCGGACTGGCTCGGATCGTCCAGGACGAGGGTGACGACGCGGTCCCCGGACTCCTCCCAGCGGATGGTGGAGGGCCGTGCGGTGGTGTCCATGGCTGTGGTCTCCAAGAAGGTCTCGGGCGGCGGCGGCCGCGCGGGGTTCAGACGCGCTCGACGACGGTGGCGATGCCCATGCCGCCGCCCACGCACAGGGTCGCCAGCCCGTACCGCAGCTCGCGGCGCTCGAGTTCGTCGACGAGGGTGCCGAGGATCATCGCGCCGGTGGCGCCGAGCGGGTGGCCGAGCGCGATCGCGCCGCCGTTGACGTTGACCTTGTCCAGCGACAGGCCCATGTCCTTCACGAAGCGCAGGACGACCGCCGCGAACGCCTCGTTGATCTCGACCAGGTCGATGTCGTCGATGGTCAGCCCGGCCTTGGCCAGCGCCTTGCGGGAGGCGGGAGCGGGGCCGGTGAGCATGATGGTCGGATCGGCGCCCGATACGGCGGCGGAGACGATCCGGGCCCGAGGGACGAGGCCGCTGCGTTCACCGGCGGCACGGCTGCCGACAACAACCAGGGAGGCGCCGTCGACGATGCCGGAGGAGTTGCCCGCGTGGTGGACGTGGTCGATCTTCTCCACCCAGTGGTACTTCTGCAGCGCCACCGCGTCGAACCCGCCCAGCTCGCCGGGGAGCGCGAACGAGGGCTTGAGCCCGGCCAGGCTCTGGGCGGTGGTGCCGGGCCGCATGTGCTCGTCCCGGTCCAGGACCACCAGCCCGCTCCGGTCCACGACGGGGACGACCGACCGGTCGAAACGCCCGTCCTTCCAGGCGACGGCGGCCCGCTCCTGGGACAGTGCCGCGTACTCGTCCACGTCGCGGCGCGAGAAGCCCTCGATGGTCGCGATCAGGTCGGCGCCGATGCCCTGCGGGACGAAGCCGGTGTCGTGGTTCGTGCGCGGGTCCAGCGCCCAGGCCCCGCCGTCGCTGCCCATCGGGACGCGGGACATGGACTCGACGCCGCCGGCGAGGACCAGGTCCTCCCAGCCGGAGCGCACCTTCATGGCGGCCATGTTGACGGCCTCCAGGCCCGAGGCGCAGAAGCGGTTCTCCTGCACACCGGCCACCGTGTCCGGCAGCCCGGCGGCGATGGCCGCGATGCGGGCGATGTCGGAGCCCTGGTCGCCGACCGGTCCGACGACACCGAGCACGATGTCGTCCACGGCGGCCGGATCGAGGCCGGGGAAACGGGCGCGGATCTCGTGGATGAGGCCGACGACCAGGTCGACGGGCTTCGTGCCGTGCAGGGCGCCGTTCGCCTTGCCGCGTCCGCGCGGGGTGCGGATCGCGTCGTACACGTACGCTTCGGTGCTCACCTCGGGGGTCCTCCCAGTGGGTGTGTGACAGCCCGCGGTAGCGCACGGGCGAGGGCGGGAACGGTCGGCGGCTCAACCCAGGAGGGAGCGGCCGATGATCTCCTTCATGATCTCGGTGGTGCCGCCGTAGATGGTCTGGATGCGCCCGTCGAGGAACGCCCGCGCCACCCGGTACTCGCTCATGTAGCCGTAGCCGCCGTGCAGTTGCAGACAGCGGTCGACGACCCGCTTCTGGAGTTCGGTGGCCCACCACTTGGCCATCGAGGCGTGCACGGGGTCGAGCCGCCCCGCGACGTGCTCGGTGACACAGCGGTCCACGAAGGTGCGGGTGACCGCCGCCTCGGTGGCCATCTCGGCGATCTCGAAGCGGACGTGCTGGAGCCTGGCCAGCGGCCGGCCGAAGGCCTCGCGCTCCTTCACGTAGCGCGTGGTGATGTCGAGGATCTCCTCGGCCGCCGCGGCGGCACCGACCGCGATGGCCAGCCGCTCCTGGGCGAGGTTGCCCATCAGGTAGGTGAAGGCGCGGTTCTCCTCGCCGAGCAGGTTCTCCTTGGGGACCCGTACGTCGTTGAAGAACAGTTCGGCGGTGTCCTGGGCCTTCTGGCCGATCTTCGCGAGGTTGCGGCCTCGTTCGAAGCCGTCCGCGCCTCGTTCGACGACGAGCAGGCTCTGTCCGGCGCTGCCGCCCTCGGGCGTGGTGCGGGCGACCACGACGACGAGGTCGGCGAGGATGCCGTTGGAGATGAAGGTCTTCGAGCCGTTGAGCAGGTAGTGGTCGCCCCGGTCGGTGGCCGTGGTGCGGATGCCCTGGAGGTCGGAACCGGCACCGGGTTCGGTCATGGCGATGGCGGTGACGATGTCGCCGGAGACGAAGCCGGGCAGCCAGCGCCGCTTCTGCTCCTCGGTGGCGAGCCGGGTGAGGTACGGGCCGACGATGTCGTTGTGCAGGCTAAGAGCCAGTCCGGAGGCTCCGGCGCGGGCGAACTCCTCGATGAGGACGGCGCTGTAGCGGAAGTCCTCGCTGCCACCACCGCCGTACTCCTCGTCGACGGCCGGTCCCAGCAGGCCCTGGCGGCCCGCCGAGTACCAGACCTCGCGGTCGACGGCGCCGTTGCGTTCCCAGCGTTCGTGGTGCGGGGCCACCTCCTTGGCGAGGAAGGCGCGCACGGTGTCGCGGAAGGCCTCGTGCTCGGGGCCGTACAGGTCTCGTCGGAAGGTCACAGCCAACCCCTCACTCGCTCGATCAGCCGGGCGGGATCCGCTCCGACGGGCGTGACGTCGAGCATCGTCACGCCCGACTCGCGGAACACCTCGACTCGTTCGCGGACGTGGCCCTCGGGACCCGCCAGGCAGATCTGCTCCAGCAGTTCGGCGGGGACGGCGGCCTCCGCCTCCCGCTTGCGGCCCGCGAGGTAGTGCTCCTGGATGGCGGCCGCGGCGGCCTCGTAGCCGTAGGAGCAGATCAGGTCGTGGTAGAAGTTGCGGCCCGGGGCGCCCATGCCGCCGACGTACAGGGCGACAGTGGGGCGCATCAGGTCGCGGACCGCTTCGGCGTCGTCGTCGATGGCGAGCAGTCCGCCCGCGACGACCGCCAGCGGCCCGAGCGCGGGATCGCGCTTGGCGGCCCCCTCGGCCAGGGACGGACCCCACACCTTGGCGGCGTGTTCCGGGGCGTAGAGGAACGGCAGCCAGCCGTCGGCCAGTTCGGCGGTCATCCGGACGTTGGCCGGGCCGAGCGCGGCGACGTGGACGGGGATGGTGTCGCGCACCGGGTGGGTGAGCAGCTTGAGGGGCTTGCCGAGGGTGCCGCCCTTCTCGGGCGGCAGGGGCAGGTCGGTGATGCCGTGGTGCTCGATCACCTCGCGCCGCCAGATCCGCCGCGACAGCTCGATGACCTCGCGGGTGCGGCCCAGCGGGCGGTCGTAGCGGCGGCCGTGCCAGCCCTCGACGACCTGCGGCCCGGAGGCGCCGATGCCGAGGAGGGCCCGGCCGCCGGTGAGGGCGTCGAGTCCGGCGGCGGTCTGGGCGATCAGGGCGGGGCTGCGCGAGTAGACGTTCAGGATGGCCGAACCGATGCGCATGCGCTCGGTCCTGGCGGCCAGGTAACCCATGATCGTCGGGGAGTCGAAGCCGTACGCCTCGGCCACCCAGACGGCGTCGAGTCCGGCGGACTCCAGGGCGGCGGCCCGGTCCGCGGCCGCCCGCGGGTCGCCCGTGTACGTCAGCGGTGAGGACACTTCCATCAGCGGCGGTCCTTCGGCGGTTCGGGCAGGTGGGGCAGGTCCCAGTCGCGGGCCACGTCGGCGGTGTGCGCGCCGGGGACGGCGGGCGGCAGGCGCAGGGTGCCGGGGGTGGCGGAGAACCGGGGTGCGGGTGCGGGCTGGGTGACGCCGTGCGCCTCGGTGTAGGTGCCGCGGCCGGTCAGGTGCGGATGGTCCGCCGCCTCGCGCAGGGAGAGGACGGGGGCGACGCAGGCGTCGGTGCCCTCGAAGACGGCCGTCCACTCCTCGCGGGAGGCGGTCTTGAAACGGGCGGTGAACAGGGCCTGGAGCTCCGGCCAGTTGCGCGGGTCCGAGCGGTCCGGCAGATCGTCCCCGGTCAGGCCGAGCAGCGTGACGAACGTGGTGTAGAAGCGCGGTTCCAGGGCGCCGACCGCCATCCAGCCACCGTCGCCGGTCTCGTACGCGCGGTAGTACGGGGAGCCTCCGTCGAGGAGGTTGGCCCCGCGGGCCTCGCGCCAGGTCCCCGCGGCGAGCATGCCCCAGAAGAGCGCGGTGAGATGGGCCGTGCCGTCGACGATCGCGGCGTCCACGACCTGGCCGCGGCCGGTGGTGCGGGCGGTGAGCAGCGCGGCCAGGACGCCGGTGGTGAGGTAGAGGGAGCCGCCCGCGTAGTCGCCGAGCAGGTTGGCGGGGACGGCGGGCGGTCCGTCCGGTGCCCCGATCATGGAGAGGGCGCCTGCCGTGGCGATGTAGCCGATGTCGTGTCCGGCCCGGTGCGCGAGCGGGCCCCGCTGGCCCCAGCCCGTCATCC
The DNA here is from genome assembly GCF_042893535.1 of Streptomyces sp. NPDC001599. Lineage (NCBI taxonomy): Bacteria > Bacillati > Actinomycetota > Actinomycetes > Kitasatosporales > Streptomycetaceae > Streptomyces > Streptomyces sp. NPDC001599. The sequence continues at coordinate 25,373 of NZ_JBIAVA010000004.1, forward strand.
GGCCGTACACCAGGGCGGGGTTGGCAGCCATGCACTCCTCGGGTCCGACCCCGAGCCGTTCCGCGACCCCCGGGCGGTATCCCTCCACCAGGATGTCGGCGCGTGCGGCCAGGGCCCATACGGTCTCCGGTCCGCCGGGGGCCTTGAGGTCGACCAGGACCGAGCGCTTGTTGCGGTTGGTCACGTCGTGGGCGGGGTCACCGGCGAGCGGGCCGGGGGTGGGACGGTCGACGCGCACCACGTCGGCGCCCAGGTCGCCGAGCAGCATGGCGGCGAACGGGCCGGGACCGATGCCGGCCAGCTCGACCACGCGCACGCCGTCCAGCGGACCGGCGCAGGCCCGGGTGGAGGGATCAGGGGGGTGGTGGCTCATGGGTTCCTCTCTCGGGGCACGGGGGACTCGCCGCCGCGCGACCGGGACCTTACTGAGCGTTCGCTAAGAACGTAGAAGCGTCCGGTCGATCGGTCAACGCCCTGAACGGCGGGACTTTCCGCGGCACTTGACGGCCCGAGGGGGTGGAGTCGCACACTTGCTCTGCGGATCCGCCGTTCCTCTCCCGCGATCCCTTATCGATCGCTAAGCTCCCGAGGAAGGCACTGATTCCGAGGAGACGTTGTTGAGCACCGAGCAGAGCCAGGACAGCACGGCCACGGCGCGGCACTGGCGTTCCTACGAGCCGCTGGACCTGCACCCGATCCTGGTGCACGCCATGGAGGCCTTCAACGAGCACGGCTATCACGGCACTTCGGTCCGCAACATCGCCGGCCGCGTCGGCGTCACCGTGCCCGCGCTGTACTACCACTACGAGAACAAGCAGGCCCTGCTGGCCACCCTGCTGGAGACGTCCATCAAGGACGTCCTGGACCGTTGCCGGGCGGCGGCCGCGGAGGCGGGACCCGCTCCGCTGGCGCGGTTCTGCGGCATGGTCGAGTCGATCGTGCTCTACATGGCCCACCGCAGGTCGCTGGCTTTCCTGGACACCGAGATACGCAGTCTGGAGCCCGCCAACCGGGCGCGTTACGTGGCCCTGCGCGACTACCTCCAGCACATGCTGCTCGACACGGTCGAAGCCGGCCGCGCCGAGGGCGTGTTCACCACTGGGATCCCCGCCGACGCCGTCCGCGCGGTCCTGATCATGTGCCAGGGCGTCGCCAACTGGTTCCGCCCCGACGGGCCCCTCACCGCCGAACAGGTCGCCGAACGCCACGTCCTGCTGAGCCTCGGCACCGTGGGGCACCCGCTGCCCTCCCACGCCCTCCAGGACCCGGCACCGTACAGCTCCCGATGACATCGACGAGAGGACGCCCTCATGGAACCGCTCCAGGCCCGTACCCGCTTCCATGCGCTGCGTGAGACGAAGGGCCGGGTGGAGGCTGCCGCACTGGACGAGGTGTGGGCCGTACTGGAGACCGTCCGGCCCGAGGAGATCCTCGGCGAGTGGAAGGGCGGCGAGTTCGACACCGGCCATCCGCTCAACGGCGAGCTGGCGAAGGCGGGCTGGTACGGCAAGACCTTCACCTCGGTGCACGACGCCAAGCCGCTGATGTGCCGGGACACGGCGGGCGAGCTGTACTCCAACCTGGAGCTGGGCAAGGGCGAGGCCAGCCTGTGGACGGTGGAGTTCCGCGGCGAGTCCACGGCCACGATGGTCTATGACGGCCGGCCGGTCCTCGACCACTTCAAACGGGTGGACGACACCACCCTCATGGGCATCATGAACGCCAAGGGTGTGCCCGCCGAGGGTCCTTACTACTACTTCTTCCTGGAGCGCGTGTGAGGCGTGCCCGTGCGGCGGTCGTCCGGGAGCCGGGCGCCCCGTTCACCGTCCGGGAGGTGGAGGTGGAGGAGCCGCGTCCGCGCGAGGTGCTGGTCAGGATGACCGCGGCCGGGGTCTGCCACACGGACCTGGGGATCCAGGCCGGCTGGCCCCGGCGGCTGACCCCCATGGTCTTCGGCCACGAGGGCGCCGGCCGGGTCGAGGCGGTGGGCCCGGAGGTGACCGGTGTCGTGCCGGGGGACGCCGTCTGCCTCACCTTCGCCAGCTGCGGCGCGTGCGGGCAGTGCGCCGCGGGGCATCCGGCGTACTGCGACGCGGCGCGGGACCTCAACCTCTCCGGCGGGCGCGGGGACGGCAGCACCCCGCTCCGCCTCGGCGGCGCCCCGCTGCACGGCGGCTTCTTCGGACAGTCCAGCTTCGCCACGTACGCCGTGGTCCACGAGCGCGGAGTCGTCAAGGTCCCCGCCGATCTGCCCGCGACGCTCGCCGCGCCACTGGGCTGCGGAGGTCAGACGGGGGCGGGGACGGTGCTCAACCGGCTGTGTCCCGAGCCGGGGACCTCGCTCGTGGTGCTGGGGGCCGGCGGGGTGGGGCTGAGCGCGCTGATGGCCGCGGTGGCCGTGGGCTGCGACCCGGTGGTGGCCGTCGACCCGGTCACCTCCCGGCGTGACCTGGCCCTCGCACTCGGCGCCCGGGCCGCCCTGCCGCCGGACGACGCCCTCGTCGCGGCGGTGCGGGAGCTCACCGACGGCGGGGCGCACCACGTCGTGGACACCACGGGCCGGCCCGAGATGCTCGACCGGGCCGTCGCGGTGCTGCGTCCGCGCGGTGCGCTCGCCTTCCTCGGCCTCGGCGGCGAGGTGACGTTCGACATGATGCGCCTGATGACCAAGGGGGTCCGCCTCCACGGGGTGATGGAGGGCGATTCCGACCCCGCCCGCTTCGTCCCGGAGCTGATCGCCCTGCACCGGCGCGGGCTCTTTCCGGTGGACCGGTTGGTCACCACGTTCGCCTTCGAGGAGATCGGCGCCGCCGTGGCCGCCATGCGCGACGGAAGCGCGGTGAAGCCGGTCCTCACCTTCGTCTGAAGGGCGGCGCGCCGGACCGGGAGGACGGGCGCCGGGGGACGCGGCGGACCCGCGGACCAGGTGCCGAGAAGGCCGGGGCGGCCCGGGAGAGGTGTGGTTGACTGAACCGCATGGTCCCGCCCCCGTATCCGCCCGTCCGGCCGTGACCGCCGATCCGACCACGGCCGCCCGGCCCCGCAACCGCAGGCAGCTCATCGTCGAGGCGGCTGGCCGGGTCTTCAGCGAACGCGGCTACCACCGGGCGTCCATGGAGGAGATCGCCGCGGGCGTCGGCATCACCGCCGCGGCCCTGTACCGGCACTTCCCGAACAAGTACGCGCTCTTCGCCGAGTGCGCCGACGTCATGGCCCAGGGCCTGGTCGCCGTGCTCGACGAGGTGCCGCCCGGGGCGCCCCTGACGGACGTGCTCGACGCCGCCGCCGGGGTCACGGTCGCGTACCGGGCGTCGGGGGGCGTCTACCGGTGGGAGGCCCGCTACCTCAACCGTGAGGACCGCAGGCGCCTGCGGGCGAAGTTCGGGCGGGTCGTCGGGCGGGTCGACGAGGCGGTGCGGCGGGAGTACCCGCCGGCCGACGAGCGGCTGCGGGCCGTGGCCGCCCTGGGTGCGATCGGTTCCGTCACGATGCACCGCACCTCGATCGCCGCGCGCCGGGCGGAGAGCCTGCTGGCGGCGTCGGCGCTGCGCGTTGCGGCCACCGGCCCGGCCGCGGCGGGCGAGAGCGTCCGCCCGGTCGAGCTGCCCGCCCAGCCCGTGCCGCGGACCCGGCGCGCGGAGATCCTCGCCGCCGCCGTCCCGCTGTTCGCGCGGGACGGATTCGCCAACGTCACCAACGGCCAGATCGCGCGGGAGGTGGGGCTGGCCCCGTCGGCGCTCTACCGCCACTACCCCGGCAAGGTCGACATCCTCGCGGCGGCGTGCCTCCAGGCGGCGGCCCTGCTGGCCCAGGGAGTGGAGCAGAACCTGCGCGAGGTGCCCGGCCCGCACGAGGCCGTGGTCGCGCTGGCGGCCACCTACGTCGCCTACAGCTTCGAGTACACCGCGCTCAACAGCGTCGCGGAGGCCGAGTTGGCCGGTTTGCCCGCGGATCTGCGGCGGCCCCTGGTCCACGCCCAGCGGGAGCACATCGCCGTCTGGGAGCAGCAGTTGCGGCTGGCCCGCCCGGAACTCGACCCGCGCCAGGCCCGGGTGCTGGTGCACGCCGGGTTCGGGGTGGTGGTCGAGGCCGGCCGCAGGCTGCGCTGGCGGGACGGCCCCGGTCACCGTGACACCGTGACCGCGCTGGTCGTGGCGGCCCTGGGCCTGTGAGCGGCCGGCGGAACCGGGCGGACCGGGGGTGGGTTCAGCCGCCCGGCCGGTTCCCGGTGGGGATGGTGATCGGGGTGGTGGTCCCCGAGGAGCCCTTGTTGAGGAACAGCATGGCCAGGGCGCGCACGAACTGGTCGACCAGGTAGAAGGTGCCGGGCATGATGGGCGACAGTCCCTCCCGGAACTTGATGTACGCCGGCCACGCGGTGCGGACCAGGGCCGCAGCCACGGGGTCGCGCCGCAGCCCCAGCCAGTCGCCGACCTCGTCGCTGAGGACGTAGCGGACGAACTCGTTGAGGAACCCGCGGGTGACGCCGAGGTCGATCTGCGCGGTCAGCCCGAGCAGTTCCTCGGCGAGCTTGATGCCCTCGGTGGTCGGGGCGAGGATCGGGGTCAGCACCTGCGCGGACTGCGCCTCCGCGGCCGCCCAGGTCTTGGGGATGTACTCGTCCGGCACCCCCAGCAGGTGGAGGGCGACCTGCCAGGAGTGCAGGAACGCCTCCTGGTCCTCGGCCGGGAACGGGACCTTCCACTCGATCAGCTTGCTGCGTACGTAGGTTCCCAAGCTGTGGAAGGTGACCAGGATGTCGGCGGCGCTGATCGGGATGTCCTGGTCCGCGCCGGACGTCCAGTGCGGCGACCGCGGCAGCAGGTGCCGGACCGCGGCGTGCACCAGCCGGGTCTTGTTGGCGGTGACGACGAACTGCCCCGACGGCTCGAACGCCTTCAGCTGGGACAGGTCGTAGCCGAACGTGAACGTTTTCGCGGCCCGGTCCTGCATGTCGGCGCCACCGGCCGACCAGTAGACGCTCCTGGCCTCGCGCGGGATGACGGTGCTCATGATGCCGCTGCCGAGGCCGTACAGCATGAACAGGTACGTGTCCCGGCGCCGGTTGAAGTCGGCCGCGCGGGTCAGCTTGGTCCGGTCGGCCCAGGACGGCAGCCGGTTGACCTGCCGCAGATGCGCCGTGAGCTCGGCCGGGAAACCGCCGGGCAGCGGGTCGGCGTTGTTCACCCACCCGGCCATCGCGGTGTTGATCGACGGAACGCTGCCGTTCTCGAGCAGCGTGGCCATCAGGGGGTCCGTCGCGCTGTCCCACACGTACTCCGGATCGGCGCCCGCGCCGGTACCGGCCACCGAGTCCGCCGACGGCCACGCCCACGCCTTCGCGCCGTCCGCCACGCCCACCAGCCCGAGCGCGACACCGAGCGACAGGACTCCTCGCCTGCTGAGATTCTCCATTGACTTAACCCGCTTCCCTGAAGGTCAGACGGTTCACTGACTCGTTTCCGCACGTCAGTTGAGTGACCACCACACTCCGAGACCTGCCGAGTAATGTGATTTCTCATTAACATAGCGAGGCGGCAAGGCGGGAGCAATGGGCGTGACCGAGGGTTCCACGGCAGCGGTGGCCTTCGCCCGGCCTGCGACATGGAAGTGGAGCGAGGACGGGACGACGCCGAGGCGCCGGGCCGTCTGCACCACCCTGGGGCGGGGGCCTGGCTCGCCGAGCGCACAACTGGACTGTACTGTAAAGTCTAACGTCTCTCGTGGAGGGTCCATCGGGACGCCCCGAGGGCGATACGACGACGCCGCGACCGGTCGCGGCGATGTGGATACGAGCGAGGGATGAGATGGCATGTCCGAGCAGTTGAACGCGGACCGGCCGAAGGCCCGGCGCAAGGAGCCCCGCGGCCGCGGCTCGGTCTCCGAGGAGAAGATCCTCGCGGCGGCGAAGGAACTCTTCCTGGCCGACCGCTACGACGGCGTCAACCTGGAACGGATCGCCGCGCGGGCCGGAGTCTCACGTCAGACCGTCTACAACCGGTTCGGTTCGAAGGAGACGGTCTTCCGGGAGATGGTCCGCCACCATTGGTCGGCGTTCGCCGGCCCGGGCCGGGGTGTCACCGAGTGCGGCCCCGACGCGAGCGCCGAGGAGGTCCTGCGAGCGTTCGCCCAGTCACTCCAACGCTTCGCCACCGAGACCGACCAGATCCGTTTCGCCCAGCTTGTGGTGACCGAGTCCGCACGCCTGCCGTGGATCGCGGACGAGTTCTACCGGCTGGGGAAGGGGCCGGTCGCGGTCACGTTCGCCGGCTGTCTCGACAGCCTGGTCCGCAGAGGCCTCCTGCGCTGCCCGGACACACATCTGGCGGCACGTCAGTTCATGGGACTCATCCAGGAGTTCCTCGTCTGGCCGAGGGTCATGGCCTTCGAGGAGGAGGTTGTCGATCAGGCACCGCCGGAGGTGGTGATCGAGGAAGCGGTACTCACCTTCCTGGCCCGCTACGCACCCTCGGCGCACGGGCCCGAGCGGCCTGTCTGATCGGCCCGCCGCGCGACCGTCGCATCGGTATCCGATTCCGCGTCCGACCCGTCCCACGCTCAAGGACCCGCAATGACCGCAGACACCATCACCCTCGGCGACGTCGAGATCGCACGCGTCATCGAGTGGTCCGGCCCCATCCGCACCGCCCGCTTCATCATTCCGGACAGCGACGAGGAGACATGGCGTCGCAACCGGAAGTGGCTCGAGCCGGATTTCTGGACCCCGGCCGACGACGCCTACCGCTGCCACGTCCAGACCTGGGTCCTGCGCAGCGAGGGCAAGACCGTTCTGGTGGACACCGGCGTCGGGAACGACCGGGAGCGCCCGCAGATTCCGCAGTTCGCGGGGCTGAAGACGGACTTCCTCGCCCGCCTGAACGCGGTCGGCGTCGCGCCCGAGGACGTCGACGTGGTCGTCAACACGCACATCCACTACGACCACGTCGGCTGGAACACCGAGTCGCGCGACGGCGAATGGGTCCCCACCTTCCCCAACGCCACCTACCTGATACCCCGCCCCGACAACCTGTACTTCGACCCGGAAGGCACCCACCGCAGCCGGGCACCACGCGACGAACACGAACGCGTCCGGTGGGAGGGCAGCAAGCTCGTCTACAACGACAGCATCGCCCCCGTCCACCAGGCCGGACAGGCGGTGCTGTGGGAGGACACCCACCGCATCGACGGCAACCTGCGGCTGGAGGCCGCACCGGGCCACACTCCGGGTTCGTCCGTCGTCACGCTGCGATCGGGCACGGACCGCGCCGTCTTCGTCGGGGACATGATGCACAGCCCCGTCCAAGTCCTCGCACCCCGATGGAACAGTTGTTTCTGCGACGACCTCCAGCTCGCGGCCAAGACCCGCACCTCCTACCTCTCCCGCGCTGCCGAGCTGCGTGAACTCGTCATCCCGGCCCACTGGCCCGGCCACGGAGCCGCCGAAGTCCGCCAGGACGGTGACGGCTTCGCCATCACCGAATGGGCCGCATTCCCCCGCGGCTGATCCAGGTGGGCAACCAGATCCATCCCGACCCGGCAACGCTGGGGGCGACAAGGCGAGTTCACTACTGCGTCCACTCGTACGCGTGGTCGGAGACGAATTCGGCAAAGGCACGCGGTGGACGGCCGGTCAGTTCGAGCACCGCGGTGCTGACCCGATCCTCCCGGCCCTCCTCGATTCCACGCTCGACGGCCGCAAGGGCGTCGGCGAACTCCGTCGGCATTCCGGAGGCGCGGTAGGCGGCGGCTTGTTCCTTCTCCGTAATACGCCTCACTCGAATCTCTCTGCCGGTCTTCGCCGTGATGATCCGGGCCGCCTGCGGATAGCTCATACCGTGCGGCCCGGTGATCAGGTAGTCGCGTCGAGCGTCCCTCTCCAGGTCGGTCAACAGCGCGGCCGCACTGCCCGCGATGTCCCGCGCGTCGACCCAGCCCAGCTTGCCGTCACCGGCTGCGGTACGGATCTCACCGCATCGACGCATGTGCTGGGCCAGCGGATGCGGGCGCAGGAAGTTCTGCATGAAGCCGGATGCCCGGAGCACGACGCCTCCGGGCTGGGCCTGAACCCTGGCGGCCAACTCCACAGCGCTGGGCGCGTTCGGCAGCACAATGGCGGAGCCGAGGAGCACGAGGCGCCGGACCCCGGCCCGCCGCGCTTCACGCAGGAAGGGCTCGACCAGCGGCAGCGGATCCACACTCTCCACCGGTGCAAGCAGGAAGGCCCCATCCATCCCGTCGAGCGCGGGTCCGAATGTGGTCGGGTCATTCCAGTCGAAGCGGATCGCATCAGGATCCGCTCCGGCCGGGTTCCGGCTGGCGGCCCGAGCCCGCACGCCTGCGTTGCGAAGCACTCGCACCAGCGTCTTGCCGGTCTTGCCGGTTCCTCCGGTCACGACCACCGCGGACATCAGGCGGCCTCCCTCTTGAGCGAGTCGATCGCCCACAGATCCGCGACGGCCTTCACTTCTTTGGCCGGAACCGGGTCGGTCGTGCGGCGAAATACTTCCTCGGGCGTGCTGGACACTGCTTCTCCTAGTGGTCAACAAATCGACCAGACCACCCTGCACGGCGAATCGGTGGGTGCGGAACGGACAGCTGAGCCCCGGACCAACTGTGCGAGGCTCAGCTGTCCCTCCTGTGGCAACATGGCGGAGTGAGTAGTCAGGAGCTCGCGGACTTTCTCCGCCGCCGCCGCGAAAACCTGGAACCAAAAGAGGTACCGGCCGAAGCGTCGCGTCCGTCACACCGGCGCGCCCGGCGCACGCCGGGACTGCGCCGCGAAGAGGTGGCCGACCTGGCACAGGTGTCGCTGAGCTACTACGAACGGCTCGAACAGGCACGGGCACCTCGGCCCTCACCGCAGGTACTGTCCGCGCTCGCGACGGCTCTCCAGCTCACTGGAGCAGAGCGTGACCATCTGGCCCGCCTGGCCGGACAAGTGCTGCCGGCCGAGAACGGCCACGTGCCCGAGCAAGTACCCGAGGACGCCCAACAGCTCATCGGCAGACTTGAGGGCATCCCTGCCTACATCCTCAACGACCGGCAGGACATCGTCGCCTGGAACACGGCAGCCGCAGCTCTGATCACGGACTTCTCACGTCTCACACCTGACGAGCGCAACCTCACGCGCATCTCGTCGAGATTCCGTGAAACCCTGTGCACCGGCGCGCCCGGGGCAGAGACCGACTTCTCACAACAGGCAGCCGCCAACTTGCGCGCAGCCAGCGTCCGGTACCCCGCAGACAGCGTGCTCTCCGAGCTGATCAACGAGTTCGCGAGCCACGATCCGGATTTCGCGAGCAGCTGGCGCAACCACGCTGTGCGCCCCATACCCAGTGTGCGCAAAATCCTGCACCACCCCGGACTGGGCGAGCTGAGAATGGACCGGCACACCCTCACCCTGCCCGGATCGGACTTCTCCCTGGTGATGTACACGGCAGAGGCCGGCAGTCCCACCGCCGCCGCGCTGAAGAGCCTTTGACCGCTGCCGCTGCGGGTGCCGTCGTCCCGCGGTCAAGCCAGCCGCGGGCGAAGCAGACGGCCATGGGGGTGACCCTTGTAGGGGCGGTACCCATCGGTTCGGCGGTATCCCTCGCGTTCGTAGAGTCGGATCGCGTCGGGCCGCTCAGCCCCGCGCCTCGGCCGGGAGACACTCCGGCGCCGAAGCATCTCCCCAGCTCGCCCCGGCCGGCGTCAGCCCTCGCCCGCGAGCCCAAGCTCCCCCCTGCTCTTCCCGGCCCGCTACCAGCGGTCTCGAGGCGCCGCCACGGGTGGGCGATCGGCTGGGAGACCGCCCGCCACCACGCCTCCCCCGGCAGCTCCCCCGCCGGCTCGAACGGCTCCCCCGGCCGCGGGAACGCCACCGCCTGACCGGTCTCCTCAGCCGCGTCCTTCGTCCACTCCCCCGGCTCCGCCCACGCGTGCGACGCCAGGTTGAACGTGGATGGGGCTCTCCCCTCAACTGCCGGCGGCGGTCCTCTCGAAGCTTCTGGGCCTCAGTCTCGAGAGGGCCACCGCATGGACTCAACCCGAGATACCGCCCCTGCTGAGACGAGATGCGCCCCCTCAGCGTGCCGCTGTGATACTCCGGCAGGACAGCGCTGCCTGACCATGAGACCCACTGGACAGCTGGAGTATCAGATAGCACCTATGGCGTCGAAGCTTGTTTAACAGACCCGCCCCGGAAGTGAAACGGTCCAGCGACTCCGTCGGCGGACCGTCACGCAAGATCGAGGTTAGCCTCTTACAGGATTTCGATCCGGTCGACATGCGGCGGCCTGCTGGGGAACGTGATGATGAAGTTCTTGGAGTAGGTGACGACTGCGCCATTGCTGTCGTAGTACTTTACCCTGTTGTTTCCGGTGGAGATCTTGTCAACCCACACGGCTTTTTGCGTCGGCCACTCTTGTGTGAAGTCGTGGACGCCCCTGTTCGCGAAGCAGTAGGCGGTGTCGACTCTGCCGCTCGGACCCTCGTAGTGGACGTCAACCTTCAGGTAGTCGGACGGTCCGCAGCTCACGCGGTCGATGGCATGTGCCGTTCCGACTGGCATCACGGCGGTCATGACGGCCGCCGCGGCCATCGGAAGGGTGATTCGAAGTTTCTTGGAGAGCACTTTTCGCTCCTGTCTTTATGAGGGGCAGGTCGTTCAGCGTGAGCACTTGTCGTGTGCAATGCACGCGAGGAGGTCTCATGCCTAATGTCAACTTGCAGTGATCATGCTAGAAGTGTGATCGTCGCGTTGTCAACGGCGCTTTCTCGCTCCAACAATCAGTCGCGCTGCGAACTGCTGAAACGCGACTTATGCACGCCTGCGCCGACGCGGCCGACCGGTGCACGTCGCGTCGAAATGATGCCACTGAACGGCGGATTCCTGGCTTATTCCTTTCTCTTCCAAGGGAAGCCGGAGACGATGAGTGATTGTCGGACCGAATCGGGTTTCGAGCAGGAGCTGGCCTTCGAGCCGTGCGAACCCTCTGCGATCAACGAGACCAATACGGAGACGCCGCCGGCCACAGTGTCCACCTCGACCTCACCCCGAACATGCTGGCCACCCCCGAGGCGACCATGACGAGCCCTGCACTGACCAAGATCGGAGCGCCCGTGCACTGGATGCTGCCTCTAGCCTCAATACCAGTGACGGTGAAGGCGAGGAAGACCTCGGCCTTGCGCTCGTTGCGGTCCGTGACATCGGGTGGGCGGGCTGAGTCGTCAGCGGCTGCGGGTTCCTCGGACCAGTCCCGGAGCTGGTCTTCGAGGGTGGGGTTGTCGCCGCGGCCACGGTTTCGAGCAGCTGGGCGCACACGGCCGCTTCGGCGGCGAGCCGAGCAGTACCTCAGCCTCGCGGTTCGGGGAGTTCCCCCGGCCTGACGGCCAGGATCTCCACGCTGGTGCAGCCAATGCTCTCCAGTGCAGCCTTCCGATGCTGAGCGCTGGGCTCTGCATCGGCGACGGCGGAGGCACGGGGCGCGCCGGTGGTGTCAGTCCAGGTGAGGCCATAGGACTTCTGTTCCGGGCCTGCGATGCCGGACTTCGTTCGTTCTCATGAGCTCCCTCAAGGTGACTTGGCATAGCCGCCGCCCCACGAACCTCTGCCGCACCCTGCCGGTCGGCAGGGGAACGGCACGTCCGACAGCGACCGCCGTCCCCCCGAGCACAACGGCCGGAGAAAACGCTACAGACGCCACGAGCCGCCGTCGTCACCATCCAGAGCCACTTCGGACGTAGCTCGCACGGGGGACAAGCCCTTCCCTCGCCAGGTCTCGGAGCCTCGTCCGCCCCCCGTTATGTTTTCCGCGGTCCTGCAAAAGGATCGCTGGCCTCCGGGCCCGGCATGGCTGTTCCCCCTGTCGAGGGCATGACCTGGGGGGTGGTGCCACCGGGCCCGAGAGGCGCCGTTGGAGACGCTGATGAGAGGTCCGACTACCGCCCGGCCGAGCGCAACGCCCGGCCTTTCGTAGGCGGCAGGTCTGCATAACGTGGATGCGCGCACGACGCCAACGCCCCGGCCAGCACCGCACAACCCCGTATCGGAGGACGGCTTGAACGACAGCGACGAGATAGGCGTCTTCCTGGGCCTGGAAGTCGGCAAGAGCCACCACCACGGCCACGGACTCACCTCGGGCGGCAAGAAGGTCTTCGACAAGCAGCTGCCGAACACCGAGCCGAAGCTGCGGGACGTCTTCGAGAAGCTGAAGACCAAGTTCGGCACCGTCCTGGTGATCGTGGACCAGCCCGCCTCGATCGGCGCCCTGCCGCTGACGGTGGCCCGGGATGCTGGATGCAAGGTCGCCTACCTGCCCGGCCTGTCGATGCGGCGGATCGCCGACCTCTACCCCGGCGAGGCGAAGACCGACGCCCGCGACGCGGCCGTCATCGCCGACGCGGCCCGCACCATGCCGCACACCCTGCGCTCGCTGGAACTCACCGACGAGATCACCGCTGAGCTCACGGTCCTCGTCGGCTTCGACCAGGACCTGGCCGCCGAGGCCACCCGCACCAGCAACCGGATCCGCGGCCTGCTCACCCAGTTCCACCCGTCCCTGGAACGAGTCCTCGGCCCCCGGCTCGACCACCAGGCCGTCACCTGGCTCCTCGAACGCTACGGATCCCCAGCCGCCCTGCGAAAAGCTGGACGCCGCAAACTCGTCGAGGTGATCCGCCCCAAGGCCCCGCGCATGGCCACGCGGCTGATCGACGACGTCTTCGAGGCACTCGACGAGCAGACCATCGTCGTCCCGGGCACAGGCACCCTCGACATCGTCATTCCCTCCCTGGCCCGCTCCCTCAGCGCCGTCCACGAACAACGCCGGGCCACAGAAGCCCAGATCAGCGCCCTGTTGGAGGCACACCCTCTTTCCAAGGTCCTGACGTCGCTGCCCGGCGTCGGCGTCAGGACCGCCGCCACCCTGCTGGTCACCGTCGGCGACGCAACCAGCTTCCCCACCGCCGCCCACCTGGCCTCCTACGCCGGCCTCGCGCCGACCACGAAGTCGTCCGGGACCTCGATCCACGGCGAACACGCACCCCGCGGCGGCCACCGCGTCCTGAAACGCGCGATGTTCCTGTCCGCGTTCGCCGCGCTGCACGATCCCGCCTCCCGCACCTACTACGACCGATGCCGGGCCCGCGGAAAGACCCACACCCAGGCACTTCTCCGCCTGGCCCGACAACGGATCAACGTGCTGTTCGCGATGCTCCGCGACGGCACCTTCTACGAACCCAAAACCCCACGCCTCGCTTGACGAAAGACATAGAGGCACCCCCCCGGGGGGGGCGGATTCCAGGGGTCGTTGCAACACGGTTGATCAACTTGCTGTTGCCAGGAGCTTAGCGAGACGCTCGGCTGGGGTTTCCCAGTCGAGCGTTTTGCGTGGGCGGCGGTTGAGCTGGTCCGCGACGGCTCTCAGATGTTCGGGGGTGTACTCGGTCAGGTCTGTGCCCTTCGGGAAGTACTGCCTCAGCAGACCGTTCGTGTTCTCGTTGGAACCGCGCTGCCAGGGGCTGGCCGGATCGCAGAAGTAGACCGGGATGTCGGTGGCAAGGGTGAACTCGTGGTGACGGCCCATCTCGCTGCCTTGGTCCCAGGTCAGCGATCGTCTCAAGTGGGCTGGCAGCGTGGTGACGGTGCTCGTCAGGGCGTCCCGGACGGCTTCGGCTCCGTGGCCGGCGGGCAGGTGCAGGAGCATGACGTAGCGGGTGGAGCGTTCCACCAGGGTGCCGATCGCGGAGCGGCTGTTCTTCCCGATGATCAAGTCGCCTTCCCAGTGACCGGGCACTGCCCGGTCCTCGGCCTCGGCGGGGCGGTCGCTGATCATGACCATGGGATGGCTGTAACGGGGCTGTCGCTGTTGGGCCTGGCGGCGGGGTCTGCGACGGGCCCGTCCGGAGCGCAGGGATCCGGCAAGTTCACGGCGCAGTGCGCCACGGCCCTGGACGTAGAGGGCTTGGTAGATCGTCTCGTGGACCACGTGCATCTCCGGCCGGTCGGGGAACTGCCGGCGCAGAGCGTGGCAGATCTGTTCCGGGCTCCACTTTTCGTCGAGCCTTTCCTGCACGGCCTGCCGTAGTACGGGACTCTGGGAGATCTTCGTCAGCTTGGGGCGTGGCCGACGGGCATCGGCGCGGGCCTGGGCGGCGTGGGGGCCGGTAGTACCAGGTGCCGTAGTCGTGCAGCACGGTGCGGTTACGGCGGATCTCCCGGCTGATCGTGGAGGGGCTTCGGCCCAGCTCCGCGGCTATCTGACGGATGCCGGCCTTCTCCCGCAGCCGGTCAGCGATGTGGATGCGTTCGTCCTCACGCAGGTACCGCGAGGGGCCGCAGGCCACCGTCTCCCTGCGTGTGGGAGGCAGTGGCCTGCGGCCCTTGCCCGGCGCGTGATTGCCGTTGCGCCACTTCTTTCCCGTCCGGACATCGACACCGACGATCCGACAGGCTTCTCTGTTGCTGTAGCCCAGTGCCATGAGCTGGAAGTATGCGGCCCGCTCACGGGTCAGCTCCTTCCTGCCCTGCGGCCTCGTCCGGTCCGGACGGATCTCGAACTCCATCGCACACCCCTGAAAACTGGGGTGTTGCCACAACCGCTAGAACTCAAGGGTTCCGGGCCTGCCAGGCCGCCCCGCGCCGGGACGGGTCGTGATGGGATGGCGGCATGAGCCGCGCCACCCAGGAGCCCAACCGCCGCCTGCTGCGGGCCCGGGACGCGATGGACCGCTACTACGCGCGCCTGCTGACGTCCCAGCTCTGGCCCGGCCCGCGCACGTCACCCCGGCGCACTTCTCCCGTATGTTCCGGGCAGGTCTCGGCGAGGCAGCCGTCTACGAGGTCGCTGCGGTACTGGATGTGGCGTAGGCCGCGTCGGATGCGCTGGACGAGGTGTTCGGGTGTGGAGAAGGCGACGTTGGAGAGCCAGCCGCGTCGCAGTGGGGACCAGATGCCTTCGACGGGGTTGAGGTCGGGTGCGTAGGGCGGCAGGTAGTGGATGGTGAGCCAGTCCCGTGAGGCGGCGAACTGCCGCAGGCCGGCGGCTTTGTGGACGTTGAGGTTGTCCCAGATGAGCGCGATCGGGCCGCCGAGTTGCTGGTGGGCGGCGATCAGCAGGTCCCGGTAGTCGCGCCAGGAGAAACTCTTGCGTCCGTCGCGGCGGTACACACTGCGCCCGGCGGCCACCAGTAGCGGCATTCCGTCGACGGCACGGGCTGCCAGGTGGCCGTTTCCGTGCCAGCGGGGCAGGTTGAACCAGTGGGCGACGACCCGATCGAGCGCAGCGTCAGGGTCTCCGTAGGAAGTGCCCTTGGACCAGCCACTCACAGCGTCCGTGCCGGATACTGGCAGTTCGAAGCCGAGGTCGGGCAGGATCAGTTCGGTCCTGTCCGTGGAGGTGGGGTCATAGTCCTCGGTATGCAGCCTCCATGGGATCCCGGGCTTCGGGGAGCAGTCGTACTGGACGACCCCGGACACCTCAGTCCCGACCGGTCCGGCAACCGGCCCGTCATAGAGGGTGACCCGGCTCCCCCGGCCCATTGAAGAGGTGCACCGGTGACAGGGGAGTTTCGGCATCGAGCCAAGGTGACGAGGCAGACATGCGCCGCACCCCAGACGCTGCCACCGACACCGGCCGAGCGCTGCCCGGTCGGCCCCTTCCTGTGAACTCAGCGCCGCACGACGCGCGTTCGGACCACCACCCGAGACTGGCCTTCCAGAGATGGCAAGGGTCTGAATCGCCGAGCAGTGACTTCACCCTCCACTCGGGACACTCCGTCCAAGGCTCGCAGCAAACGACCCTGCTCGTCGGCAGGGAGACGCTCCGGCATCTGGACCATCTCCCCCAAGCTCGTCCCCGACCGACGTCACCTCTCCCCGGCGAGGTCGAGATCGCTTCTGCTCGTCCCCGCCACGCCTTCGACGATCCCGGGACGGCGCCACGGGTGCGCGATCGGACCGGACACCGCCCGCCACCACGCCTCCGCCGGCAGCTCCCCCGCCGGCTCGAACGGCTCCCCCGGCCGCGGGAACGCCACCGCCTGCCCGACCTCCTCGGCCGCGTCCTTCGTCCACTCCCCCGGCTCCGCCCACGCGTGCGGCGCCAGGTTGAAGGTGCCCCAGTGGATCGGCAGCAGTGCGCCGTGCGAGCGGCCGCCCTGGAGGTCGAGGTGGGCCCGGACGCCCTCCTCGGGGGTCATGTGGATGTCCGGCCAGAACTCGGCGTACGCCCCGAGCTGGATCATCGTGGCGTCGAACGGGCCGTGCGCGGCGCCGATGTCGCGGAAACCGTCGAAGTAGCCGGTGTCCCCGCTGTGGTACACGCGGTGCTCGGCACCGGCGACGACCCAGGACGCCCAGAGGGTGTGCTGGGTGTTGCGCAGCCCGCGTCCGCAGAAGTGCCGGGCCGGAGTGGCGGTGAGGGTGAGGCCGCCGACGCCCGTCGACTCGTGCCAGTCCAGCTCGCGCAGCCGGGCGGGCGAGACGCCCCAGTGTTCGAGGTGGGCGCCGACGCCGAGCGGCACGGCGAAGACCGTGTCCGTGCCGGCCAGTGCCTTGATGGTGGGCATGTCCAGGTGGTCGTAGTGGTCGTGGGAGATGACGACGACGTCGACCGGGCCCAGGGCGGCGAGCGGCAGCGGCACCGGGTGCAGGCGCTTGGGGCCGGCGAAGGGGAACGGGGAGCAGCGCTCGCCCCACACCGGGTCGAAGAGCACGCGCTGCCCGTCGATCTCGGCGAGCACGCTGGAGTGGCCCATCCAGGTCAGTCTGAGCCCCGTGGCGGGGGGCCGGGCGAGGTCGGCCAGGGTGGTGGCGTGCACCGGGACGGGCCCCCGCGGGGACCGGCGCAGCCGCGCCTCTTTGTTGAAGTAGATCTTGGCGAATTCGGCGGCCGAGCCGGAGGGCCGGGTCCGGGCGGTGCCCCCGGGATTCTGGAAGACGCCGTCGCGGAAGTGCGGCGATCTGCGGATGCGCGCCATGCGCTCACCGCTCGGGTCCGCGCCGAAGGCCGCGGGCCGGGGCACACCGAGCCCGGGACTCGGGGAACGGAAAGCGGCCACAGTACCTCCAGGTGGAGTGGTTCAGGCTCTCATTATGGTCGTCTCGTCCTACGTCACCTCGAACGACGGATGTCACATCCGTGTTCCCCAGTCCGCCGCGACCGGGAAGGGCGTCGGCGCCTGTATAGGGTGACGTGCGTGGGGAGAGTGCGGTTGAGCGTGGCGGAGCGGCGCGAGGAGCTGCTGTGCGCCGCCATCGAGCAGATATCGGCGCGGGGCGTGGCGGCGTTGCGGATCGCCGACGTGGCCGCGGCGCTCGGCGTCAGCAACGCCCTGGTGCTCTACCACTTCTCCACGAAGGAGCGCCTGGTCGCCGCCGCGTTCACCCATGCCGCCGAGGACGACCTCGCCCACTTGCGGGGGCTGCTCGCCCGTCGTACGTCGGCGCTGCGCCGTCTGCGGGCGGCCGTGCGGTGGTACGCGCCGACCGGCCCGGCCAAGGGCTGGCGGCTGTGGATCGAGGGATGGGCGGCGGCGCCGCGCGAGCCCGCGCTGCGGGAGGTCACGCGCGAGCTGGACCGCCAGTGGAAGGCGGCGATCGCCGAGGTCATCGCCGAGGGCGTGGCCGCCGGTGAGTTCTCCTGCCCCGAGCCGGACGCCGCGGCCCTGCGGCTGACGGCGTTGCTGGACGGGCTGGCGGTGCAGCTCACGTCGTACACGGGCACGGTGTCGCGGACCCGGGCGCAGGAGTGGGTGGACGAGGCCCTGGCCCGGGAACTGGGCCTGGAGCGGGCGGCGTTGACACCGCCGCGCTAGCCGCCGGCGCCCCCGGGACACCGGCCCGCCGGGACACCACCGGTGTCCGCGTCAGGCCACCGAGGCGATCCGCGTCTTGATGTCGTCCGGCGACAGCGTCCCCTTGGCCGTCACGTGGTCGCCCGACGACTCGCCCCGCAGGCGGCGCCCGATCCACGGCACCAGGTACTCGCGCGCCCAGTGCACGTCGTCGCGCCGGACGTCGAGCGTGCCGCGCGGCGGCAGGGGCGGCCAGGGCTGGTCCGGGTCGGCCGGGACGCGCAGGCCCAGGGCCTGCCCCGCGCGCAGCGCCACCCGGGTGTGGCCCTCCGGCGACAGGTGCAGCCGGTCGGCGTCCCACGCCCTGCGGTCCTGGACGCTCCTGAGCGACCACAGGTCGAGCACCGGGCAGCCGTAGCGGTCCGCGATGGCGCGGACGTGCCCGTTGTACGTGGCGATCTTGCCGCGCAGGTGCTTGAGGACGGGCACCCCGCGGGTGTCGAACCCGGTGGTCACCAGGACGGTCCCGGCCGCGGCGGTCAGCGCGGCCACCGCCAGCTCGAACCGCTCGGCGACCTCGTCGGGATCGGTGCCGGGCCGGATGATGTCGTTGCCGCCCGCCGCGAACGAGACCAGGTCCGGCGCGAGTCCGACGACCCGCGGGAGCTGTTCCGCCACGATCTGGTCGAGGAGCCTGCCGCGCACGGCGAGGTTCGTGTACGTGAAGTCGCCCTCGGGGCGCCGGTCCGCGAGCAGTACGGCGAGCCGGTCGGCCCAGCCGACGAACGCCCCGTCGGGGCCGGGGTCGCCGACGCCCTCGGTGAAGCTGTCCCCCACCGCCACGTACGACCCGATCACTGCTCTGCTGTCACTCTTCGAATCGTCTGCCACATCGGCCCATGATTCACCTTGGAATGTGACCTACGCGACCGTAGGAAGGGATTGACGGGCGGTGAGAAAGGCCACGCCTAAAGTATTCGTCAATTCCGGAATACGGCGAGGTCCTTGTACGGCGCGTGCACCGTGGTCCGGACACGCCGAAGGCCGGACCCGGGGATCGGGGTCCGGCCTTCGGTGCGCGGGGGCCGCGCGGAACCGGTCGTCAGACGGAGACGCCGTGCGAGCGCAGGAACGCCAGCGGGTCGATGTCCGAGCCGTAGTCCGGCGTGGTGCGGATCTCGAAGTGCAGGTGCGGGCCGGTCACGTTGCCGGTGGCACCGGAGAGGCCGACCTGCTGACCCGCCGTCACCGACTGACCGGCGGAGACGGAGAGCGAGGAGAGGTGGGCGTACTGGGCGTAGTGGCCGTCGGCGAGCTGGATGACGACCTGGTTGCCGTACGCGCCGCCCCAGCCGGCGGAGACGACGGTGCCCGCGCCGACGGCCTTGAGGGAGGTGCCGGTCGGGACGACGAAGTCGGTGCCGGTGTGGTAGCCGCTGGACCACATGCTGCCGGACTGGTGGTACGGGGTACCGACAGTGCCGCCCGCGACGGGGGAGGTGTAGCCGCTGGTGGTGCCCGTGGACTGGCTGCCGGTGTCCGAGGAGGAGGTCTTCTCGGCGTCCGTCGACTTCTGGGCCGGCTTGGCGGCGGCGGGCTTCTCGGCGGACTTCTGCGCGGGCTTGTGCGACTGCGCGGAGGACGGCGCCGACGGCTTGGCGGCCTGGCCGTCGATCGAGAGCTTGAGCCCGGGGTGGATCAGCGACGGGTCGGAACCGACGGCCTCGCGGTTGTCCGCGTAGAGCTTCTTCCAGCCGCCGTCGACGTCCTGCTCGTCGGCGATCTTCGAGAGGTAGTCCCCGCTCTTCACGGTGTAGGTGCGCGAGTCGGAGTTCTTCTCGGCGGCGGCCTTCTTGGCCGACGTCGGAACGGACTGCACGGCCTGCTCGGAAACGGAGTGCGCGGGAGCGGCGTTGGCGGCGGCGGCACCCATCAGCGGGAGCGCGAGCGCGGCGCCACCGGTTCCGGCGACGGCGATGGTGCGGGTCAGGCGCATGGCCCTGGTACGGCGGTGCTTACCCTTCGCGGGCATGGCGAATTCCTCTCCGGCGCCTGCGAGGTGAGCTGTCGGGTGCGGGCTGGAGATGCCCGGCCGCGTCGGAACGCGGCTTTACCCCAAGCCGTTCCGGGAACCGGAACAGGCAGTTCTACCTGTGGGTCCCCCGCTCCTGCCGTGTACGGGTGGTCGATGAGTGCGGGCTCCGGTCGGCGGCAGGATTAGGCGTCCGTCCGGATCGGTGGTGAACGTAAGGGACCAAGACGCAAGGGGACAAGCGAGGGGTTCCCTCGACAGGTGTTCCGATTGATCCTTTACGGGGATATCCGGTAACCCTGCGTCGATTTCCGTCGCGCGCTTTTACCTGAAGCCCCTTGAGAAACAGTTGAATTACGTGAACATGACGGGCAACGCACGGTCACGGATATGACGCTGCTCACGCGCCTCTCATTCACCCTGCGCCATTTCAGGGCCAGTTGTTATCAAGGCGCCAATTCGGACAGAAGGCTCTTATCTGCCCGGAATATGCCTCCGGGTGCGATTTCGCGCACAGGGGATGCCGTATCGTCGGGTGAAGCCCGTCGGCGAGCAGCGGCGGCGGGGCGGAGTGGGAGGAGCCCCCGTGACGCAGCAGGTCCCGTCGACCGAACCCGAGCTGACCGGCGTGCGCAACTTCCGGGACGTGGGCGGACTGCCGACCGTGGACGGGCGGCGGGTGCGGCAGGGGGTGCTGTTCCGCAGCGGTCACCTGGCTCACGCCACCGGGGAGGACGCCGCGTTCCTGGCCTCGCTGGGCCTGCACACGATCTTCGACTTCCGCAACGCGGCCGACCAGAAGCTCGAGGGCCCGGACGTCGAGCTGCCCGGCGTGCGCAACGTCAACCTGCCGCTGAGTGACCCGGCCGACGGCGCCGAGTTCTGGAAGATGGTCCGTGACGGCGACCTCGACCAGCTGCGCGAGATCCTGGCCGACGGCAAGGCCGCGGACCGCATGATCGGCTCCTACCGCTCGATCGTCACGGAGCGCACCGCGGAGCACTCCCGCATCCTGCACGCGCTCGCCGAGGACAGCGTCCCGGCCCTGATGCACTGCGCCGCCGGAAAGGACCGCGCGGGCCTGTCGATCGCCGTCACCTTGCTCGCCCTGGGTGTCGAGCGCGAGGCCGTCGTCGAGGACTACCTGAAGTCGAACGCCGCGCACCGCCGCTACAAGGTGCGCCGCAGCGGTTCCGCGGCCTCCGCCTACTCCCCCGAGGTCATGGAGCTGCTCAGTCCCCTGTTCGACGCGCGCGCCGAGTACCTGGCGGCGGCCTTCGAGACCGTCGAGGAGACGTGGGGCGGCGTCGACGCCTACCTGGAGCGGGGACTGCGGCTCGCTCCCGCGACCCGGGAGCGACTGCGCGAGCGGATGCTGGACTGAGCCACCCGCCTGCGGACGGCGCTACTTGGCGCCCACCTCGAACAGCAGGTAGAGGAAGCCGCCGAAGACGTGCCCCAGGGCGATGTAGACGACCAGCCGCACCCACAGGGCGCGCGGGAACTTCTCCTGCATGGTACTCATGGCGTCTCTCCAGGGGTCGGGCCGAGGCACAGGGCGGCCGTCGGGCTCTGCAGCAGGGTGTGGACGAACAGCAGCTCGACCCCGTCGAGGTCCTGCGCGGCGATCCGGTGCGGGGTCATCGAGTCGAAGTGGGCACTGTCGCCCGCGGTGAGCCGGTGCTCGGTGTCCCCGAGGCGCAGGAGCAACCGGCCCCGGAGGACGTGCAGCCACTCCTCGCCGGGGTGCACCCGCACGACGTCGCCCTGGGAGCCGTACGGCACCTGGACCCGCAGGGCCTGCATGCCGCGGCCCGGCGCTCCGGCCCGCCAGTACGTCCAGCCGCCCGCGGCGGTGGGTTCCATGTCGGCGGCGCGCACGACGGCGTCCCGGTCCGCGGCCGTCTCGCCCAGCAGCTCGGCGACGGTCGTACCGTAGACCCGGGCGAGGGACAGCAGCATCGGCAGCGCGGGCTGGCGCTGCCCTGTCTCCAGGCGGGAGAGGTGGGCGGGCGACAGCCCCGCGGCACGGGCCGCGGCCTCCAGGGTGAGGGCGGCCCGCCGCCGCAGCTCCCGCAGCTGGGGCGCGACGGCGGCGACCGCCCCCTCGGCGGGGCCGGTCTCGGAGGAGCTCATACCTCCATTCAGCCCGAATTTTGCCCGTCGGGCAAATTCTTTGCCTCAGAGGCAAAAACACCAGGGTGCGCTCAGCGGTTGGCCACCGCCTGCTTGACCAGGGTCTTCCCGAAGTCCCACATCAGGCCACCGCCATTGTGCGCGTCCTCCATCACCTCCGTGAAGGCGTCGACGAACCGGTCGGCGTCGTCGGTGTCGATGATCAGCGGCGGGATCAGTTTGATCACCTCGAGGTGGTCGCCGGACACCTGGGTCAGGATCCGGTGCCGTTGCAGCAGCGGCACGACCACCATCTGCGCGAACAGTCCCTTCCGCGCCGCCTGCAGCATCGTCCAGCGGCTGCGCAGCTTCAGGGACCTGGGCCGGCCGAACTCGATGCCGATCATCAGTCCGCGGCCCCGGACGTCGGCGAGCAGCTCGTAGCGGTCCACCAGCTCCGACAGCCGGGACTTCAGCCGATCCCCCACCGCGGCGGCGTTCGCGACGATCTCCTCGTTCTCCATCACCGACAGCACCGCGAGCCCGGCGGCCATGGCCTGTGCGTTGGACCCGAAGCTCGCCGAGTGGACCTGCACGCGGTCCATCGAGGAGTACACCTTCTGGAAGATCCAGTCCTTGCCCAGGGTGGCTCCCACCGGCACGTATCCGCCGGACAGCGCCTTGGCGACGCAGACCAGGTCGGGTTCGACGCCGTCCGAGTGCTGGTAGGCGTAGAACTTGCCGGTCCGGCCGAGGCCCGTCTGCACCTCGTCGGCGATCAGCAGCGCCTTGTGCCGGTGCAGCAGCTCCTGCGCGGCGAGCAGGTAGCCGGGCGGGGCCTCGTGCACGCCCTTGCCCTGGACCGGCTCCACGATCAGGGCCGCCACGTCGCCCTTCTTCAGCTCCCGCGCCAGGGCGTCCAGGTCACCGAGCGGGACGGCGGTGTCGGGCAGCAGCGGCGCGAAGCCCTTGCGGAAGCCGTCCTCGCCGTTGACGGAGAGCGAGCCGGCGGTCAGTCCGTGGAAGGCGTGCGTGCAGTACAGGATCCGCTGCCTGCCGGTCGCGTACCGGGCGAACTTCAGCGCGGTCTCGACGGCCTCGGTGCCGCTGTTGCCGAAGAAGACGCGGTCCAGGTGCGGGCTGTAGGAGAGCAGCTTCTCGGCCAGCAGGCCCGGCAGCGGCGGGCAGTCGAAGCGGGTCAGGTCGGCGAGCGAGGCGTCGAGCACGTCGTGCAGCGCCTTGCGGACGACCGGGTGGTGACGGCCGAGGCCCATCACCGCGAACCCGGCGAGCATGTCCAGGTAGTCGTTGCCGTCCGCGTCCCAGAAGTGCGCGCCCTCGGCACGCTCGTAGACCTTGTCGAAGCCGATGGTGTGCAGCATGCGCGGCAGCTGGTGGTTGAGGTGCTTGGCGTGCAGCTCGTACCGCTCGGCCCCGCGCTCGGCCAAGAGTGCGGCGAGGTCGAACTCCTTGGTCATTCAGTTCTCTCCTTGCGCTGGCATGACGATCCGTCCGTCGCCGGACTCTTCCACTGCCGGTTCGGCGAGGGCCAGGCTCGCGGCGATCCGGCCGGCGACGTCGACCGGGGTGAGCCCGATGTCCGCGAGCACCTCGGCGCGCTTGGCGTGCGCGAGGAACTGCTCGGGAATGCCGAAGCGGCGCACGGGGACGTCGACCTCGGCGTCGCCGAGCGCCAGCGCCACCGCGGAACCGACCCCGGCAGCACGGCTGTTGTCCTCGACCACGGCCACCAGCCGGTGCCGGGCCGCGAGGGGTGCGAGGGCCGGGTCGACGGGCTTGACCCAGCGCGGGTCGACGACGGTGCAGCCGATGCCGCGGGCCTCGAGGAGTTCGGCGGCCCCGAGGCAGACGGGCGCCATCACGCCCACCGCCACGAGCAGCACCTCGGGCCGGTCCGCGGCGTGCAGGACGTCCAGGCCGCCGATCCGGTCGACGGCGGGTACGGCGGGTCCGACGGACTCCTTCGGGAAGCGCAGCAGCGTCGGCGCGTCGTCCACGGCGACCGCCTCGCGCAGCTGGGCGCGCAGCTGGTCGGCGTCGCGCGGGGCGGCGATCCGCAGCCCGGGGACGACCTGGAGGACGGACATGTCCCACATGCCGTTGTGCGAGGCCCCGTCGACACCGGTGACGCCGGCCCGGTCCAGGACGAAGGTGACGCCGCAGCGGTGCAGGGCCACGTCCATCAGGAGCTGGTCGAAGGCGCGGTTGAGGAAAGTGGCGTAGACGGCGACGACCGGGTGCAGTCCCCCGGTGGCCAGCCCGGCGGCGGACACGGCCGCGTGCTGCTCGGCGATGCCGACGTCCCAGACCCGGTCGGGGAACCGTTCGGCGAAGGGGGCGAGGCCGACCGGGTGCAGCATGGCCGCGGTGATCGCCACCACGTCCTCGCGTTCCTCGCCGATCCGGACGATCTCCTCACCGAACACCGAGGTCCAGGACGGGCCGCCCGCCGGGCTGAGCGGCTCGCAGGTCAGCGGGTCCATCACACCGACCGTGTGGAAGTGGTCCTCCTCGTCGCGCAGGGCGGGTTCGTAGCCGCGGCCCTTCTCGGTGAGGCAGTGCACCAGTACCGGGCCGTGGAAGCGTTTGGCACGGCGCAGCGCCGACTCGACGGCGCCGATGTCGTGCCCGTCGATCGGGCCCAGGTACTTCAGCCCCAGGTCCTCGAACAGGCCCTGCGGCGCGAAGGCGTCCTTGAAGCCCTTCTTGGCGCCGTGCAGGGCCTCGTAGACGGTGTTGCCGACCACGGGCGTGCGCTGGAGCACGTCCTTGCCCCAGGCCAGGGCGCGCTCGTAGCTGTCGGTGGTGCGCAGGGTCGCGAGGTGGTTGGCGAGGCCGCCGATGGTCGGGGCGTACGAGCGTTCGTTGTCGTTGACGACGATGATCAGCGGCCGGTCCCTGGCCGCCGCGATGTTGTTCAGCGCCTCCCAGGCCATGCCGCCGGTGAGCGCGCCGTCACCGATCACGGCGACGACGTGGCTGCGCTCCCCCTGCACCTGGCGGGCCTTGGCGAGGCCGTCGGCCCAGCCGAGGACGGTGGAGGCGTGGCTGTTCTCGATGACGTCGTGCTCGGACTCCTCGCGCGAGGGATAGCCGGACAGGCCGCCCTTGCTGCGCAGCTTGGAGAAGTCCTGACGCCCGGTCAGGAGTTTGTGCACATAGCTCTGGTGGCCGGTGTCCCACAGGATGCGGTCGTCCGGCGACTCGAAGACCCGGTGCAGGGCGACGGTGAGTTCCACCACGCCGAGATTGGGTCCGAGGTGACCGCCGGTGCGGGCGACCGCGTGCACCAGGAAGTCACGTATCTCGTCGGACAGTTCACCGAGTTCCGCCTCGGACAGCGCCTTCAGGTCGCGTGGTCCCCGGATGTTCTCCAGAATCGTCACGCTCGGGCCCCCTTCGGTCCGCGTTTCAGCTCACGGTGACGGCCGGCTCCCCCGAGGCGCCGTCCTTCTCCATCTGCTCCGCGATCCTCATCGCCTCCTCGATGAGGGTCTCCACGATCTTCGACTCGGGGACGGTCTTGACGACCTCGCCCTTCACGAAGATCTGCCCCTTGCCGTTGCCGGAGGCGACGCCGAGGTCGGCCTCGCGCGCCTCACCGGGCCCGTTGACGACGCAGCCCATGACGGCCACGCGCAGCGGCACCTCCATGCCCTCCAGGCCGGCGGTGACCTCCTCGGCCAGCTTGTAGACGTCGACCTGGGCCCGGCCGCAGGACGGGCAGGAGACGATCTCCAGTCGGCGTTCCCTGAGCCCCAGCGACTGGAGGATCTGGATGCCGACCTTGATCTCCTCGACCGGCGGAGCGGAGAGGGAGACGCGGATGGTGTCGCCGATGCCCTGGGAGAGCAGCGCGCCGAAGGCGACCGCCGACTTGATGGTGCCCTGGAACGCCGGGCCCGCCTCCGTCACCCCCAGGTGCAGCGGGTAGTCGCACTGGGCGGCGAGCTGGCGGTAGGCCTCGACCATCACGACCGGGTCGTTGTGCTTGACCGAGATCTTGATGTCCCGGAAGTCGTGCTCCTCGAAGAGCGAGGCTTCCCACAGCGCGGACTCGGCGAGGGCCTCGGGGGTCGCCTTGCCGTACTTCTGGAGCAGGCGGCGGTCGAGGGAGCCGGCGTTCACGCCGATACGGATCGGGGTGCCGTGGTCCTTCGCCGCCTTGGCGATCTCCTTGACCTTGTCGTCGAACTGCTTGATGTTGCCCGGGTTCACCCGGACCGCGGCGCAGCCGGCCTCGATCGCGGCGAAGACGTACTTGGGCTGGAAGTGGATGTCCGCGATCACCGGGATCTGCGACTTCCTCGCGATGACGGGCAGCGCGTCGGCGTCGTCCTGGGTGGGGCAGGCCACCCGGACGATCTGGCAGCCGGACGCCGTCAGCTCGGCGATCTGCTGGAGCGTCGCCCCGATGTCGGAGGTGCGGGTCGTCGTCATCGACTGCACCGACACCGGGGCCCCGCCCCCGACCGCCACCGGCCCGACCTGGATCCGCCGCGACACGCGCCGCTCGGCGATCGGCCGGACCGGTACCTCGGGGAGCCCCAAGGGGATGGCGGTCATGACGTCACTCCCGGTTTCCGGAGACCGTCTCCCGCATGGCGCGCAGGGACTCCTTGAGCGAGCCCATGGTGGCCAGGACGGCGGTGGGCTCGTAGCCGCAGTGCGCCATGCAGTTGTCGCAGCGCGGGTCCTTGCCGCGGCCGTACTTGTCCCAGTCCGTCTTCTCGATCAGCTCCCGGTATGTCGGGACGTACCCGTCGCTCATCAGGTAGCAGGGGCGCTGCCAGCCGAAGAGGGAGTAGTTCGGGATCGCCCAGGCGGTGCAGGGGAAGTCGACCTTGCCCTCGAGGAAGTCGAGGAAGAGCGGGGAGTGGTTGAGCCGCCAGCGGGCCCGGTTGCCGCCCGAGAACGCCTTCTTGAACAGCTCGCGGGTCTGCTCCACGCCCAGGAAGTGCTCCTGGTCGGGCGCCTTCTCGTAGGCGTAGGCGGGCGAGATCATCATCTCGTCGACCTTGAGGTCGTCGTTGAGGAAGTTGAGCACCTCGACGATGGTCTGCGGGGTGTCGGTGTTGAAGAAGGTCGAGTTGGTGGTCACCCGGAAGCCGCGCCGCTTGGCCTCCTTGATGGCCTCCACGGCCTCGTCGAACACGCCCTCCTTGGCCACGGACTCGTCGTGCCGCTCGCGCAGCCCGTCGATGTGCACCGCGAAGGCGAAGTACGGCGAGGGCTTGAACTTGTCCATCTTCTTGCGCATGAGCATGGCGTTGGTGCAGAGGAATACGTACTTCCGCTTGGCCACCAACTGCCGCACGATCTCGTCGATCTGCGGGTGCATCAGGGGCTCGCCACCGGCGATGGAGACCATCGGCGCGCCCGATTCCAGCACCGCCCCCACGGCCTGCGCGACCGGCATGCGCTGCTTGAGCACACCGGCGGGGTGCTGGATCTTGCCGCACCCCTCGCACGCCAGGTTGCAGGCGAAGAGCGGTTCCAGCTCCACGATGAGAGGGAACTTGTCCCGTCGGCGAATCTTCTGTTCGGCCAGGTATGTAGCGACCTTGATGGACTGGCGCAGGGGCATGGCCATCTGGGCTCACCTCCGGGGGAGCAACAAAGAACGGTGCCATTCGAAAAATGCGGGAAGAACGGATCGAAGAACGCGGAAAGCCGATATTCCACCGCGCACGGTGCCGATCCGGACGAGTTCGTGTTCTGGAGCGTCCACGACCACCCGGACGGCCGCAACCGGGCGCGGGCCCGTGCGGACGGCGCTCAGGAGCGTGGCCGCGGACTCCATGTCCACGGCGATCGCGCCGGTCGCGAGCAGGTCGGCGCGTTCGGGGCCGCGGACGACGTGGTCCGAGCCGGTCAGCGGCCCGGTGTGGACGGTGCGCCCGGGGACGGCTCGCGCGAGTTCCTTGACGAGCCGGTCGGTCGCGACGCAGGGGACGGTGGAGCGCGGGTCCCGGGTCTCCTCGGCGACGACCAGGTCGCCGGGGTGCATGCCGGGCGAGAGTCCGGCGCAGAAGCCCGTGGCGAGCACGGCGGCGCCCTCGAGCGCCGGGTCGGCGAGGACCCGGGTGACCGAGCGTTCGGCCGCCTTGGGGCCCATGCCGGTGCGCAGGACGGTGACCGGCCCGCCGGCGCCGGCGCGGTCGCCGGTGCGCAGGGCGAGGTGTTCGATGCCGAGCGCGCAGGCGATCAGCAGCGGGGACGGGCCGGTCTGCGGGGTCATCAGCTGCCCTTCACCTCGGCCGGAGCGGACTCGGTGAGGGCCTCGGCCGCACGGGGCTTCTTGGCGAAGGGATCCCCGTGGACGTACCGGCCGAGCGCGGTGAGCGGGAAGACCTGGCGGTAGAGGTTGTAGTTGATGGAGAAGTCCCACGGGAAGCCGGTGCCCGTGAAGTAGGGCTCGTCCCAGGAGCCGTCCTCCCGCTGGGTGGCCGCGAGCCATTCGACGCCGCGTTCCACGGCCTTGGACTCCCGCTCCCCCGCCGCCAGCAGGGCCATCAGCGCCCAGCCGGTCTGCGAGGCGGTCGAGGCGCCCCGGCCGCTCCACTCCCGGACGTAGCGGTAGGAGCGCAGGTCCTCGCCCCAGCCGCCGTCCTCGTTCTGGACGGACTCCAGCCAGCGCACCGCCCGGCGGACGGCCGGGTGCGAGGTGGGCAGTCCGGCCGCGGTCAGCGCGGGGATCACGGAACCGGTGCCGTAGACGTAGTTGACGCCCCAGCGGCCGAACCACGAGCCGTCCGCCTCCTGGGCGTCGAGCAGCCACTGGATGCCGCGGCGCGTGCGCGGGTCGTGGGCGAGGCCCTCGACGGCGAGCATCTCCACGACGTGCGCGGTGACGTCCGCGGACGGCGGGTCGATGACCTCGCCGAAGTCGCAGAAGGGCAGCCGGTTGGGAAAGGCGCTGGTGTTGTCGACGTCGAAGGCACCCCAGGCGCCGTTCTTCGACTGCATGCCGAGGTTCCAGCGCACCCCGCGCCCGATCGCCTTCTCCACCCGCTCCGGGTCGTGGTGCCTGACCCGGCGCAGGGCGAGGACCACCTCGGCCGTGTCGTCGATGTCGGGGTAGTTGTCGTTGTGGAACTCGAACGCCCAGCCGCCTGGCGGGAGTCCGGGGCGCTTCACCGACCAGTCGCCGGGGCGCACGATCTGTTCGCCGAGCATCCAGTCCGAGGCCTTCACCAGCTGCGGGTGGTCCTCGGGCACGCCCGCGTCGGCCAGCGCGATGGTGGCCAGGCAGGTGTCCCACACCGGGGACTGGCAGGCCTCGATCATCCGGGCGCCGTCCTCGCGCCACACGGCGAAACGGTCCAGCGACTCCAGGCCCGCACGCATCACGGGGTGTTCGAGGTCGTAGCCGAGCAGGTAGAGCGCGATGACCGAGTAGACGGCGGGGGGCTGGATTCCGCCCCAGCAGCCGTCGTTCTCCTGCCGCTCGATGATCCAGCGGGCGGCGCTGTTCATCGCGGCCTTGCGCAGGCGGCGCGGGGCGACCTTGCGGTAGGCGTGCAGGGCCTTGTCGATGCGTTGGAAGGCGCCGTCCCAGCTGGCCGCCGGGGCCAGCGGGCGCGGCGGGTTGGGGCGGGCAGGGTCGGTGTGCAGTTCGTCCAGCGGGAAGGGCGCGGGACGCACCGGCCGCTTCGCGGAGACGATGGTGAGCGGCACGATGGTCTGCCGGGCCCAGCAGCCGAAGTCGTAGATGTTGAGCGGGACCCAGGTGGGGAAGTAGATGAGCTCCGGCGGGAGTTCGGGCAGGTCGTCCCACTTCCACCAGCCGAACAGGGCCAGCCAGATCCGGGTGAAGACGCGGGCGGAGGCGATGCCGCCGCGGGACCTGATCCACTCGGCGGCCCGCGCCATGTGGGGCGCGTCGGGCGCGTCGCCGGCCAGGCGGAGGGCGACGTAGGCCTCGATGGTCGTGGACAGTTCGCCGGGGCCGCCGTAGAAGGTGGCCCAGGTGCCGTCCTCGCGCTGCTCGCCGCGGATGAACAGGGCGGCGGCGCGGGTGGTCTCCTCGTCCTGGATGCCCAGGAACTGACGCAGGAGCAGGTCTTCGGCGTCCATCGTGACGTTCGTCTCGAGGTCGCCCTTCCACCAGCCCTCGGCGTCCTGCTTGGCGAGCAGGAAGTCGGTGGCACGCCGGGTGGCGCGGGCGGCGGCTTCGGGTACCCCGGCCGCCGCGGCGGGGATCGTGATGTCGGTGTCGCTGGCCGAGGCTGCCAGGGGCCGCAGGGAGGCTCCGGTGCTTCCGTCGGTCGTCGCTGTCATGGCTTCCCCTTCGTGCAGTGTGCATGTGGTGCGTCTGCTGGGTCCGCCGTCGGCCGGTGCTCGTGTCTCCACGACACCGGCCGGCGACTACGCGAGGGCTATTCGACCGATAATGATCATCTCTTTCGTACGACGACGAAGTCCGCGAGTGCCGTGAACCGGTCCCGCACCCGGTCGGGCATGTCGACGGCGTCGAGGGCTTCGATGGCGATGGTGTGCTGGCGACGCGCCTCGTCGGCGGTCCACTCCCGCCCGCCCGCTTCCTCGATGAGGGCGGCGCGGGCCGCGAACTCCTCCTCGGAGAAGTTCGCGAAGTCGCTGGCCTTGGCATCGGCCGTGAGGATCTCGCCGAGCCGCTCGGAGGCGGGCCCGCCGGCCGCGAGGGCGGCGACGACCGGCAGCGACTTCTTGCGCTGGCGCAGGTCGCTCCAGGTCTGCTTGCCGGTGGCGCCCGGGTCGCCCCAGATGCCGAGCAGGTCGTCGACGGCCTGGAAGGCGAGACCGAGGTGGTAGCCGTACTTCTCGAGGGTGTCGGCGGTGTGTTCGGCGGCGCCGCCGAGCACCGCTCCGATGGAGCTGGCGCAGGCGAGCAGGGCGCCGGTCTTGTTGCCCTCCATCTCCAGGCACTCCTCGACGCTGACGCGGTCGCGGTGTTCGTAGGAGATGTCCTGGGCCTGGCCGTCGATCAGGGACCGGCTGGCCTTGGTCAGGCGGCGGGTGGCCCGCCCGGCCTCGACGGTGCCCAGTTCGAGCAGCACCTCGTTGGCCAGGGCGAACAGGGCGTCGCCGACCAGGATGGCCTGGGCGGGGCCGTGCACCTTCCAGACGGTGTCGCGGTGGCGGCGCTGCTCGTCGCCGTCCATCAGGTCGTCGTGCAGGAGGGAGAAGTTGTGCACCAGTTCCACGGCCACCGCGCCGGGCACGCCGGCCTCGGGCGCGGCACCGGTGACTTCGGCGGAGAGCACGGCGAGCGCGGGGCGGACGGCCTTGCCGCCGTCGCCGTCCGCGGGGTTGCCCTGGGCGTCGATCCAGCCGAAGTGGTAGGCGGCGACGGTGTCCATGGGAGGGGCCAGGCGGTCGACCGCCGCCCGCAGGACCGGCGTGGCCAGGGTCCGGCCGCGCTCCAGAAGCGCGGTCACGTCCACCGTGGTCCGTCGATCGGCCTTCGGGGCCGGGGGCACAGTGGGCACAGTCTTTCCTCCAGTTGCGGTGCCGGGAGTGCGGGAGCCGGTCCCGCGCGGATCGGCTTTCACGCCGCCTCCTCGAAGAAATCGGGGAGGAGGCCGCGGGACCGGCCCAGGGCGCCGAGCGCGGCGGCCGCCGCCCCGACACCGCTGCGAACCGCACTCTCCATGGTCGCGGGCCACCCGGTGGCGGTCCACGCTCCGGCCAGGTAGAGGCCGGGTGCCTTGGTGCGGGCGCCGGGCCTCAGGCGCCCGACGCCGGGGGCGGGGGCGAACGTGGCGGTGCGCTCCCTGGTCACGAAGAAGTCCTTCACCTCGGCACCCCGGGTGCGCGGCAGCAGCCGCTCGAGTTCGGGCAGGTACCGCTCGCGCAGCACGGCCACGGGCTCGTCGATGTCGTTCTGCGCGGTCGACTGGGACAGCGCCAGGTACTGACCCTCCTTCAGCCCGGAGGCCTCGGTGCGGTCGAACACCCACTGGACCGGGGTGCCGAGGGCCGTGAGGAACGGTGTGGCGAGCACCTTGCGGTCGTAGATCACGTGGATGTTGAGGATCGGCGCGGTGCCGATCCGCAGAAGATTTTCCGGGGCGTCCAGCGCACCGTCGGGCAGCAGGTCGTGGGCCTCGCGCTGGGGTACGGCGAGGACGACGGCGTCCGCTTCGAGCGTCTCGCCGGGAACCTGAACGCTCCAGCCGCCGTTCTCGTTTACAGAGACGGAGGTGACGCGTGTACGGACCTCGGTACGGACGCCCGCGGAGTCGAGCGCCTTGCGGGCCAGCCGGTCGTGCAGTTCGCCCAGCGGGACACGGGCCCACCCGATGTCGGCCGCTCCCGGGTCGGACAGCAGACCGGTCTTGAACACCATCGCGGCGAGCCCCAGCGAGGCGTCGCCCGCGACCGCGTTGAGGGTGGCGACCCCGACCAGGTCCCACAGGGCCTCGACGGCACGCGCCGACTGACCGTGCGCGGTCAGCCAGCTGCCGAAGTCCTGGGTGTCCAGGCTCGGATCGGCGAGGTCGAGCCCCTTCAGCGCGAGCGCGGCGCGTCCCACCGAGGCGCGTTCGGCGAGGGAGAGGTGCGGGTAGGCCGCCAGGCTGCGCCCCAGATGCAGGGGGACGGGCAGCGCGTCGCGCCGCAGTCTGCCGAGCCGGTTGCCCTCGGCCCTGGCCAGGTCGACCACGGGCACGTCGAGACGTTCCTGCACCGGTGCGAGCGCGGCTCCGCCGATCCGGTCGAGGAACCACCGGTAGGCGGTGCAGCAGCGCAGGTACACGTGCTGGCCGTTGTCGACGGTGAGGTCGCCGCGCTGGAAGGAGAAGGCGAGCCCGCCCAGCCGGGGGCGTCCTTCGAGCAGGGTGACGCGCACCCCGGCGTCCGCGAGCGCCAGCGCGGTGGTGACCCCCGCGAGTCCGCCGCCGACCACGACGGCATGCCCGCCGGGGCCGAGGGCGGAGACGTCCGCGAGCACTCCGCCCTCGCGCGTGCCCTTGCCCTGCGTCATGGTGCGCCCTTCCCTGTCCGGCCGCCGCGGTGTTTGAACGGCGTACGGCTGACCGTCTCAGTCAGGGACGCCGACCGCCACCGCAGGGTTGCCCGACGCTGCCCGCCGCCCGTTTTGTGCGGGCCCCGGGTGTCGAGTGTGCCCGGTGTGCCCATCAGGCGCGCCTCCTGACGGTCCGCCGGGTGACGTGCCGCGCGTCGAGGCCGGACAGGCCGCGCACGGCGACGTACGCCTTCTCGCGTCCCGGCAGGGAGACCCGGCCGCGCAGTACGGCCTCGGGGTCGCGCTCGATGCGGTCCAGAAGACGGCGGTAGATGCCGGCCATGGCGGCCACGCAGGCGCCGCTGCGCCGGTCGAGCATGGGCAGCAGCCGGTAGCCCTCGGCGAAAAGGGCGCGGGCCCGACGCACTTCGAAGTGCACGAGGCCCGCGAAGTCGGAGCCCTCGGGTGGGGTGGGCCCGTTGAACCCGGCCGAGCAGCCGAACTTGGCCAGGTCGTCGGCGGGCAGGTAGGTGCGCCCGCCCTCGGCGTCCTCCCGGACGTCGCGCAGGATGTTGGTGAGCTGGAGCGCGAGACCGAGCGTGTCGGCGTACTCGGGCGCGCGCTCGGCGCCGCGCGCCCCCGGTTCGGTGCCGAAGACGCCGAGCGAGAGGCGTCCGATGGCGCCCGCCACGCAGCGGCAGTAGACCTTCAGGTCGTCCCAGGTCTCGTAGGTCTCGCCGCGCAGGTCCATCTGGACGCCGTCGATCAGCTCGTCGAGGCCGCCGAGCGGGATCGGGAA
This sequence comes from Streptomyces sp. NPDC001599, assembly GCF_042893535.1. NCBI lineage: Bacteria > Bacillati > Actinomycetota > Actinomycetes > Kitasatosporales > Streptomycetaceae > Streptomyces > Streptomyces sp. NPDC001599. The sequence continues at coordinate 59,069 of NZ_JBIAVA010000004.1, forward strand.
CCGCCGGGCCGCGTCGGCGAGGGCGACGGCGACCGGGTCGGTGTCGTCCTCGTCGACCGCGCCGTCCTGGATCCGGGCGAGCACGGCCCGGGTCTCGTCCAGCCGGGCGACCTTGACGTCGTCCGCCAGCACTCCGTCGCCGATGTCGTCGACCCGGCGCGAGAACGCGTACAGCGCGGACATCGCCCGCCGCTTGGGCGTGGGCAGCAGCCGGATGCCGTAGGCGAAGTTGCGTGCCTGCTGACCGGTGACGGCCTCGCAGTAGCTGTAGGCGGCGAGCACCGGCGCCGGCATGTTCGCTGTCGACTCCACGGACCCGATCACCCCTCTCCTCGCAGGACCACGCCCGCCTCGCGCAGCAAGTGGACCTTGCCTGACTTGGGCGGGCCGGGAAGTACGTCGTGATCCGCCGCGGCGATCGCGTTCAGCGCCGCCCTGCCGCCCGCCACGAAGCCCGCGAGGAGCAGTCGCAGCCTGCCGTGGACGCTACCCACCAGGGGGGCACCTTCATTCAGCAGGTCGCGGGCGCGGGCGGCCTCGTAGGCGATCAGGGCGCGTACGGACGCGTTGGCGGTGGGCGCGGCGAGGTCCGTCTCCTCGACGTGGAAACGTTTCATGTCCTCGGCGGGCAGGTAGATGCGGTCCCGGCCCAGGTCCTCGGCGACGTCCTGGAGGTGTTCGACGATCTGCAGGGCGGTGCAGATCTCGTCGGAGCGGCGGATCCGTTCGGGGGTCGAGGTGCCGGTGACGGCGAGGACGAGACGGCCGACGGGGTTGGCGGACAGCTCGCAGTAGGCGAGGAGGTCGTCGTAGGTCTCGTACCGTGCGACCAGCTGGTCCTGGCGGTTGGCGGCGATCAGGCCGAGGAAGGGCTCGGGGGTCAGCGCGCGGCGCCGCACGGTGGGCGCCAGACGGCGCAGCAGCGGGTGGCGGGGCGGGCCGTCGGAGCCGTCGAAGACACGACGCAGGTCCGCCTCGAAGGCGTCCAGCATCAGCAGTCGGTCGTCGGCGCGGTCGTCGGGGACGCCCAGCAGGCGGGCGTCCGCTCCACCCGGGGCGAGGTCGCCGTCGCCGATGTCGTCCACGAGGCGGGCGAAGCCGTAGACGGCCATGAGGTCGGTGCGCCAGGCGCGGGGCAGGAAGAACGGGGCGACGGGGAAGTTCTCGTCCGCGGCCTTGGCCAGGGTGCCGCGCTCCGGGTCGACGGCGTGCGCCGTGTCGGTGACCGTCATCGCGGGCTGCCCTGGGCGGGGACGGCGCACGCTTCGCGGAGCTGGGGAGTTTCCGTAGCCATTGCCGTCACATCTCCCGTTCTACACTGCCGACCCAATACACACTATTTCGGACACGCCGCCCTGCCACCCGCGCGGCAGGCCCGCTCCAGGGTGTCGGGCATTATCGCCCCATGTGCCGCGTTTCAGGACCGGTACAGCTTACGTTGTACAACTCACGGGCGTTCGTCGGGGTGCACAGCGCATCACAACAACACACCGATTGACTTCAAGATTCCTGAGAAAGCCAGGAGTTGACGCTTCCTTTGCAGACGCGGGGCCCCGCCGGAACAGTTCCGACGGGGCCCCGGCGTGTCGGGCTACTTGCCCGTGAACTTCTCGTACTCCTTGAGCACCTCGTCGGTCGGGCCGTCCATGCGCAGCTCGCCGCGCTCCAGCCACAGCACCCGGTTGCAGGTGTCACGGATGGACTTGTTGTTGTGGCTGACCAGGAAGACGGTGCCGGCCTCCTTCTTCAGTTCCCGGATGCGCTCCTCGGAGCGGGTCTGGAACTTGCGGTCGCCGGTGGCCAGGGCCTCGTCGATCATCAGGACGTCGTGGTCCTTGGCGGCGGCGATGGAGAAGCGCAGCCGGGCGGCCATGCCGGAGGAGTACGTGCGCATCGGCAGGGTGATGAAGTCGCCCTTCTCGTTGATGCCGGAGAAGTCGACGATGTCCTGGTAGCGCTCCTTGATCTGCTCGCGGGTCATGCCCATGGCCAGTCCGCCGAGGATGACGTTCCGCTCGCCGGTCAGGTCGTTCATCAGAGCCGCGTTCACACCGAGCAGGGAGGGCTGGCCGTCCGTATAGACCTTGCCGCGCTCGGCGGGCAGCAGCCCGGCGATGGCCCGCAGCAGGGTCGACTTGCCGGAGCCGTTGGAGCCGATCAGGCCGATGGCCTCGCCCCGGTAGGCGGTGAAGGAGACGCCGCGCACGGCGTGCACCTTGCGCACACCACGCTTCGCGTCGTCGGAGCCCCTCTTGAGCATGCGGCTCAGGGCGGCCGTCGCGCTGCCCTTGCCGGTCTTGGCGCCGTTGACGCGGTAGACGATGTGCACCTCGTCCGCGATGACCGTCGGCACCCGCTGGTCCTGCTGCTGTTCAGCCACGGCCGTACCTCTCCTCCGCCTTCCAGAAGTACACGAAGCCGCCCACGGCGAGGACCACGGCCCAGCCGAGCGCGACCGCCCACACGTGCGGGGGCAGGTTCTCGGAGCCGTACCCGTCGATCAGCGCGAAGCGCATCAGGTCCATGTAGACGGCGCTCGGGTTCCACTGGAGCACGTCGGCGATCCAGGCCGGCTTGTCCTCCAGCATGATCGGGATGGAGAACATCACGCCCGACGCGTACATCCAGGTGCGCATGATGAACGGCATCAGCTGGGCCAGGTCCGGCGTCTTCGCCCCCATCCGGGCCACGACCAGCGCGAGACCCACGTTGAAGAGGAACTGCAGGACCAGCACCGGGAAAACCAGCAGCCAGGCCAACGAGGGGTAGCTGCCGAAGCCGACGACCACCAGGAACAGCACGATCATCGAGGCCAGCAGCTGCTGGAGCTGCTGGAGCGCGAAGGAGACGGGCAGCGAGGCCCGGGGGAAGTGCAGCGCCCGCACCAGCCCGAGGTTGCCGGAGATGGCGCGCACGCCCGCCATCGCCGAGGACTGGGTGAAGGTGAAGACGAACACACCGGTCACCAGGAACGGGATGTAGACGTCCTTCTCCATGCCCCGGCCCGCGTCGAGGATCAGGCCGAAGATCAGGAAGTAGACGAGCGCGTTCAGCAGCGGCGTGACCACCTGCCACAGCTGGCCGAGCTTGGCCTGGCTGTACTGTGCGGTCAGCTTCGCCTGGGAGAAGGCGAGGATGAAGTGCCGCCGCCCCCAGAGCTGACGGACGTACTCCTTGAGGCTTGGTCGGGCGCCGCTCACGGACAGCCCGTACTTGGCGGCGAGGCGGGCCGGTGTGAGGCCCTCGTCGGGCGACACGGGCTTGGTCATGGCGACCGTGCCGTCGTGCGTTGTCTCACTCACTGGTGGAAACTTTCGTCTTCGAAAATGCTCGGCCGCGCGGGCCTGGCATGGACCTGGTGGCCCCGTTCGGGGCCGGAACACTCTCGGGTACGAGCTTGTCAGATCACCGGGGGGCGGCCCAGCCGGGTCAGGCGCCACACCGTACGCCACCGCATGGGGCGACGGGGGCCGCACGGGGTGGCCCAGCCCTCGCGGAAGCCGCCGAACCAGGCCTTCAGGGCGGGGCGCGACGGCCGGCGCAGCAGGGTGAGGGCCATCCAGACGCCGAGGTAGACCGGGACCAGCAGCGCGGGGAGGTTGCGGCGGGCGAGCCAGACGCGGTTGCGGGCGACCATGCGGTGGTAGACCGCGTGCCGGGACGGCGCGGTCGTGGGGTGGTTGAGCACCATGTCGGACCGGTAGTCGATCATCCAGCCCGCGTCGAGGGCGCGCCAGGCCAGGTCGGTTTCCTCGTGGGCGTAGAAGAAGGCGTCCGGCAGCCCGCCGACCTGGGTGAGGACACGGGTGCGCACCGCGTTGGCGCCGCCGAGGAAGGTGGTGACCCGGGAGGAGCGCATCGGGTCGGAGGCGCGCAGCCGCGGGACGTGCCGGCGCTGGGTCTCGCCGGTGTCCGGGTCGGCGATGCGGAAGCTGATGATGCCCAGCTCGTCGTCGGCCGCGAACGCCTCGCGGCACAGCTCGGCGGTGTCGGTGCGGGCGAGCAGTCCGTCGTCGTCGAGGAAGAGCAGGATGTCGACGTCGCTGCCGCCGGGGCCGAAGGCCTCGATGCCGACGTTGCGGCCACCGGGGATGCCCAGGTTCTCGGGCAGCTCGACGGTGCGCACGCCTTCGGGCACCTCCGGGACGGGCGAGCCGTTGCCGACCACGACCACCTCGACCGGGTCGCCGTCCTGCTTGGCCACCGAGTCGAGCAGGGCGCGCAGCTCCTCGGGACGGTTGCCCATCGTGATGACGACGGCGCCGACCTTCACGGGCGCGTTCACTTCAGCCTGCTGGAGGCGAGGATGGACACCAGGTGCAGCAGGGTCTGGAGCAGCGCGATGCCGGCGAGCACGGCGGTGCCGAGGCGGGTGAAGAACAGGTCGCCGCGCGCCTGGTCGACGATCGCGAGGACCAGGATCAGCAGGGACGCCTCGATGCCGAGGATCAGCCGGTGGAACTTGAGCGCGCCGGCGGCCCGGCGGGCCAGCGCCATGCCGGAGGAGCGGATCTCGGAGGCGGCCTCCTTGACCGGGGGCATCCCGTTCTGGTGCCGGGCGACGCCCACCAGGTCGGTCTCGGCCTTGATCAGGATGGCGCCGAGCGCGGCCAGGGTGCCGAGGAAGGCCCACAGCCAGTCGATGCGTCCGGTGCCCCAGAGGTCGGCGGCGCGCAGGCCGAGGCCGACCAGGACCGCGGCGTCGGTCAGGTAGGCGCCGACCCGGTCCAGGTAGACGCCGCCCAGCGAGTACTGCTTGCGCCAGCGCGCGATCTCGCCGTCGACGCAGTCCAGCAGCAGGTACAGCTGGACCGCGACCACGCCGAGCACGGCGCCCCAGATGCCCGGCACCAGCAGCGCCGGGGCCGCCAGCACGCCGCAGACGGTCATCAGGTACGTGAGCTGGTTGGGCGTGATCCTGGTGTTCACCAGATAGCGGTCGATCCGCAGCGAGACCTCACGCATGTAGAGGCGTCCCGCCCAGTGCTCACCGCTGCGCCGGTCCTTGACCCCCGCGGGATGGACGACCGGGCGTAGTTCAGCTACCGATGGCCTTGACATAGTCGGCGTACAGGTCCTTGATCTGGTCGGTGGTGAGGTCGAGGTGCTCGAGGATCGTGTAGCGGCCGGGCCGCGTCTGGGGGGCGAACTCCACGGCCCGGAAGAACTCCTCGGGCGTGAACCCGATCTCCTCGGGCAGCACCGGCAGCCCGTGCCGCCGCAGGACCTCGGCCATGTGGGCGGACTCCTCGTGGGCCCCGCGCAGATACATCGCGAAGGCCGCACCCAGGCCGCACTGCTCGCCGTGGGCGGCCGCGCGCTCGGGGAAGAGCAGGTCGAAGGCGTGGTTGATCTCGTGGCAGGCGCCCGAGGACGGCCGCGAGTCGCCGGAGACCGACATGGCGATGCCGCTGAGCACCAGTGCCTCGGCCAGCACCTGGAGGAAGTCGTTGTCGCCGATGCCGCCGGGGTGGCGCAGCACGGCCTCGCCGGCCTGGCGGGCCATCGCGGCGGCCAGGCCGTCGATCCGCTCGCCCTTGATGCGGTTGGCCAGCTCCCAGTCCGCGATCGCGGAGACGTTGGAGACGGCGTCGCCGATGCCGGCGCGCACGAAGCGGGCCGGGGCCGCGCGGATGACGTCCAGGTCGATGACGACGGCGATCGGGTTCGGCACACCGTAGGAGCCGCGGCCCGCGTCGTTGTCGAGGGTGGCGACCGGGGAGCACAGACCGTCGTGCGCGAGGTTGGTCGGCACGGCGACCAGCGGGAGGCCGATGCGCGCCGCCGCGAACTTGGCGCAGTCGATGATCTTGCCGCCGCCGAGGCCGACGACCGCGTCGTAGTGGCCGCCCTTCATGGCGCCGGCGAGCTTGATCGCGTCGTCCAGGGTGCCGCCGCCGACCTCGTACCAGTCGGCGCCGGGCAGGGACGGGGCGACGCGGTCGCGCAGCCGGGCGCCGGAGCCGCCGCTGACGGCGACGGCGAGCTTGCCCGAGTGGGAGATGCGCTCGTCGGCGAGCACACTCCCCAGGTCGTCGAGGGCACCCGCGCGGATGTCGACGACGACCGGCGACGGGATGAGCCTCGTCAGTACTGGCACGCGATCTCCCTGCCCTTGGCAAGGTCGTCGTGGTTGTCGATCTCGACCCACTTGACGTCGCCGATCGGCGCCACGTCGACCTTGAAGCCGCGGTTGACCAGTTCCTGGTAGCCGTCCTCGTAGTAGAGCTGCGGGTCGCGCTCGAAGGTGGTCTTCAGCGCGTCGGCCAGCTCCGCGGCGGCCTCGCCCTCGATGAGGGTGACGCCGATGTACTCGCCGGTCGCCTCGGCCGGGTCCATCAGCTTGGTGATGCGCCTAACGCCCTTGTCGGGGTCGACGACGACCTTCATCTCCTCGTCGGCGAGGTTCTTCACCGTGTCGAGGGCGAGGATGATCTTCTTGCCGTCGCCGCGGGCGGCGAGCAGCGTCTTCTCGACGGAGACCGGGTGCACGGTGTCGCCGTTGGCGAGGATCACGCCGTCCTTGAGGGCGTCACGGCCGCACCACAGGGAGTAGGCGTTGTTCCACTCCTCGGCCTTGTCGTTGTCGATGAGGGTGAGCTTGACGCCGTACTTCTGCTCCAGCTCCGCCTGGCGGTCGTACACGGCCTCCTTGCGGTAGCCGACGATGATCCCGACCTCCGTCAGGCCGACCTCGGCGAAGTTCGCCAGCGTCAGGTCGAGGACCGTGATGCTGTCCTGAGCGCCCTCGGGGCCGACCGGGACCAGTGCCTTGGGCAGGGTGTCGGTGTAGGGGCGCAGACGGCGTCCGGCGCCGGCCGCCAGCACGAGGCCGATCATGCGGTTTCTCCTTCGTCGTGTACGGCGGGTGCGCCGACCTGGTGGGCGGCGACCCAGAAGCGGATGCTCTCGACGAGCACCACGAGTGCCACGGCCACGGCGAGCACCGTGAGCGCAAGCTTGAACTGTGTGGCGGTGAGCAGCACGGCCAGCGCGCAGATCACCAGCGTGCGGCCCTCGTGCCCCCCGACCGTCCGCACCAGCCACTGCGGCGGCGCGCCCGCGTCGCCGCGGATGCGGTAGACCGTGTCGTAGTGATGGTAGGCGACCGCGGACACCAGCCCGAAAGCCGCCGGAAGGGCCCCGTTCACGTCGGCTTTCGCGGCCAGGAACAGGACGGTGAGGTACTCGGCGGCCCGGAAGAACGGGGGGACCAGCCAGTCGAGGGCGCCCTTGAGGGGACGGGCGACGGCGAGCGCGGAGGTCAGCACGTACACGAGCGCGGCGACGAGCGGCCAGGGGCCGCCGAAGTCGGTGAGCGCGGCGGTGGCGACGACGGCGGCACCGCCGAGGAGGGCGACGGCGGGGGCGGTGAAGCCGGGCAGCCGGCGGGCGGCGGCGCCGAGGCCCTTGGCGCCGGCCTCGGCGAGCGGACCAGAGTCGGCGAGGTCGGCCAGCGCCTTCGCCGCCCGGTCGGTGCGGGTGGCCCTGCGGGTCAGCGAGCGCAGGACGCGGCCAGCGGTGGTGTACGTCGCGGCGAACGCGCAGCCGATCAGCAGCGCGTAGAAGGTGATCCGGGGCGTGGTGAGCGCGGTCAGGACGGCGATCATGGCCCAGCGTTCGCCGATGGGCAGCACGATCATGCGGCGCAGCCACACCGTCCAGCCGACGCTGTCGAGCCTGTCGGAGAGGGCGGCGGTGGGACTGGTGTTGGCCGAGGCGTCGTGATTGGCCTCGTTGAAGGAGAAGTCGACGACATGCCGGCAGGTCTGGAGCACCATCGCGCCGAGGGCCAGGGCCCACACGTCGTCGCCGCCGCGGGCTGCTCCGAGGGCGAGGCCCGCGTAGTAGGCGTACTCCTTGGCGCGGTCGAAGGTGGCGTCGAGCCAGGCGCCGAGCGTGGAGTACTGGAGGGAGTAGCGGGCCAGCTGTCCGTCGGTGCAGTCGAGGACGAAGGAGGCGATGAGCAGGACGCCGGCGGCCACGAAGCCGCCGCGGGTACCGGTGGCCGCGCAGCCGGCCGCTATGAGCGCGGTGATCAGCGAGGCGGTGGTGACCTGGTTGGGGGTCAGGCCGCGGCGCGCGCACCAGCGGGCGATGTAGCGGGAGTAGGGGCTGATGAAGTGGGTGGTGACGAAGCCGTCGCGGGCCTTGACCGCCGACTTCAGGCGTACGGCCTCGTCGTCGACGGCGGCGACGGCCTGCCGTGCCTCGTTGCGGGCCTGCGGGTCGGCGGGGACGGCGGCGACGAGGCTGCCGAGTTCGGGTCGGTGCACGTCGGCGCCGTCGGCGTCGAGGGCGGCGGTGATCCGGTCGGCGAGGCTGTCGACGTCCACGGCGGTGCCGCCGCCCGCGGAGTTCTCGCGGGCCATCGCGCGGGTCAGCGTCTGGCGGGCGGCCGACTGGGCGGTCACGGCACCCGGGATCGCGGCGAGCGGGAAGCGGGGGTCGGTGAGGCCGAGGCGCAGGGCGTGCAAGTGGCCCACCAAGCGGGCGTCGACGACGGCGACCCGCTCCTCGCCGGGTACCCGGGCGAGGAGGGTCTCGGTCTCGGCGGCACCGGAGGCGAGGTGCACGTCGAAGCCCAGGGACCGCAGCTCGCTCTCGATCGACGAACCCGGGACCGGCTGACCGGTGAGGATGGCGGTCGGCAACCGAACTCACTCCCTGGTGCCGGCGCCTGGACGCCGGGCCTGTGCATGGTGGGGCGCCCGTGCCTGGGGCACCCGGGCGGCATGTCGGCAGAGGTTATCGGATGCCGGGAACGCCGTGTTCACCGCCCGTTTGACGGTCGGTCGACGCCACTTGCTCCCGCCTTTGCCGCGATCATCATCGTGGATTCGGGGCCCGCCCGACAAACCGCGCTCGCAGACCGGGCATCGCGGACATCGCACAGTGTCCACCCTTGTTCGCACAGGGTCAGGACACGTCCTGACCTGCGGAACGTTTCCGCAGGTCAGGGCACATGACAACGGTGTTCAGTGCCGCGTTGCCCGATACCCCCTACCCGTAGTTGACTGGCATCCGGGCGCCGGGTCGCCGGACGCCGGTACACACAGGGAGGCGGCTTTCTCATGGGGGCTGGGCACGATCACGGGCACGCGCACGGGGGGCACGCCGGCGGGACGGCGACCGCCGCGTACCGGGGCAGGCTGCGGGTGGCGCTGGCGATCACCCTCACCGTCATGGTCGTGGAGATCGTCGGCGGTCTGGTCGCCGACTCCCTCGCGCTGATCGCCGACGCCGCGCACATGGCGACCGACGCCCTGGGGCTCGGCATGGCCCTGCTGGCCGTCCACTTCGCGAGCCGCCCGCCGAGCGACCGCCGCACCTTCGGCTACGCCCGCGCCGAGATCCTTGCCGCCCTGGCCAACTGTCTGCTGCTGCTCGGGGTCGGCGGTTACGTCCTGTACGAGGCGATCGACCGGTTCGTCACGCCGGCCGACACCGCGGGCGGCGCGACCGTCGTCTTCGGCGCGATCGGCCTGGTGGCGAACATGGTGTCGCTGTCGCTGCTGATGCGCGGACAGAAGGAGAGCCTGAACGTGCGGGGCGCCTTCCTCGAGGTGGCGGCCGACGCGCTGGGTTCCCTGGCGGTGATCGTCTCGGCGCTGGTGATCCTGGGCACGGGCTGGCAGCCGGCCGACCCGATCGCGTCGCTGCTCATCGGTCTGATGATCGTGCCGCGGACCTGGCGGCTGCTGCGCGAGACCCTCGACGTGCTGCTCGAGGCGGCTCCCAAGGGCGTGGACATCGCCGAGGTGCGCGCCCACATACTGGCCCTCGACGGGGTCGAGGACGTGCACGACCTGCACGCCTGGACCATCACCTCCGGCATGCCGGTGCTGTCGGCGCACGTGGTGGTCGACGGCGAGGCGCTGAATGCGATCGGCCACGAGAAGATGCTCCACGAGCTGCAGGGCTGCCTGGGCGACCACTTCGACGTCGAGCACTGCACGTTCCAGCTGGAGCCCAGCGGTCACGCGGAGCACGAGGCGCGGCTGTGCCGCTGAGCCGTGGTGACGCGGCGGACGACCGGGGGCGCGCACGCTCCGGGACGCGCCGGTGAACGCCCCGTCCGCCTCCGGTCCGCCACGGCACTCCCCGGAGGGGGCGCGGACCGGAAGGTTCCCGGGGCGCGCCCTCGGGAACGATCATCCATCGGACCCCTGCTCGGTGTCCGACCGGCCGCCCCCCGGTGCCCGCGCGGGCACGCAGGACATGCGGGTGTGCCGGGAAGTGCCGAGAGTGCCGGATTCGTACGGCACACTTGGGGCGCGAGGACCGATGTGAAGGATGGGTATGCCGATCACTCCTGCCACCGCGACGCCCAGCTCGTCGAACGGCACCGCAGAAGCCATTTTGCTGGAACTGGTCGACGAGAACGGCGTGACGATCGGCACCGCGGAGAAGCTCTCCGCGCACCAGCCGCCGGGGCGGCTGCACCGCGCCTTCTCCGTGTTCCTCTTCGACGAGCGGGGGCGGCTGCTGATCCAGCAGCGGGCGCTGGGCAAGTACCACTCCCCCGGCGTGTGGTCCAACACCTGCTGCGGTCACCCCTACCCCGGTGAGGCGCCGTTCGCCGCGGCGGCCCGGCGGACGTTCGAGGAGCTGGGGGTGTCGCCCTCCCTGCTCGCCGAGGCGGGCACGGTGCGCTACAACCATCCCGACCCGGCCTCCGGGCTGGTCGAGCAGGAGTACAACCACCTCTTCGTCGGCCTGGTGCAGGCCGAGCCGCGTCCTGACCCGGAGGAGGTGGCGGGGACGGCCTTCGTGTCCGCGGCGGAGCTGACCGAGCGGCACGCGAAGGACACCTTCTCGGCGTGGTTCATGACGGTGCTGGACGCGGCCCGGCCGGCCGTGCGGGAGCTGACGGGCACGTCCGCGGGCTGGTGAGGGGCGTTCCGCCGCCGGGCCCGCCGCCCACTGCCGGGCCCGCCGGGCGTCCGCGTGCTAGCGCGGGACGTGCTTGAGCGGCAGGGCCGCCCAGATCACCTTGCCGCCGCTCGCGGTGTGGGCCACGTCGCAGGCCCCGCCCGCCTCGCGGGTCATCTCGCGGACCAGGAGCAGGCCGCGCCCGCCGGTGCGGCCGTGGTCGGTCTCCAGGGCGGTCGGGCGATAGGGGTGGTCGTCCTCCACGGCCAGCCGCACCCACTCGGGCCCGACGGCGACCTCCACGGCGAGAACCGGCGAGAGCACCGCGGCGTGCCGGACCGCGTTCGTGACCAGTTCCGAGACGATCAGCAGCAGGGCCTGCGTCACGTCGTCGGAGACCGGCACGCCCTGGCGCACCAGCAGGTCGCGCACGGCGTGCCGGGCCTGCGGGACCGAGGCGTCCACGGCGGGGGCGGTGAACCGCCAGACACCTTCGTACGGCAGCGGCCCGGCGGGCCCGGTCTCGTCCATCGTCCGGTCGCCACCCCTGGGCTCGATTGTCACCACACCCCTGAGTGTTGGTAACGCGCCGCGCCACCCCCACGGACTGAACACAAGTCAGCATGTATCGAGCGGTTTGTGACCGTTGGCGCATGAGACGCGACCGTTCCTGTCCCGCCCGCCCGGCCGCTCGAGGCGGAGAGGCGGGTGGATAGCATCCGGTCCATGGAGCCGCAGCTGCTGCACCGGGTCGCCGACTCGGTCGCCACCGTCGTCGTCCACCACCCGGCCAAGCGCAACGCCATGACGACCGCGATGTGGCGGGCGCTGCCCGGGCTCCTCGACGGCCTGGCCGCCGATCCCGGGGTGCGGGCACTGGTGCTCACCGGCGAGGGCGCGACCTTCTGCGCCGGGGCCGACATCTCCACCCTGCGCGAGTCGGCCGAGGAGGCGCAGGCCTTGGCGGTACGGGCCGAGGAGGCCCTCGCCGCGTTTCCCAAGCCGACGCTCGCGGCGGTCCGCGGACACTGCGTCGGCGGCGGGGCGCAGTTGGCGGCGGCGTGCGACCTGCGGTTCGCCGAGGAGACGGCGCTGTTCGGCGTGACCCCGGCCAAGCTGGGGGTCGTGTATCCGGCGTCCGCGACCCGGCGCCTCGTGGCGCTGACGGGGCCCGCCACGGCGAAGTACCTGCTGTTCGGCGGCGAGTTGATCGACGCCGCGCGGGCGCTGCGCACCGGCCTGGTGGACGAGGTGCTGCCGGAGGGCGAGCTCGGCAAGCGGGTGGCGGAGTTCACCCGGGTGCTGGTGTCCCGTTCCCTGCTGACGCAGGCCGCGGCGAAGGAGTTCGCCGCCGGACGCACGGACCGGGACGCCCACTGGGCCGCGCAGGCGCGGGGCAGCGGCGACACCGCGGAGGGGGTCGCCGCCTTCCTGGAGCGCAGACAGCCGCGTTTCAGCTGGAACGGGCCTACTTCAGGATGAACCGGTTCCTCGTGCGGAACTCCTCGACGAGGTACGCGGGCGCCTTGTCCGGGGACCCGGCGTCGTAGGGCGGCTGCGGGTCGTACTCGGTGAGCAGCTGGACCGCCTGGGCGTGCTCGTCGCCGGCGATCCGGCCGACCAGGGTGAGGCCCATGTCGATGCCGGAGGAGACGCCGGCCGCGGTGACGTACTTGCCGTCGGTGACGACCCGCTCCCCGGTCGGCTCGGCGCCGTACTGCTTCAGCAGGTCCAGGGCCAGCCAGTGCGAGGTGGCGCGGCGGCCGCCGAGCAGTCCGGCGGCGGCGAGCAGCAGCGAGCCGGAGCAGACCGAGGTGGTCCAGGTACTGGCGGTGTCGGCGGCGCGGAGCCAGTCCAGCAGGGTCGCGTTGCCCATCTGCGCGTCCTGGCCGGGGCCGCCCGGCACGACGACGACGTCCGGGTTCGGCACGTCCGCCAGGGTCCGGTCGGCGGTGAGCGCCAGGCTCCCCGTGTCGTTGCGGACCGGGCCGGGCCGCTCGGCGACGAACACGGTCTCGGCGCCCGGAATGCGGCTCATGGTCTCGTACGGGCCCACGGCGTCGAGGGCGGTGAAGCGGTCGAAGAGAACGATGGCTGTGCGCACGTACTGCCTCTTTCGGTTCGGTGGTGCGGTGGGTGGGCGTACCGGCGCGTCAGGAGACCGGCGCGGGCCGGAACCGGCGGCGGTACTCCGCCGGTGAGGTGCCGAGAGCCTTGACGAAGGCACGGCGCATGGCCTCCGGCGTGCCGTAGCCGCTGGCGCGGGAGACCTCCTCGACTCCGTCGCCGGTGTCCTCGAGGAGCCGGCGGGCGTGCTCCAGCCGGACCCGGTCGACGTAGCGGCCCGGCGTCGTGCCGGTCTCCGCCTGGAAGGCGCGGGCGAAGTGGCGCGGGGAGAGGCTGGCGCGGGCGGCGAGGGACTCGACGCTCAGGTCGTCGCCGGGGTGCTCGGTGATCCAGTGCTGGAGCTCACGCAGCGGCTCGCGACGGGCGGTCTGGGCGGCGAGCTGGGCGCTGAACTGGGCCTGGTTCCCGGGCCGGCGCAGGAACACCACCAGGTGCCGGGCGACGGTCAGGGCCACGTCCCGGCCCAGGTCCTCCTCCACCAGCGCGAGGGCGAGGTCGATGCCGGAGGTGACGCCGGCCGACGTGGCCACGTTCCCGTCCCGGATGTAGATCGGGTCGGGGTCCACCTCCACGTCCGGGTGGTCGCGGGCGAGCCGGTCGCTGTAGGCCCAGTGGGTGGTGACGCGGCGGCCGTCCAGCAGTCCCGCCCGGGCCAGCAGGATCGCCCCGGTGCAGACGGAGACCAGGCGCCGGGCGCCGGTTCCGTGCTCGCGCAGCCAGTCGGTCAGGCGCGGGTCGGGGTTCCGGGTGCCCTGACCGCCGGGGACCACCAGGGTGTCCGGCTGCGGCCCGTCGCCGAGTACCTGGTCCGGTACGACGTTCAGACCGCTGGAGGTGCGCACGGGAGCACCGTCCAGCGACGCCGTGCGGATGCGGTACGTACCCGGCGTGTGCTGCTCGGCACCCGCGAAGACCTCCACGGGGCCGGTGACGTCAAGGCTCTGTACGCCGTCGAAGAGGAGGACCAGAACGGTTCGGCCCGTTCGGCCGGTTCGTCGCGCCATGCCGTCGATTCTTCGCCCGGCCGTCGTCCGGCCGCAATGACGAGAACCCCTCCTTTCCTGCCATGCGTCCCACAGGCCCGAAGCAGCGTACTGAGCGGTTGGTAACGTGCGTGGCATGACAACTGCCGCCATCGACGCACGCGCGGGCCGCCGCTGCCACAACGCGCTCAACTCACTGCACTCGACGCACTACTTCTCCCCCGACCTGGGCCGCGAACTGGGCGCGCTCGGGGTCACCGACGCCCCGGCCGTCAACTTCGCGGCGCGCGCCGCCGCGCTGGGTCCGGTCGGCGCCGGTGCCGTGACGGCGGCGTTCTACAACTACAAGCACGATCTCGTCGCCCGGCACGTGCCCGCCGTGTGGGAGAAGGTCAGCCCCGAGCAGGCCCTGGCGGCACGACTGCGCGCCGTCGACGCGACGCTGCGCCGCCTCCTGGGCGAGGAGGCCGTGGTGTCGGCCGGGATGGCGGAGGCGGCCGAACTGGCGCTGCGCGCCACCGAGGGCTGCACGCGCGGCGCCCGGCCGCTCTACTCGGCCCACGCGGACCTGCCCGTGCCCGACGCCCCGCACCTGGCGCTCTGGCACGCGGCGACCCTGCTGCGCGAGCACCGCGGAGACGGCCATCTCGCCGCGCTGATGACCGCGGGTCTGGACGGCCTGGAGGCGCTGGTGACGCACACCGCCACCGGCAAGGGCATGGCACCGAAGTGGATCTTCACCACGCGGGGCTGGACCCAGGAGGAGTGGGACTCTGCCACCGGCCGACTGCGCGAGCGGGGGCTGGTCGACGCGGCGGGCGAGCTGACCGAGGCGGGCACGGCCCTGCGCGAGGGGATCGAGCGGGAGACCGACCGGCTGGACACGGCCCCCTACGCGCACCTGGGCGCGGAGGGTGTGGCGCGCCTGACGGAACTCGCGTCGGTCTTCGCGCGAACGGCGCTCGGTGCGGGCGCCTTCCCGGCGGACCTGCTCGCCAAGCGCTGACGACACGCCCGGGCTCGGACGAAGTGTACGGACAGGCATGCGAGGCCGCGACCGAGGTACCCGTAAGTCCCCCGGCCGGGTCGGCCGGGAAACGAAAGGGGCTACACGTGTTCCGTGCCATCGCAGACGTTCTGCGCCAGATCGGTGGAGCGATCGCCACCGTGGTGACGCTTCCCTTCCGGGCCCTGGCCCGGCTCTTCGGCGGGGCCTCGTCCTCCACCCGGAGCCGCAGGGTCTGATCCGGGCCCCTCTCCTCGGTCGCGCGACCGGCCCGGCCGGCGCCCTGATCCCCGATTGTCGGTGCCACCTGCCACAATTGCCGCGCAACCTCAGTGAGAAGGCGGTACGGGATCGTGACGACACCCGACGTAGGGTCCATCGAAAGCAGGATCGCCGACGAGCTCGGCGTACGGGAGCGGCAGGTGAAGGCCGCGGTCGAGCTGCTCGACGGCGGCTCGACGGTGCCCTTCATCGCCCGCTACCGCAAGGAAGCGACCGAGATGCTCGACGACGCGCAGCTGCGCACGCTCGAGGAGCGGCTGCGCTATCTGCGGGAGCTGGAGGAGCGGCGCGCGGCGATCCTCGACTCGGTGCGCGAGCAGGGCAAGCTCACCGAGGAGCTTGAGGCGCGCATCCGCGCGGCGGAGACCAAGGCGCGCCTTGAGGACATCTACCTGCCGTTCAAGCCGAAGCGGCGGACGAAGGCGCAGATCGCGCGCGAGGCGGGTCTTGAGCCGCTGGCCGAGGGACTGCTCGCCGACGCGTCGGTGGACCCGCAGGCCGCGGCGGCCGCGTTCGTCGACGCCGGCAAGGGCGTGGCCGATCCGCAGGCCGCCCTGGACGGGGCGCGCTCCATCCTCACGGAGAAGTTCTCGGAGGACGCCGACCTGATCGGCGAGCTGCGCGAGCGGATGTGGACGCGCGGGCGGCTCGCCGCCAAGGTCAAGGACGGCAAGGAGGAGGCCGGCGCCAAGTTCGCCGACTACTTCGACTTCGCCGAGCCGTTCACCGACCTGCCCTCGCACCGCGTCCTCGCGATGCTGCGCGGCGAGAAGGAGGATGTGCTCGACCTCGTCCTGGAGCCCGAGGAGCCCACCGAGGGCCCGTCCTCGTACGAGGCGATCGTCGCGAGCCGGTTCGGGATCGCCGACCGCGGCCGGCCCGCGGACAAGTGGCTGGGCGACACCGTCCGCTGGGCCTGGCGCACCCGCATCCTGGTGCACCTGGGCATCGACCTCAGGCTGCGCCTGCGCACCGCCGCGGAGGACGAGGCGGTCGACGTGTTCGCCGCCAATCTGCGCGACCTGCTGCTGGCCGCCCCGGCGGGCACCCGGGCGACGCTCGGCCTCGACCCCGGTTTCCGTACCGGTGTGAAGGTCGCCGTGGTCGACGCGACCGGCAAGGTCGTGGCCACGGACGTGATCCACCCGCACGTCCCCGCCAACCGGTGGGACGAGGCGATCGCCAAGCTCGCGCGGCTGGCGAAGGAGCACACGGTCGACCTGATCGCCATCGGCAACGGCACGGCCTCCCGCGAGACCGACAAGCTCGCCGGTGAACTCATCACCAGGCACCCCGAGTTGAATCTCACCAAGGTGATGGTGTCCGAGGCGGGCGCCTCCGTGTACTCGGCCTCGGCCTTCGCCTCCCAGGAACTGCCGGACATGGACGTCTCGCTGCGCGGCGCGGTGTCGATCGCCCGGCGTCTCCAGGACCCGCTGGCCGAGCTGGTGAAGATCGACCCGAAGTCGATCGGCGTCGGCCAGTACCAGCACGACCTCTCCGAGGTGAAGCTGTCCCGCTCGCTGGACGCGGTGGTCGAGGACTGTGTGAACGGCGTGGGGGTGGACGTCAACACCGCCTCCGCGCCGCTGCTCGCCCGGGTCTCCGGCATCACCTCGGGGCTCGCGGAGAACATCGTGGCGCACCGCGACGCGAACGGGCCGTTCTCCTCGCGGACCGCGCTGAAGAAGGTGTCCCGGCTCGGCCCCAAGGCGTACGAGCAGTGCGCGGGCTTCCTGCGGATCCGCGGCGGCGACGACCCGCTGGACGCGTCGAGCGTGCACCCCGAGGCGTACCCCGTGGTGCGTCGGATGGTGAGGACCGCCGGGCAGGAGGTGACCGGCCTGATCGGCAACACGTCGGTGCTGCGGTCGCTGAGGCCGGACCAGTTCGTGGACGAGACGTTCGGTCTGCCGACGGTCACGGACATTCTGCGGGAGCTGGAGAAGCCGGGGCGCGACCCTCGGCCCGCCTTCAAGACGGCCACCTTCAAGGAGGGCGTGGAGAAGATCTCCGACCTGTCGTCCGGGATGGTGCTGGAGGGTGTCGTCACGAACGTGGCCGCGTTCGGGGCGTTCGTGGACGTCGGCGTGCATCAGGACGGGCTCGTGCACGTGTCCGCGATGTCGAGGACGTTCGTGAAGGATCCGCGGGACGTGGTGAAGCCCGGGGACATCGTGAAGGTGAAGGTGATGGACGTCGACATTCCGCGCAAGCGGATCTCGTTGACGTTGCGGTTGGACGACGAGGCTGCTCCGCAGGGGGAGCCGAAGAAGGAGCGGGGTGGGAAGCCGCCTCGGCAGCGGCAGCAGCGGGGTGCCTCCGGCGGTGGCGGTAAGGGGCGGCCTTCGTCGGCGCCTGCGGCGTCCAACGGGGCGATGGCGGACGCGTTGCGGCGGGCCGGGTTGGCGTAGGCCGTCCGGCGGTTGCCGCGGGGGGTGGGTGCGCGGCCCGGCGTTGCGGGGTGCCGCTGCGCCCACCCGTGCCGCCTGGGGGTACCTCCCAGGCCGTTCAGGCACTGGGGGAGGCACGACTGCCCGCAGCGGCGGGGGGCGGCTACGTGCGTTCCACGACCTTGCCGTTCGTTACCTCCAGGCGGCGGGTCATGCTGACCGCGTTGAGCATGCGGCGGTCGTGGGTGATCAGGAGGAGGGTGCCTTCGTAGGCGTCCAGGGCCGACTCGAGCTGTTCGATGGCCGGGAGGTCGAGGTGGTTGGTCGGCTCGTCCAGGACCAGGAGGTTGACGCCTCTGCCCTGGAGGAGGGCGAGGGCGGCCCTGGTGCGTTCGCCGGGTGAGAGGGTCGACGCCGGGCGCACGACATGGTCGGCCTTCAGGGCGAACTTGGCCAGGAGCGTGCGGATCTCCGCCGGTTCCACGTCCGGGACGGCCGCACGGAAGGCGTCGAGCAGCGTCTCGGGGCCGTGGAACAGCTTGCGGGCCTGGTCGACCTCGCCGAGCAGGACGCCGGAGCCGAGCGCCGCGTGCCCCGCGTCGAGGGGGACGCGGCCCAGGAGGGCGCCGAGGAGCGTGGACTTGCCCGCGCCGTTGGCTCCGGTCACCGCCACCCGGTCCGCCCAGTCGATCTGGAGGGAGACCGGGCCGAGCGTGAAGTCGCCGCGCCGGACCTCGGCATCGCGCAGGGTGGCGACGACCGCGCCGGAGCGGGGCGCCGAGGCGATCTCCATGCGCAGGTCCCATTCCTTGCGCGGTTCCTCGACGACGTCCAGGCGTTCGATCATGCGCTGGGTCTGGCGGGCCTTGGCGGCCTGCTTCTCGCTGGCCTCGCTGCGGAACTTGCGGCCGATCTTGTCGTTGTCGTTGCCCGCCTTGCGCCGGGCGTTCTTGACGCCCTTGTCCATCCAGGCGCGCTGCGTCTGGGCCCGGTCCTGGAGGGAGGCCCGCTTGTCGGCGTACTCCTCGTACTCGTCGCGGGCGTGCCGGCGGGTCACCTCGCGTTCCTCCAGGTAGGCCTCGTAGCCGCCGCCGTAGAGGTTGATCTGCCGCTGGGCGAGGTCGAGTTCGAGGACCTTGGTGACGGTGCGGGTGAGGAACTCGCGGTCGTGGCTGACGACGACGGTGCCGGCGCGCAGGCCGGTCACGAAGCGTTCGAGGCGCTCCAGGCCGTCCAGGTCGAGGTCGTTGGTCGGCTCGTCGAGCAGGAAGACGTCGTAGCGGGAGAGGAGGAGGGAGGCGAGCCCGGCGCGGGCCGCCTGTCCGCCGGACAGGGACGTCATCGGCTGGTCCAGGTCGACGGTCAGGCCCAGCGCGTCGGCGGTCTCCTCCGCGCGGTCGTCGAGGTCGGCGCCGCCGAGGCCCAGCCAGCGCTCCAGGGCGGTGGCGTAGGCGTCGTCGGCTCCCGGGACGCCGTCGACCAGGGCCTGGGTGGCCTCGTCCATGGCACGCTGGGCGTCGGTGACACCGGTGCGGCGGGCCAGGAACTCCCGCACGCTCTCGCCGGGGCGGCGCTCCGGCTCCTGCGGGAGGTGGCCGACGGTGGCGGTGGGCGGGGACAGGCGCAGCTCCCCCTCCTCCGGGTCGGTCAGCCCGGCGAGCATCCGCAGAAGGGTGGACTTCCCCGCGCCGTTGGCTCCGACGAGACCGATGACGTCGCCGGGTGCGACGACGAGGTCGAGCCCGGTGAACAGGGAGCGGTCGCCGTGGCCGGCGGCGAGGTTCTTGGCGACGAGGGTGGCAGTCATCAGACCGCAGATTTTAGCCGCGGCCCGGCGCGCCCCGGTGCACCGCCGTCACCAGCACGCTTCCCGGCGTCCGCGCCACCACGAAGGCCTCCCCCTTCACCGCGCCCGCGTCCAGGGCGACGCGGTGGGCGCCCGGTTCGAGTACTCCGTCGAAGACCTCGTGGACGTGCGTGCGGTGGAGGCGGTCGAGGCGGTACGCGGTGAGTCGCACCCGGCAGGGCGAGGTGACCTCGACGTCCGCGCCCGCGGCGCTCGCCGTGAGGCGGGTCAGGCGGCGGCCTTCGGCCGGGCCCCGGGCCAGGGCGTGCTCGATCTGGGCGACCAGCACCGGGACGATCGGGGCGAGGCCGTCGACGTGGGCCACGTCCACCCCGGCGTCCGCGAAGGCGCGGCCTACGGACGTGCGCTGTTCCCCGGTGACCGCGCGGCCGAAGGCGACGGCGTCGTAGGCCCGCAGTTCGTCGGCCGGCACGTCGCGGGCGTCCTGGGTGATGTCGGCGCCGATACCGATGGTGCGCAGCGCCGCGGCGAGCCTGGCGAGCTGGGCCACGCGGGCGCCGATGAGCAGGACCCGTCGGCGGGGGTGCGCGGAGCCGTCGAGCAGGGTGGCGAGGGCCGCGCGGTACTCGGCGCCGGAGAAGCGGTAGGGGCCGATGCCGTGGTAGGCGTTCAGCTCCAGGTCGGCGTGTTCGGCGGTCTGCCAGGCGAAGTCCCGCCAGACGAAGTCGTCGCCGTCCCGCAGGATCACGGCGGTCACCGCGCCGCAGGCCAGGTCGGCGCACTCGGGGCAGCCGTAGATGACGTACCGGCCGCCGGGCAGGGGCGCGTCGGCCTCCAGGAGCAGGCCGCGGACCTGTGCGGTGAAGATGGCGGGCGGTACGTCGGAGGCGAGCGGGGAGACGGCGTCCAGGTCGGAGAGCCGGAACAGGAGGGGGCGTCCGTCGACGACGAAGTCCATGAAGTCGCGGTGGACCTGGAAGTCGCCGTCGGCGTGGACCTGGCCGGCGCGCGTCGCCGGGGCCAGACCGAAGGTCGCGTACTCGGCAGCCATGCGGTGAGTATTCCCTCGGCCGGGCCTCTTGGAGCACGCCGCCGGGCGTTCGGTTAACGTCCTGGTGTGGAAACCGAACTGGATGACGAGCGGGATGGCGAAGTCGTCGTGGTCGGCGGCGGGGTGATCGGGCTGACGACGGCCGTCGTCCTCGCCGAGCGGGGCAGACGGGTGCGGCTGTGGACGCGGGAGCCCGCGGAGCGGACCACCTCGGTGGTCGCGGGCGGGCTGTGGTGGCCGTACCGGATCGAGCCGGTCGCGCTGGCACAGGCCTGGGCGCTGCGTTCCCTGGACGTGTACGAGGAGCTGGCGGCCCGGCCCGAGCAGACCGGCGTACGCATGCTCGAAGGGGTGCTCGGCGAGACCGGCCTGGACGAGGTGGACGGGTGGGCCTCGGCCCGGCTGCCGGGGCTGCGCGCGGCGAGCGCCGCCGAGTACGCCGGGACGGGGTTGTGGGCGCGGCTGCCGCTGATCGACATGTCGACCCATCTGCCGTGGCTGCGGGAGCGGCTGGTGGCCGCGGGCGGCACGGTGGAGGACCGCGCGGTGTCCGACCTGGCCGAGGCGGACGCGCCGGTGGTGGTCAACTGCACCGGTCTGGGCGCCCGGGAGCTGGTGCCGGACCCGGCGGTGCGGCCGGTGCGCGGGCAGCTGGTCGTCGTGGAGAACCCCGGCATCCACAACTGGCTGGTCTCGGCCGACGCCGACTCCGGGGAGACGACGTACTTCCTTCCGCAGCCGGGGCGGCTCCTGCTGGGCGGTACGGCCGAGGACGACGCCTGGTCGACCGAGCCGGACCCGGCGGTCGCAGAGGCCATCGTGCGGCGGTGCGCTGCCCTGCGTCCCGAGATCGCCGGGGCACGGGTGCTCGCGCACCTCGTCGGGCTGCGGCCGGCCCGGGACGCGGTCCGGCTGGAGCGCGCCACGCTGCCGGACGGGCGGCGGCTCGTGCACAACTACGGTCACGGCGGCGCGGGCGTCACCGTGGCCTGGGGCTGCGCTCAGGAGGCGGCCCGGCTCGCCTCCTGAGCGCCGGTGGTGGTTCGGCAGGCCCGCAAGGGGTCAGTCCTTGTGGTGCTTGCCGATCGGGTCGCCCTCCACGTCTGTGCCGGGGCCGGGGCCGATCCGGATCTCGAACTCGCCCTCGTACTGCTTGTGGCCCTCGATGACGGCCAGTTCGACGGCCTCGTTGGCCATCTCGCCGCGCACCATGAGCGGGTCGCGGCGCAGGTCGCGCATGAGGGCGACGCACATGAAGATCATCACGATGACGAAGGGCGCCGCCGCGAGGATCGTGAGGTTCTGCAGACCGGTGAGCGCGTCCGCCTCGCCGCTGCCGATCAGCAGCATGATGGCCGCGACCGCGCCGGTCACCACACCCCAGACCACCACCACCCAGCGGCTGGGTTCGAGTGCGCCCTTCTGCGAGAGCGTGCCCATCACGATGGAGGCCGCGTCGGCGCCCGAGACGAAGAAGATGCCGACGAGGATCATCACCAGCAGGCTGGTGGCGGTGGCGATGGGGTACTCCTGGAGCACGCCGAAGAGCTGACCCTCGGGGGTCGAGTCGTCGCCCAGCCGGTTCTGCTCCTGCAGCCGCATCGCCGAGCCGCCGAAGATGGCGAACCAGACCAGGCTGACCGTGCTGGGCACCAGGATGACGCCGCCGATGAACTGACGGATCGTCCGGCCGCGGCTGATGCGGGCGATGAACATGCCGACGAAGGGCGTCCAGGAGATCCACCACGCCCAGTAGAAGACGGTCCAGCTGCCCAGCCAGTCCGCGACCCCCTTGCCGCCGCTGATCTCGGTGCGGCCGGCCATCTGGGGCAGGTCGCCGAGGTAGGCGAAGACCGAGGTCGGCAGCAGGTCGAGGATGAGGATGGTCGGGCCCGCGATGAACACGAAGACGGCGAGCAGCAGGGCCAGCACCATGTTGGTGTTGGACAGCCACTGGATGCCCTTCTCGACGCCGGAGATCGCGGAGGCCACGAACGCCACCGTGAGCACCGCGATGATGCCGACGAGGAGTCCGGTGCTGACCTTGTCCATCCAGTCGAGCTTCTCCATGCCGGAGCCGATCTGGAGGGCGCCGAGGCCGAGTGAGGCCGCGGAGCCGAAGATCGTCGCGATGATGGCCAGGATGTCGATGACCCGGCCGCCGGCGCCGTTGGCGTGCTTCTCGCCGATGAGCGGGGTGAACACGGCGCTTATGGTCTGCCTGCGGCGCCTGCGGAAGGTGCTGTAGGCGATGCCGAGTCCGACCACGGCGTAGATCGCCCACGGGTGGAGCGTCCAGTGGAACAGGGTGGTGGCCATGGCCGTGGCCATGCGGTCGCCGGAGTCGGCCGGGCTGGTGCCGGGCGGGGGCGTGGTGTAGTGCGCCAGCGGCTCGCTCACGCCGTAGAACATCAGACCGATGCCCATGCCCGCGCTGAACATCATGGCGACCCAGGACACGGTCTTGAACTCGGGTTCCTCGCCCTCGGCCCCCAGGTGGATGCGGCCGTAGCGGCTGGCCGCCAGCCAGAGGGCGAAGACCACGAAGCCGGAGGCGGCCAGCGTGAACGCCCAGCCGCCGTTGTGCAGCAGTCCACCGAGCATGCTGCTGGAGACGTCCTCCAGCGAGTCGGTGGCGGCGGCGCCCCAGACGACGAACGCCAGGGTCAGGACGGCCGTGACGCCGAAGACGACGCGGTCGGTCCGGGGCCTGTGCTCGCGCCCCGGCAGGCCCGCTTCCGAACCCGGGAGCGCGCCTCTGTCGTGCTCTTCCTTGTCGCTTGGTCGGTCCTGCGTCACAGGCGGCACCTTTCAAGTCGATCAGGCCGAAAATAGTCCTCCGCTACGCCCTTACCACGTAAGACGCGGAACTCACCTCCTCAGCAGCGGGTGTCCGGTTCACCCACCGTCACGTGGTACGTCGCGCGCTCGTCCAGGAGCAGCGGCACCAGGGCACGCTGTGACTGACGCAGCGGTACGTAGGCGCCCTTCTCCCCGGTCGGGCGCGCCCGTACACCGTGCAGGGCGAGTTCGTCCCCGACGTCCCGGTACTGGGCGGGGGTCAGCCGGTAGCCGCAGGGCGGGTCCTGGATCACCTCGGAGGCCTCGGCCGGGTCGTTGTCCGCGCCGCCCAGGTAGACGGGTCCGGAATCGGACAGGCCCGCCCGGCGGGCGGCGTCCGTGGCCGCCTCGACGCGTCCGCGCCGTGCGTCCGCGAAGCGGAACATGCCGTCCAGGGCGGCGAGCTGGGAGTGCACCCGGCGCCGGTGGTTGAGGGCCGGGTCCTCGCGCTCGGCGTCGGTGAGGGCGTCGACACGGCTCTCGATGAGCAGGCCGACCGCGTGTTTCACGCCGGACATGTTGCGCAGGATGCGTTCCTGGCCGTCGCCGGCGGTCTGCTTGACGGGGTCGCCGGTCTCGGGGTCGGTCCAGATGCCGTACGTGCCCGTCGAGTACCCGGCGTCCTCGGCGGCGGGGCGGACGTACGCGCCGGACAGGGTGCGGGCCTCGTCGTGCACCGGTGCGGCGGTGTTAAGGTTGCGGGGCCAGAGGTCGAAGAGGTCCTTGTCGTAGTACGGCGGTGTGGCGCCGTACTCGTGCAGGTCGTAGATGACGTCGGGGCGCTCGTCGCGGACGACGGCGGCCAGGGCGCGGGCCTCGGCCGTCGCGAGGGCGAGGTGGTCGCGGTTGACGTCGACGCCGTCGCCGTTGCCGCGGGTGTCGGCGGCCCGGCCGTCGGGGTTGGCGGTGGGCACCACCAGCACGGCGGTGCGGTCCAGGAAGCGCCGGGTCGCGCGGTCGGTGGCGTACGCGAGGTCCCGCACGGTGGTCAGACAGGCCTCGCGGCCGGAGGGTTCGTCGCCGTGCTGGCTGCACACGAGGAGGACCTTGTTGGCGGCGGAGGGCCGGCCGATGGTCACGAGCCGAAGGGGACGGTTCTGCTTCGTGGTGCCGATGCGGTCGAGGGTGACGCGGTCGCTCGCCCGGTCGACGGCGGACAGGAGGGCCTGTTCCTCCGGCTGGGTGGTCCAGCGGGCGCCGTGGGTGCGCTCGAAGCCGGTGCGGGGCGGGTGGGATGCGGCGCCGTCGGCGTGGGCGGGTGCGATGAGCGGGGACGGGACCAGGAGGGACGCGGCGAGGGCCGCGGTGGTCGCGGTGAGGGTGCGCAGGCGGTTCATCGGCCTCCCTTCGGGACGCGGTGCGTGGGGTGCGGCGCGGGTGCCGGACAGGTACTGCTCGTACCGGCGACGGCCCTGGTGAACGCGGGGGTGCCGCCGACGAACGGTACGCGGGCCGACGTGCGGGAGCGGCCCAAGGTGGGTGTCGGCGTGTCGGCGCAGGGGCCGGCCAGGCCCTTGTCGACGCACACGGCGGACAGGTGGGCCGGGGCCGCCGTCGCGAGCGGTCTCCGGAAGGTGAGGCGCATGCGTATCGGCATGCGCGGACGGTACATCGGTCCACTCCAGCGCATAAGAGGGCCGGGGGTGGCCGATGACGGCCGGATGGCGATCGTGTGACAGGAGTGGCCGTGGACATGACGGTTCGCCCAGGGGCTGAATAGGCTCCGAACGGATTCCGAACGGATCTCGTGTCCCTACGACTTGGAGCTTTCGTGCACCGCAGATTCATCGTGCCGGGCGCACTGGGCGCCGCCCTGCTCATGCTGGCGATCCCGGCGTCGGCGGCGGCCCACTCCCCCGGCGCTCCGGGCATCGGCGACCCCTACTACCCGGCCTACGGCAACGGCGGATACGACGTCTCGCACTACGACCTGCGCCTGAAGTACCAGCCGGCCACGGACCGGCTGGAGGGGACGGCGACGATCCTGGCCCGCACCACCGCGGACCTGTCGCGGTTCAACCTGGACTTCCTGCTGGACGTCGGCGAGGTGCGGGTGAACGGCGCCAAGGCCTCGTTCACGACCTCGGGCGAGCAGGAGCTGGAGATCACCCCGAGGAAGCCGCTGGACAAGGGCACGCCCCTCACCGTCGTCGTCCGCTACAGCGGTGTGCCGTCCTCGAAGCAGGCGTTCGGCTTCACCAGCTGGCACCGCACCCCGGACGGCGGCATCGCCGCGAACGAGCCCGAGGCCGCGGCCTGGTGGTTCCCCAGCAACGACCACCCGTTGGACAAGGCCACCTACGACGTGTCGGTGCAGGTGCCGGACGGCACCCAGGCCATCTCCAACGGCACCCTCCAGTCGACGAGTTCACGGCTCGGCTGGACGCGCTGGAACTGGCGCTCGGACCAGCCGCAGGCCACCTACCTCGCCACGCTGGCGGTGGGGAGGTTCGACCTCACCACCGGCACCACGGAGGGCGGCATCCCGGTCGTCAACGCCTACAGCAGGGACCTGGGCGCGAACGACGGCGCGGCGCGGGCCAGCGTGGAGCGGACCGGGGAGGTCGCGGACTGGCTGAGCGAGTACTTCGGGCCGTATCCGTTCGACGCGCTCGGCGGCTACGTGCCGAACACCACCACCGGGTACGCGCTGGAGACGCAGACCCGGCCGTTCTACAGCCCGCGGCAGTTCGCGAACGGGTCGAACGTGTCCGTCGTCGTGCACGAGCTGGCCCACCAGTGGTACGGCGACCTGGTCTCGGTGCGCGGCTGGAAGGACATCTGGATCAACGAGGGCTTCGCACGGTACGCCCAGTGGCTGTGGTCCGAGCACGAGGGCGAGGGCACGGCGCAGGAACTGGCCGACTACACGTACGCCTCGCACCCTGCCGACGACGCGTTCTGGACGGTGAAGCCCGGTGACCCGGGTCCGGAGAACCAGTTCGACGGCGCCGTCTACGACCGGGGCGCGCTGGCCGTGCAGGTGCTGCGCAACGAGATCGGGGACGACGCCTTCTTCACCGTCCTGAAGGGCTGGCCCGCGAAGTACGCCCACGGCAACGCGTCCGTCGCCGACTTCCAGCGGTACGCCGAGGAGGTGTCGGGCAAGCCGCTGGCGGCGCTGTTCGACACGTGGCTGTTCCAGCCGTCGAAGCCGGACGCCCCGGCGGCGGGCGCCCGGTCCCTCGCGAAGGCCCCCGCCGCGCCCGTGCAGCCCCGTTCCTGGCGGAAGATCGCCGCGACGAACGGCGTGCACGAGCACTGAGCCGCGGACGGCCTAGGCGGCGTCCCCGTGGTCGTAGACGGTCACGGGGATGCCGCGCCGGGCGAGGCGGTCGGATACGAGCGGCTCCACGCGGGACCACTTTCCGCCGGCCAGGCCGCAGCCTATGCGGGGCATGTGCACGGACGCGTCCAGCTCGGCCGCCCTGTCGGCGACGCGGCCGAGCGCGG
Source organism: Streptomyces sp. NPDC001599 (assembly GCF_042893535.1). NCBI lineage: Bacteria > Bacillati > Actinomycetota > Actinomycetes > Kitasatosporales > Streptomycetaceae > Streptomyces > Streptomyces sp. NPDC001599. Next base: position 85,887 of record NZ_JBIAVA010000004.1, read on the forward strand.
TGCCGATGGCCTCGTAGCGCACGGGGACGCCCTTGCCGCCGGTTCTCATGCCGTGCTGGCCGATCATGTTGGCCACCCACACGTACGGCTCGACCTGGACGAACTGGACCGCGCCGAGGCCGAAGTCGTTGGCCGCGCGGTCGCGGTGCCAGGCGCGGTAGGACGCCTCCGGCCCGGGCCACCGGCGGGAGAGGGCCAGGACGAAGCCCTTGCCCCAGCCGCCGAGGTCGTTGCAGACGTGGGCGATCATCTTGACGCCCTTGACCGACGGCGCGGTGGCATCACCCCGGACATAGCTGATCTCCGACATGACGCCACCGTAGGGGGTGCCACTGACAGTGGCCCCGGGCCGCTACTCCCTCGGCCTCGACAGCTCCCGCTCGGCCTGCTGCGCCACCCGGCGCCGGACGCCGAACCAGCCGGCCACCAGCATCACCGCGATCACGGGCACCAGCAGCACGGTCTTGCGGCCGACCTCCTCGTCGTTCCACATCAGGCCGATGACCGCCAGCAGGAAGGCGATCGTGACGATCTCCGTGACGGGGCTGCCGGGCAGCCGGAAGCCCGGCCGCTCGACCAGGCCCGCACGCGCCCGGCGGACGAACACCAGGTGGCAGATCATGATGATCACCCACGTGCTGATGATGCCCAGGGAGGCGACGTTCAGCACGATCTCGAAGGCCTTGTTCGGCACTAGGTAGTTCAGCCCGACACCGAGGACGCAGACCGCGCAGGTCAGCAGGATGCCGCCGTAGGGAACCTGGCTGCGGCTCATCACGCCGGTGAACCTGGGCGCGGAGCCCGCCATCGCCATGGAACGCAGGATGCGGCCGGTGGAGTACAGACCGGAGTTCAGCGACGACATCGCGGCGGTGAGGACGACGAGGTTCATCACGTCACCGGCGGCCGGCACACCGATCCCCGACAGCACCGTGACGAAGGGGCTCTCGTCGCCCGAGTAGAGCGAACTCGGCAGCAGCAGGGCCAGGAGCACGACCGAGCCGACGTAGAACAGGGCCACCCGCCACATGATCGAGTTCACCGCGCGGGGAACGATCCTGTGCGGCTCGGCGGTCTCACCGGCGGCGACGCCGACCAGCTCCAGGGCCGCGTAGGAGAAGATCACGCCCTGCATGACGAGGACCACCGGCATCACACCGTGCGGAAGGATGCCGCCGTGGTCGGTGATCATGCCCATGCCCGGGGTCTGCCCGCTCACCTCGTGCTGGGTGGCGAGCAGGAAGATGCCGATCAGCATGAAGCCGACGAGGGTGGCGACCTTGACGATCGCGAACCAGAACTCCATCTCGCCGAAGATCTTCACCGAGATGAGGTTCACGGCCAGGACCACCGCGAGGGCGATCAGCGCGAGCACCCATTGGGGGATGGTCGTGAACATGCTCCAGTAGTGCGTGTACAGCGCGATCGCGGTGATGTCGGCGATACCGGTCGTGGACCAGTTCAGGAAGTACATCCAGCCGGCGACGTAGGCGCCCTTCTCACCGAGGAACTCGCGCGCGTACGACACGAAGGATCCGGAGGAGGGCCGGTAGAGCACCAGCTCACCGAGTGCCTTGACGACGAAGAAGGCGAAGACGCCGGCGACGAGGTAGGCGATGGCGAGCGCCGGTCCGGCGTCGCGCAGGCGTCCGCCGGCGCCGAGGAAGAGGCCGGTGCCGATCGCGCCGCCGATGGCGATCATGTTGACGTGGCGGGCCTTGAGGTCCTTGCTGTAACCGGCGTCGCCCGCGTCCGCGGGGATGGTCCCGGTCGCCTGGGGATGGGCGGCGACCTGTGCCGTGTCGACGGCGTCCTTGCTCACGGGTGGTTCCACTCTCTGGTGCGCTCGGGCGGGGTGCGCCCGAGTCGTCCGTACGTGTGTCTCGGGCCCGCACCACCCAATGACGCGGCACAGACCAAGACGGCACCTTCCCACGACGCTGCGTGGGCATGCGGTGGTTCATGTCACACAGCGTGACTTCTCACAAGATCCGCCGATGGCCCGCACAGGTCGGGCAAGAGGTGTGCGACAGGGGCGCGAGAGGTTTCACAGCACTGGTGAGACAGCGATACTGCTGCACATGAAGACGACCGACACCGCGGAGCCGACCCTCACGATCGACGAGCTGGCCGCGCGGGCCGGCGTCACGGTGCGCACTGTCCGCTTCTACGGCACCAGAGGACTGCTGCCGCCGCCGGTGCTCGGTCCCCGCCGGGTGGGGCACTACGGCCGGGAGCACCTGGCGCGACTGGCGCTGATCGAGGAGTTGCAGCACCAGGGCATGACGCTGGCCGCCATCGAGCGGTATCTCAAACGGCTGCCGGACGACCTGAGCCCCCACGACCTGGCGCTCCACCGCGCGGTGGTGGCCTCCTGGGCGCCGGAGACGGTGGAGCGGGTCACCCGCGAGGAGCTGGGCAGGCGGGCGGGGCGGCCGCTCACCGACGACGAGGTGGACCGGCTGGGGGCGATGGACGTCGTGGTGCCCGACGGCGACGCCTACCGGGTGGACACCGGGCTGCTCCGGCTCGGCGTCGAGCTGCTCGACGTGCCCTTCTCCCCCGAGACGGTCCTCGCCGCCCGCACCGCCCTCCTGGAGCACTCCCGCGCCGCCGCGCGCGACCTGTCGCGGCTGCTGCGCGACGCCGTCGCCGAACGGGAGGCGCCGGAGGTGCGGTCGCTGTCCGCCCACATGCACCCGCTGGTGGTGCAGGCGCTGCTGACCACCTTCCAGCGGTCGCTGCGCGAGGAGCTGCGGGAGTGGCTCGACAAGGAGGCCGGTGAATGATCCGGCGGCTCAGCGGCCGTCCGTGAAGACCTCCCCCTTGTCCGCCTTCTCCACCAGGAGGGCGGGCGGGGTGAAGCGCTCGCCGTAGCGGTCGGCCAGTTCGCGGGCGCGGGCGACGAAGCCCGGCAGGCCGCCCTCGTAGCCGTTGACGTACTGCAGGACGCCGCCGGTCCAGCCGGGGAAGCCGATGCCGAAGATCGACCCGATGTTGGCGTCGGCCACCGACGTCAGCACGCCCTCCTCCAGGAGCCGGACGGTGTCCAGCGCCTCCGAGAAGAGCATCCGCTCCTGCATGTCCGCGAACGGGATCTCATACCCCGGCTTCGTGAAGTGCTCGCGCAGCCCCGGCCACAGCCCGGCGCGCTTCCCGTCGTCCCCGTACTCGTAGAACCCGGCACCGCCGGAACGTCCCGGGCGGCCGAACTCGTCGACCATGCGGTCGACGACCTCCTCCGCGGGATGCACGCTCCAGGTACCGCCCGCCTCCTCCACCGCCCGCTTCGTCTCCTCGCGGATCTTGCGGGGGAGGGTGAGGGTCAGTTCGTCCATCAGGGACAGCACCTTGGCCGGGTAACCGGCCTGGGCCGCCGCCTGCTCGACGGAGGCGGGCTCGATGCCCTCGCCGACCATCGCGACGCCCTCGTTGATGAAGTGACCGATGACCCGGGAGGTGAAGAAGCCGCGCGAGTCGTTGACCACGATCGGCGTCTTGCTGATCTGCCGGACCAGGTCGAAGGCGCGGGCCAGCGCCTCCTCCCCCGTCCGCTCCCCCTTGATGATCTCCACCAGCGGCATCCTGTCCACCGGCGAGAAGAAGTGCAGCCCGATGAAGTCGCCCTGCCGCTCGACGCCCTCGGCCAGCGCCGTGATCGGCAGCGTCGAGGTGTTGGAACACAGCAGGGCATCCGGAGCGACGACGTGCTCGATCTCCTGGAACACCTTGTGCTTGAGCGAGGTGTCCTCGAAGACCGCCTCGATCACCGCGTCACAGCCCGCCAGGTCGGCCGCCTCGGCGGTGGGCGTGATCCGGGCCAGCAGCGCGTCCGCCTTCTCCTGACTGGTACGGCCCTTCGCGACGGCCTTCGCACACAGCTTCTCCGAGTACGCCTTCCCCTTGACGGCAGACTCCAGGGAGACGTCCTTGAGCACGACCTCGATGCCCGCGCGGGCGCACGAGTAGGCGATCCCGGCACCCATCATCCCCGCACCCAGCACGGCGACCTTGCTGACCTTCCGGGACCCGACGCCCTGCGGACGGTTCGCGCCCGAGTTGACCGCCTGAAGATCGAAGAAGAACGCCTGGATCATGTTCTTCGAGGTCTGTCCGGCGGCCAGCTCGACGAAGTAGCGGGCCTCGATGACCTGGGCGGTCTCGAAGTCGACCTGGGAGCCCTCGACCGCGGCGGCCATGATGTTGCGCGGCGCCGGGTAGGGGGCGCCGTTCGTCTGCTTGCGCAGGTTGGCCGGGAAGGCGGGCAGGTTGGCCGCGAACTTGGGGTGGGCCGGGGTGCCGCCGGGGATGCGGTAGCCGGGCTTGTCCCAGGGCTGGGCGGACTCCGGGTGGGCGTCGATGAAGGCGCGGGCCTTGGCGAGCATGTCCTCGCGGCTGTCGGCGACCTCGTCGACCAGGCCGTTCTCCTGAGCACGGCGCGGGTTGTACTGGGTGCCCTGGAGGAGGACCTTCAGCAGGGCGTCGGTGATGCCGAGCATCCGGACGGTGCGGACGACGCCGCCGCCCCCGGGGAGCAGGCCGAGGGTGACCTCGGGGCAGCCGATCTTGGAGCCGGGCGCGTCGAGGGCGACGCGGTGGTGGCATGCCAGCGCGATCTCGTAGCCGCCGCCGAGCGCGGCGCCGTTCATGGCGGCGACGACGGGCTTGCCGAGGGTCTCGATGCGGCGCAGGTTCCGCTTGATGGCCATGCCGCCGTCGAAGAGGTCCTGGGCGGTCTCCGGGGTGACCCGGATGAGGTCGCGCAGGTCGCCGCCCGCGAAGAAGGTCTTCTTGGCGGAGGTGACGATGACGCCGCGGACGGAGTCCTTCTCGGCCTCCAGGCGGTCGGTGATCGCCGCCAGGGAGTCGCGGAACGCCTGGTTCATGGTGTTCGCGGACTGATCGGGGTCGTCGAGGACGAGGGTGACGACACCGGTGTCGTCCTGCTCCCAGCGGATGGTGGTGGGCTCGGTGCTCATGAGGATGTGCTCCAGGTGATCCGTCGTGGCCGTCGTGGCCGTCGTGGCCGTCGTGGCCGTCGTGGCCGTCGGGAGGGGGGTCAGATGCGCTCGACGATCGTGGCGATGCCCATGCCGCCGCCCACGCACAGGGTGGCGAGGCCGTAGCGCTTGTCCTGGCGCTCGAGTTCGTCGACGAGGGTGCCGAGGATCATCGCGCCGGTGGCGCCCAGCGGGTGGCCGAGCGCGATCGCGCCGCCGTTGACGTTGACCTTGTCCAGCGACAGGCCCATGTCCTTCACGAAGCGCAGGACGACCGCCGCGAACGCCTCGTTGATCTCGACCAGGTCGATGTCGTCGATGGTCAGCCCCGCCTTGGCGAGCGCCTTGCGGGTGGCCGGTGCGGGGCCGGTGAGCATGATGGTGGGCTCGGAGCCGGAGACGGCGGCGGAGACGATCCGGGCGCGCGGGGTGAGGCCGTGGCGGTCGCCGACCTCCTTGGAGCCGATGGCGACCAGGGAGGCGCCGTCGACGATGCCGGAGGAGTTGCCCGCGTGGTGGACGTGGTCGATCTTCTCCACCCAGTGGTACTTCTGCAGCGCCACCGCGTCGAACCCGCCCAGCTCGCCGATGTCGGCGAAGGACGGCTTCAGCCCCGCGAGGGAGTCGGCGGTGGTGCCGGGGCGCGGGTGCTCGTCGTGGTCGAGGACGGTGAGACCGGCCCGGTCCTTCACCGGCACGACGGAGCGCTCGAAGCGCCCCTCCTTCCAGGCGGCGGCCGCGCGCTCCTGGGAGAGCGCCGCGTACTCGTCCACGTCGCGGCGCGAGAAGCCCTCGATGGTCGCGATCAGGTCGGCGCCGATGCCCTGCGGGACGAAGTTGGTGGCGAGGTTGGTCATCGGGTCGTTGAACCAGGCGCCGCCGTCCGAGGCCATCGGGACGCGGGACATGGACTCGACGCCACCCGCGAGGACCAGGTCCTCCCAGCCGGAGCGCACCTTCATGGCGGCCATGTTGACGGCCTCCAGGCCCGAGGCACAGAAGCGGTTCTCCTGCACTCCGGCCACCGTGTCCGGCAGCCCGGCGGCGATGGCCGCGATGCGGGCGATGTCGGAGCCCTGGTCGCCGACCGGGCCGACGACACCGAGCACGATGTCGTCCACGGCGGCCGGATCGAGGCCGGGGAAACGGGCGCGGATCTCGTGGATGAGGCCGACGACCAGGTCGACGGGCTTCGTGCCGTGCAGGGCGCCGTTCGCCTTGCCGCGTCCGCGCGGGGTGCGGATCGCGTCGTACACGTACGCTTCGGTGCTCACTGGCAGGCCTTTCACTGAGGGTTGTGCACTGCGGGGTTCGGGAGGGCGGCCGGAGCCCAGCCGGGGGGCAGCGCCCAGTCGCGGACCACGGCATCGGTGTCCGCGCCGGGCAGGGCGGGTCCGGTGCGTACGGCGGTGGGGGTCGCGGAGAAGCGGGGCGCGGGTGCGGGCTGGGTGATGCCGTCGTGGTCGGTGAAGGTGGAGCGGGCGGCGAGGTGCGGGTGGTGCGGGGCCTCGCGCAGCGACAGGACGGGGGCCGTACAGGCGTCGGAGCCGGCGAAGGCGGCCGTCCACTCGTCGCGCGTACGGGACTTGAAGCGGGCGGCGACGGCCTCGCGCAGCTCGGGCCAGCGGGCCATGTCGTCGCGGGCCGGTGCCAGCTCGGGGATGCCGAGCAGCCGCATGAACTCGGCGTAGAACCGCGGCTCCAGGGCTCCGACCGCCATGTACCGGCCGTCGGCGGTCTCGTAGGTGCCGTAGAAGGGGCATCCGCCGTCGAGGAGGTTGGCGCCGCGCCGGTCCTGCCAGGCGCCGGCGGCCAGCATGCCGTGGATCATCGCGGAGAGGTGGGCGGTGCCGTCGACGATGGCGGCGTCCACGACCTGCCCGGTGCCGTTCTCCCGCGCGTGGTGCAGGGCGGCGAGGATGCCGACGACCAGGTAGAGGGAGCCGCCCGCGTAGTCGCCGAGGAGGTTGGCGGGGGCCGCCGGGGGCTCGTCGGGGGCGCCGGTCATGCCGAGGGCGCCGGTGAGCGCGATGTACCCGATGTCGTGTCCGGCGCGCAGGGCGAGCGGGCCTTCCTGGCCCCAGCCGGTCATGCGGCCGTAGACGAGGCGCGGGTTGCGGGCGTGGCAGTCCCCGGGGCCGACGCCGAGCCGTTCGGCGACGCCGGGGCGGTAGCCCTCGATCAGGACGTCGGCGCGTTCGGCGAGGTCGAGGACGCGGGCCGGGCCGTCCGGTGCCTTGAGGTCGACGACCACGGAGCGCTTGTTGCGGTTGGTGACGTCGTGGGCGGGGTCGATCCCGAGGCCGGGCCCGCCGGGACGGTCGACACGCACGACGTCGGCCCCCAGGTCGGCCAGGAGCATGGCGGCGAAAGGTCCGGGACCGATACCGGCCAGCTCGACCACGCGCACACCGGCGAGCGGGCCGTCGGCGCCCGGCGTCCGCGTCGGCGTCTTCGCTTCCGACATCCAGCCCCCAGCTCTGTGACACAACCGATGTAACACCAGTGATGCTAAGAACGTGTTCCACTGGGCACAAGACCCGGACGAGCAAGCGCTTAGCCAATTATGGTGCAGGCTCCTCTCCGGGCCGCGCGATCCTCACGCTAGCCTCAGCCACCGGCAACGGCGCGTGCTGCGGACCCAGGGGTTGCCGACGGGTGACGGAGGGATGTCATGAACAGGCTGAACGCGGCGGACCGGCCGTACGACGTCGTGCTGTTCGGAGCGACGGGGTTCGTCGGCGAACTGACCGCGGAGTACCTCGCCGCACACGCGCCGGACGGGCTGCGCTGGGCGATCGCGGGCCGCGACGAGGAGCGACTGCGCCGCCTGCGCGGGCGGCTGACCGGTGCGGCGGACACCGCGGCGGACGTCGGCGTGCTGCTCGCGGACGCGTCCGATCCGGACTCGCTGCGCGAACTCGCCGGGCACGCGCGCGTGGTGGCCACGACGGTCGGCCCCTACGTCCGTTACGGCGACGCGCTGGTCGCCGCCTGCGCGGACGCCGGCACGGACTACCTCGACCTCACCGGGGAGCCCGAGTTCGTGGACCTGGCCTACGTCCGCCACGACGCCCGCGCGCGGGAGACCGGCGCCCGCCTGGTGCACGCCTGCGGTTTCGACTCGGTCCCGCACGACCTCGGCGTGTACTTCACCGTGCGGCAGCTGCCGGAGGGCGTGCCGCTGACCGTGGACGGCTTCGTACGGGTCGGCGCCACGTTCTCGGGCGGTACGTTCGCCTCCGCGCTGGGCCAGTTCGCGCGCGGTCGCGAACTGCGGGCCGCGGCGCTGGAACGCCGGCGGCACGAGCCGCGCCTGGTCGGCCGCCGCGTGGCGACGCCGGTCGGGGCGCCGCGGTTCGCCGGGGAGGTGGGGGCGTGGGCGCTGCCGCTGCCGACCGTGGACGCGCAGATCGTGCGCCGGTCCGCGAAGGCCCTGGACCGCTACGGCCCGGACTTCCGCTACCGCCACTACGCGGCCGCACGGCGGCTGCCCGTCGCGGTGGGCGGGGTGGCGGCCGTGGGCGCGCTGATGGCGGCGGCCCAGGTACCGCCCGTACGGCGCCGGCTGTCGGGGAGGCTCGCGCCGGGCGAGGGACCGAGCGCCGAGCTTCGGGCGAAGAGCTGGTTCTCGGTCCGCTTCGTGGGCGAGGGCGGCGGCCGGAAGGTGTTCACCGAGGTCGCGGGCGGCGACCCCGGGTACGACGAGACCGCCAAGATGTTCGCCGAGGCGGCGCTCTGCCTCGCCCTCGACGCCCTGCCGCCGACGGCCGGGCAGGTCACCACGGCCGTGGCGATGGGCGACGCGCTGACCGAGCGGCTGCGGGCGGCGGGCATCGGCTTCCGGGTGGCCGCGACCCGCTGACCGGCCCGCCCCCGGGAGCCGTGCGGCGCTCCGGCGGCGGGGCCTACCCGGACCACCCGGCGATCGTGTAGATCATCCCGCCGATCCAGGCCAGACCCGCGACCACCGCCAGCACCAGGCCCGCGACCACCGACCGCTCGACGGGGCGGCCGGACCGGGCCGAGTACTTGGGTGCGCGGTGTGTCGTCATGCCCTCCACCCTGCCGGGGCCGCGGGCGGTGGCACATCCGTACGGATACTCAGATCCCTCAGACCCCTCTGGGCGCCCGGATCCGCCGATTTGAGACTTTCACGGCACCGCTCTGCCTGCCACCGGGCACCGTGCGCGGCGAAGTACCAAAAAGGAGTTCAATGAAACCCTTGAAGGCATGAAGTTCCTTCTCGAAGTCACCATGGACGAGGGCGCGCTCGCCGAGGACCCCGCGGGCGAGTTGCAGCGGATCCTGCGGTACTGGGGCGGCAACCTGAAGCACTACGCACTGCGGCCCGGCGACGGTTCCGGGATCTACGACTCGGCGTACCGGGAGGTGGGCCGCTGGAGCGTCGAGGATCAGGCCGGGTAGGCGGCGTCCCGCAGGGCCGCGCGGCACAGGGCGTCGGCCCTGCGGGTGGTCTCCGGCAGCCGGTAGGCGGGCGTCAGGGCCAGGGTGTGGGCGCAGGCGTTGCCGAGGTCCACCCGGTGCCCGACGGAGACGAAGACCGGCTTCACGCCGTCCCGGGTGCGCACCGCACGCCCGACCTCCTCGGCACCGGCGAGCAGCGGGGACGTGCTGCCGCGCGGGGTGTCGGGGTCGTCGTGGGTGAAGGTGAACGGGTTCTTGGCCACGCCGATGGTGGGCAGGCCGGTGAGGACGCCCAGGTGGCTCGCGAGACCGAAGCGGCGCGGGTGGGCCAGGCCGTACCCGTCGCACACGACCAGGCCGGGCGGGCAGGGCAGCGCGTCCAGGGCGGCGAGCACGGTCGGGATCTCGCGGAAGGCGAGCAGGCCGGGCACGTAGGGGAAGGAGATCCGGCCGACGGCCGTGGCCTCGGCGACGACGGCAAGGGTCCCGGCGTCCAGTACGACGGCCGCCGCCGCGACGACGTCGCGTTCGTCGTCGTAGGCGACGTCCACGCCGGTCACCCGGCCGGTGCCGGGCGGCGGGCCGGGCTCGTCGAGCACCACGCGGGCGCGCAGCTCGTCCTGGACCGCCCGGGCCCGTTCCTCGGTCGTGGGCCAGCCGGCGGGGATCTGCACGCTCACGGTCGTCATGGTGGCCGCAAGCCTACGGGAGCCCCGGAGTAGGCTCGCGATCATGTTCGTACTGGAGCTGTCCTACACCGCCCCGCTCGAAGCCGTCGACGCCCTGCTGCCCGACCACGTGGCCTGGCTCGACGGACTGTACGAGCAGGGCGTGTTCCTGGCGTCCGGGCGCAAGGAACCCCGCGAGGGCGGGGTGATCCTCGCCGTCGCGGAGGACCGTGCGCGGATCGAGGAGATCACCGCGGGCGACCCCTTCGTCAAAGGCGGTGTGTGCGCCTACCGCGTCACCGAGTTCGTCGCCACGAAGACGGCGCCCGCACTGGAGCGCTACCGGGAGACACTCGGGTAGCGGCGCGGCTCACTTGCCCAGTGCCTGGCGCAGCTCGCCCTTGTTCATGTTCGAACGGCCGTGCACGTCACGGCGCTTGGCCTCCTGGTACAGCTGGTCGTAGGTGGGGCCCTGGGGTCCCTGCCGGTTACCGGACCGCTGGCCGCCGCGCTTGCTCGGCGACTTGTCCTGCGTCGAGGTGCGGCTGGCGGTCTTGGACTCGCCGGACTGCGCCCGCTCCTTGTTCACCGTCCGCGCCGCGATCTCCTTGGCGCGGCCGGTGCTCTCGCCGCGGTCCTTCGCGCTCTTCCTGATGTGCTCGTACTGCCGCTCCCGTTTGGGGCTCGAACCGCTCGGCATGTCCGCTCACTTCCTCTCACGTTCAGCGAACGGTTACCCACGTTACGGACAAACACCCCGGTCCGCCCGTGTCAGCGCTCCAGCCGGGCGACCCTGCCCTGCTCGCCCGCGGCCCAACAGCCCAGGTCCGGGGTGCAGTCCACGGTGTCGTAGGACCCGGTGTCGACCGTGCGCCAGGTGTGGCCGCCGTCCGTGGTGAGGTCGGTGCCGGTGGGGCCGACGGCGAGGGCGGCGGAGCGGCTGTGCGGGAGCCAGGCGACGCCGGAGCGGTAGGCGGGCGGGGGCCGGTCGGCGGGCCGCCAGGTGCGGCCGGCGTCGGAGGTCCGGGCGGCGGCCCGCGGGGAGGCCTGCTCGGGGCGGTAGTCGCCGCCGACGGCGAGGCCGTGGGCGCGGTCGCGGAAGGCGAGGGCGAACACGCCGCGGGCCGGGTCGCCGGCCGGGATCGGGGCGTCGGTGGCGGTCCAGGTGCGCCCGCGGTCGGCGGAGTGCAGCACGCGCGCGCGTGCGGCCCCGCCGGTGGCCAGCCACACGTCCCGCGGCCCCGCGGAGACCAGGCACTGGCCGCTCGCCGCGAACCCGGCCTCGCCCTCCTGCGCGGGCGGCATGCCCGCGTCGGGCAGCACCTTCCAGGTGCGGCCGCCGTCGCCGGTCGACAGGATGCGGAACTTCCCGTCCACCGGGTCGCTCATGGCGAGGCCGTGGCGGCGGTCGAAGAAGGTCAGGCAGTCGTAGAAGGCCCGGGCGTCGGTGTTGCGGAAGGACTCGGTCCAGGTCGCCCCGCCGTCGTCGGTGCGGTAGAGGCGGGACGCCTCGCCCTCGCCGATGGCCAGGACCACGGCCCGGCGGCCGTCGAAGGCCTCGATGTCCCGGAACTCCAGCTCACCGGCGCCCGGCGGGGAGACGTCGCGCCAGGTGTCGCCGCCGTCGGCGGTGCGCAGGACCGTCCCCCCGGTACCGGCCACCCAGGCGGTGTGCCGGCTGACGGCGGCGAGCCCCCGGAACCGGACGTCAACGACACCGGTGTCCTTCACGTCCCACCGCGGCCGCTGGTGCGCCTGGGCGGGTACGGCGGTCAGCGCGGCCAGCGCCGCCGCGCAGACCGCCCCGGCGAGCACCACCCGCCCCGTACGCCTGCCGCCGGCTCGAACGGGCCGTACCGTGCGTCGCGTGCTTCCCAAGCGCCTCATGGCGGGCGAAGCTAGCCCACGGCCCGCGCGCCGTCCAGAGGGCCGCGACCGCTCGCGCGCCTGGTGCGGGCGTGCCGCAAGTGCCCTTCGGGGCACGGGAGGAGAGGCGTGTCACTCCTGGGAGCTCCCGGGCATGAACGCGGTGACAGAGGTCACTCGCTCGTCGTGTGCACGGATGGGCTGATTCCGACGTCTCTTCCAGTGCCCGGCCCGCACCACCCGCGAAGCCCGTCCAGCCGTCACGAGGGAGCAAGGCGTTGTCCACCGTCATCGATCAGCCCGTCGAGGCGCGCCTCGTCGCCGCCGCGCCGCGCATGCCGAACATCCCCGCCACCCTGCACTACGACCGCGCCGACCCGTTCGCCGTCCGCATGACCTTCCCGGCCCCGGCCACCCTCGAGGGCGTGGAGGTCTGCTGGACCTTCTCCCGCGAGCTGCTCATCGCCGGGATGCAGGAGCCGAACGGCCACGGCGACGTCCGGGTGCGCCCGTACGGGTACGACCGCACCGTCCTGGAGTTCCACGCGCCCGAGGGCACCGCCGTGATCCATGTCCGCTCGGGCGAGCTGCGCCGGTTCCTTCAGGCCGCCGGCGAGCTGGTGCCGGTGGGTCTCGAGCACCTCCAGCTGGACCTGGACCACGACCTGGCGGAGCTGATGCGCGGGAGCTGGTGACCCCCTCCCCGCTCCCGCGGCGCCGGACGGCGCTCAGCCGCGCGCGGACACCGGTGCCCGGGCCGTCTCGTCGCTCACCGCGTCCCACACCTCGCCCACGATCTTCCGCATGCCGGGGGCCGCGCTCGCGCACCGCCGGGTCAGTTCCGCGATCCGGTCCCGGCCGCGGGCCCCGCCCGCCGTGCCCCCGGGCGCGCCCAGTCCGGCGGCGGCCGCCAGCGCGGCCAGGGCCGCGTCCCGCTCGGAGACCTCCCCGGCCGGCAGCGGCCCCTGAAGCAGGTGCCGCGCCTCCTCCCGCAGCGCCCGCGCCGCGGCGGCCCGCGCGAGCACGTACTCCACGGACGGGAACACGCCGAGCACGCGCTTCTTCTCGGCCCGCAGGTACCCCTCGGCCACCAGCTGCTCCCGCACGGCGTCGAAGGTGACCCGGGCGTGCAGCCGCACCCAGGTGCGCCACCGGTGCGGCAGCGACTCGCGGACGAGTTCGAGGAGCCCGTCGAGGACGGCGTCCCCGGTGCGGGAGTCCAGGTCGGCGGGGGTGGCGATGCCCTCGTCGTCGGTGAGCAGACCGCGTTGGGCCAGTTCGGTGAGCGCACCGGCGCGCACCACGTGGTGGACGCGGGCGGTCTCGGCCGCCGAGGACCGCTCGGGGTCCCAGGCCAGCAGGCAGAGCCGGGCCGGCAGTGAGAGCGAGCCGTTGGGCACGGGGGCCTCCTCGGGGTCCGCGTAAATGCGTTGACAGGCCAACCGGGTCTTCTTTAGGTTCGATACCGCTTCTGTTGCCGCCGATTGGAGAAGGACGTTGCTCGTCTGAGGTCCTGAGACACCGCGTCACACGTATCTCACGTGTGTACGCAGCGTGCGACCTCGGCGTTCGAGCCGTCCCAGCCTCCTGACGGAGCAGGGCTTCCTTCCTGCCCTCCCTCGTCCGACGGCGGCCGCCCGCTTCCGGTGTCTCGATACGCGTTTGCCCCTGACCGCTTCGAGCAACCGCGGAGACCCGTATGTCTACTTCCCCCACTTCTCTCACCTGTACGTCCCTGTCCTTCGCCTGGCCCGACGGCACGGCCGTCTTCGACGGACTCGACGTCGCCTTCGGCCCCGGCAGGACCGGCCTCGTCGGCCTCAACGGCGCCGGGAAATCCACCCTGTTGAAACTGATCGCCGGGCGGCTCACCCCGGCCGACGGCACCGTCCGGGTGACCGGCGAGGTGGGTTACCTGCCGCAGAACGTCACGCTCGACACCGCGCTGCGGGTGGACGAGGCGCTCGGCATCGACGGCCGGCGGGCCGCGCTGCACGCCATCGAGGCGGGTGACGTGAGCGAGGAGCACTTCGAGACCGTCGGCGACGACTGGGACGTCGAGGAACGCGCGCTGGCCACGCTCGGCGAGCTGGGCCTGGGCCACATCGGCCTGGACCGCACCGTCGGCGAGGTGTCCGGCGGCGAGTCGGTGCTGCTGCGGCTGGCCGCGCTGCTGCTGCGCCGGCCCGACGTCCTGCTCCTGGACGAGCCCACCAACAACCTCGACGTGTACGCCCGCAGACGGCTGTACGCGGCCGTCGAGTCCTGGCCGGGGGTGATGGTCGTGGTCAGCCACGACCGCGAGCTGCTGGAACGGGTCGACCAGATCGCCGACCTGCGGGCCGGCTCGGTCACCTGGTACGGCGGCAACCTCACCGCGTACGAGGAGGCGCTCGCCGTGGAGCAGGAGGCGGCCGAGCGGATGGTGCGGGTCGCCGAGTCGGACCTGCGCAGGCAGAAGCGCGAACTGGCCGACGCCCAGGTCGTCCTGGCCCGGCGCAGGCGCTACGGACAGAAGATGTACGACACCAAGCGCGAGCCCCGTGCCGTGATGAAGCTACGGGCGCGGACGGCCCAGCAGTCCGCGGGCAAGTACCGCATCATGCACGAGGAGAAGCTCGCCGGGGCGAAGGAGCGGCTCGACGACGCGGTGGAGGCCGTGCGGGACGACGACGAGATCCGCGTCGACCTGCCGTACACGGCCGTACCGCCGGGCCGGACCGTGCTGACCCTGCGGGCGCTGGAGCTGGCGTACGGCGCCCGGGTGGCGGGCGGTCTCGATCTGCACGGTCCGGAACGAGTCGCGCTGGTGGGGCGCAACGGCGCGGGCAAGACCACGCTGCTGCGCACCGTCGCCGGGGAGCTGGCGCCGGTGGCGGGCGAGGCGACTGCGCACGTGCCGCTGCGGTTCCTGCCGCAGCGTCTGGACGTCCTGGACGACGCGCTGAGCGTCGCGGAGAACGTGGCCCGGTTCGCGCCGGGCGCCACCGACAACCGGATCCGGGCCCGGCTGGCGCGCTTCCTGTTCCGGGGCGCCCGCGCCGACCAGCAGGCGGCCACGCTGTCCGGCGGCGAACGCTTCCGGGCGGCGCTGGCGGCGCTGATGCTGGCCGAGCCCGCGCCGCAGCTGCTGATGCTGGACGAACCGACCAACAACCTGGACATGGCGAGCGTGCGGCAGCTCACCGGCGCGCTGGAGGCGTACGAGGGTGCGCTGCTGGTGGCCAGCCACGACCTGCCGTTCCTGGAGTCGCTCGGCATCACGCGCTGGCTGCTGCTGGAGGAGGGAGAACTGAGGGAAATCACGCCGGAAGCTGTCGGGTATTCCGCCTAGCGTCCGCTGGATGAGCGAGTACATCAGCATCACCGGGGCCAGGGAGAACAACCTCCAGGACGTCACGCTCCGCATCCCGAAGGGCCGGCTGACCGTGTTCACCGGCGTTTCGGGGTCGGGGAAGTCGTCGGTCGTGTTCGACACCATCGCGGTGGAGTCGCGGCGCCAGCTGAACGAGACGTACACCTGGTTCGTCCGCAACCGGCTGCCCAAGTACGAGCGGCCGCACGCGGACGCCCTGGAGGGCCTCACCCCCGCGATCGTCGTCGACCAGCGGCCGGTCGGCGGCCACTCCCGCTCCACGGTCGGCACGATGACCGACATCCACTCGGTGCTGCGGGTGCTGTTCTCCCGGCACGGCACCCCGAGCGCCGGAGGGGCGACGGCGTACTCGTTCAACGACCCGTCGGGCATGTGCCCCGGCTGCGACGGCCTGGGCCGCAGGGTGCAGCCCGACTGGGACCGGATCCTGGACCCGGCCAGGTCGCTGGCGGACGGGGCGGTCCGCTTCCCGCCGTTCGCGGCCGGGACCTGGCAGGGGCAGACCTACACCAACACCGAGGAGCTGGACACCGGCAAGCCGGTCGGCGAGTTCACGGCGGCCGAGCGCGCCTTCCTGATGCGTGGGCGGCCCGGCAGCAAGGTCACCGTCAGCGGCTCGGGCGGGACGTGGAGCACCGAGTACGAGGGACTCGCCGACCGGTTCGAACGGCTGTACCTCAAGCGGGACCTGTCCGGCATGAGCGAGCGGACCCGGGACCTCGTGCGCGGCTTCCTGGTCGAGGCCCGCTGCCCCGACTGCGGCGGCGCCCGGCTGAACGCGGCCGCGCTCGCGACCCGGATCGACGGGCACTCCATCGCCGACTGCTCGCGGATGCAGATCACCGACCTGATCTCCGTACTGAGGGAGATCGACGATCCGGTGGCCCTGCCCGTCGCCGGCGCCGCGGTGGCCGCGCTGGAGCGGGTGGAGGCGATCGGCCTCGGCTATCTCGGCCTGGACCGGGAGACCGCCACCCTGTCCGGCGGCGAGGGGCAGCGGCTGAAGACCGTGCGGCACCTCGGCTCCAGCCTGACCGGGCTGACGTACATCTTCGACGAGCCGAGCGTCGGACTGCACCCGCGGGACGTCGGGCGCCTCGGCGACCTGCTGCTGCGGCTGCGCGACAAGGGCAACACCGTGCTGGTGGTCGAGCACGACCCGGACGTCATCGCGCTGGCCGACCACGTCGTCGACATGGGCCCGCGGGCCGGTGCCGACGGCGGCCGGGTGGTGTTCGAGGGGACCCCGGCCGGGCTGGCCGCGTCGGACACGCTCACCGGGCGGTGCCTGGGGCGGCGTACGGCGGTGAAGGAGACCGTGCGGACGGCCACCGGTGAGCTGTGGGTCAAGGGCGCCGAGCGGCACAATCTGCGGGAGGTGACCGTGGCGTTCCCGACCGGGGTGCTCACCGCGGTCACCGGGGTCGCCGGGTCGGGCAAGAGCACGCTGGTCGCGGAGCTGACCGCCGCTCACCCGGACGCCGTGGTCGTCGACCAGTCGGCCATCGGCATCTCGGCCCGCTCCACCCCGGCGACGTACCTCGGGATCATGGACACGGTGCGGAAGATCTTCGCGCGGGAGACCGGTGCCGAGCCGGGCTTCTTCAGCTTCAACTCGGCGGGCGCCTGCGGCACCTGCGAGGGGCGCGGGACCATCCACACCGACCTCGCCTTCATGGATCCGGTGACGACCACCTGCCAGGACTGCGAGGGACGGCGCTTCCGGGAGGAGGTGCTGCGGCTGACGGTGGACGGACGGTCCGTCGCCGACGTGCTCGCGATGACCGCCGACCAGGCCCTGGGCTTCTTCGCCGACACCGGCGTACGCCGCAGGCTGCGCGCCCTGCGCGACGTCGGCCTCACCTACCTCACCCTCGGGCAGCCGCTGTCCACGCTCTCCGGCGGCGAGCGGCAGCGGATCAAGCTGGCGACCCGGCTGCACCGCACCGGCGCGGTCTACGTCCTGGACGAGCCGACCACGGGTCTGCACATGTCGGACGTCGAGGGGCTGCTCGCCCTGCTGGACCGGCTCGTGGACGCCGGCAACACGGTCGTGGTCGTCGAGCACAACCTGGACGTGGTGGCGCACGCCGACCGGGTGATCGACCTCGGCCCGGACGGCGGGCGGGACGGAGGCCGGGTGATCTTCGAGGGCACCCCGCGGGAGCTGCTCGCGGCCGGCGGTTCCAGCACCGCCGAGCATCTCAGGAGGGCTACGAGGGGCTGACGGGGGTTCCGTAGGCGCAGGTCCCCGCTGCATGATGGCGCGAACCGGCGCCGCCTCACGCGCCGGGCAGCCGACGTCGACACCCGCCGATCCGCGCCGACACGAAAGGCCCCGCGTGCCCAGCAAGAAGGCCCTCGTCCGCCGCCCCAGCCCCAGGCTCGCCGAAGGACTGGTGACACACGTCGAGCGGGAGAAGGTCGATCACGGCCTCGCCCTCGAACAGTGGGACGCCTACGTCGAGGCCCTCGGAGCGCACGGCTGGGAGACGCTGGAGGTGGACCCGGCCGACGACTGTCCGGACTCGGTCTTCGTCGAGGACGCCGTCGTCATGTTCCGCAACGTCGCGCTGATCACGCGGCCCGGCGCCGAGTCGCGGCGCGCGGAGACGGCCGGTGTCGAGGAGGCCGTGGCCCGGCTCGGCTGCTCGGTGAACTGGGTGTGGGAGCCGGGCACCCTGGACGGCGGCGACGTCCTGAAGATCGGCGACACGATCTACGTGGGACGCGGCGGCCGGACCAACGCGGCCGGTGTCCAGCAGCTGCGGGCGGCGTTCGAGCCGCTGGGCGCCCGGGTCGTCGCCGTGCCCGTGAGCAAGGTGCTGCACCTGAAGTCGGCGGTCACCGCGCTGCCGGACGGGACGGTGATCGGACACATCCCGATGACGGACGTGCCCTCGCTGTTCCCCCGTTTCCTGCCGGTGCCGGAGGAGTCGGGGGCGCACGTGGTGCTGCTCGGCGGGAGCAGGCTGCTGATGGCGGCGAGCGCGCCGAAGACGGCGGAGCTGCTCGCCGATCTCGGTCACGAGCCGGTGCTCGTCGACATCGGGGAGTTCGAGAAGCTGGAGGGCTGTGTGACGTGCCTCTCGGTCAGGCTGCGGGAGCTGTACGACTGAGCACGGCGCGCAGGACGTGCGCCCGGCCCCGGACCTGCGGGTCTCGGGGCCCTGTCGGGTACCGCCGGAAGGTGGCTGATCAGCGACCTTTACAGTGCGTTTAACCTACGCTCTCGTAACCTACGGTTTCGTAGCCTACGATCCCGTAGGTTCCCGGCACCGCTCGCCGGCCGCACCGCACTGTCGTACGTCCCCATGGAGTTATTCGTGACGATCGTCTCCCCTCACCTCGGCACTTCCGCAGAATGGACCGACGCCCGGCTGCTGTACGCGCTGGAGGAAGTGGTCGAGCAGGAGCTGAACCGGCACCTGAAGGTCGCCAAGGACTGGATGCCGCACGAGTACGTGCCGTGGACCGAGGCGCGGAACTTCCCGGGGATCTTCGAGGACGGCGAGGCCTGGGAGAAGGAGCAGTCCAAGGTCACCGAGATCGGCCGGATCGCCCTCGTGGTGAACCTCCTGACGGAGGACAACCTCCCCAGCTACCACCACGAGATCGCCAGCCTCTTCGGCCGCGACGGCGCCTGGGGCACCTGGGTGCACCGCTGGACCGCAGAGGAGGGGCGGCACGGCATCGTGATGCGCGACTACCTGCTCGCCTCGCGCGCGGTCGACCCGGACAAGCTGGAGCAGTTCCGCATGGCCCACATGAGTGAGGGCTTCGAGTCGGACAACCGGCACTCGATGCTGCACTCGGTGGCGTACGTGGCCTTCCAGGAACTGGCCACCCGCATCTCGCACCGCAACACGGGCCACCAGTCCGGCGACCCGGTCTGCGACCGCATGCTGGCCCGCATCGCGACCGACGAGAACCTGCACATGGTCTTCTACCGGAACCTGCTGAAGGCGGCCTTCGAACTGGCGCCCGACCTGACGATGCAGGCGGTCCGGGACGTGGTCGTCAACTTCCGGATGCCCGGTCACGGCATGCCCGGCTTCGAGCGGGCCGCCGCGCAGATGGCGATCGGCGAGGTCTACAACCTGCGCATCCACCACGACGACGTGATCCAGCCCGTGCTGCGCTTCCTGAAGGTCATGGAGATCGACGGCCTCGGTCCCGACGGGCAGGCGGCCCAGGAGGAACTGGGGCTGTACATGGGCGGTCTTGACGCCGAGGCCGCCAAGTTCGACGAGAAGCTGGCGGCGCGCAAGGCCCGGATGGCGGCCCGCGCGGCGGGCTGACCGCCCCCGGGCCCGGCCTCCCGGGCCCGGCCTCCCGGCCCCGCGCGCCGACCGGCGTCATCACTCGTGGACCGTCGTCTCCTCCAGTGCCGCGTCGCGCACGTCGGGGACCGGGTGGCGGCGCAGGGCGCGCAGCAGTTCCCGCCACGGCGCGGGCCAGTCCTCGCGCTCGCCGAGCGCTCCGGTGACGGCGACGGCCATGAGCCCCTGGGCGTGTCCGCCGTGCCCGGCCAGCGCCCTGGCCTCGGCGAGCAGCACCGTGGCGTCGCCCGGCTGCTCCCGGCTGCGCAGGCGCTCGCCGATCTCGTCCGCGATCCGCGCCGCGAGCGCCGGCCGGTCGGTGCCGACCAGCGCGGCCACCCGGTCCAGGCACGGCGGTACGGCGGTCAGGTCGACGTGACCGGCCGC
Source organism: Streptomyces sp. NPDC001599 (assembly GCF_042893535.1). Taxonomy (NCBI): domain Bacteria; kingdom Bacillati; phylum Actinomycetota; class Actinomycetes; order Kitasatosporales; family Streptomycetaceae; genus Streptomyces; species Streptomyces sp. NPDC001599. The sequence continues at coordinate 105,934 of NZ_JBIAVA010000004.1, forward strand.
GAGGTCGGCGGCCTGCGCCACGTGGGCGTCGTACTCGTGGAGCAGTTCGGCTGCGGCACGGGCGACCGGGCGGACCGCCGCCTCCGGGCGGAAGGCACTCGCCCGGAGCCCGGCGACGAGGTACTCGACGCGTTGCCGGGCCGGCCGGTCCCGCCGCTCGCCCGCGTCGTCGTCCTCACCGGCTTCCGCCCCGGCCAGCGCACGCAGGGTCTCCAGCAGGCCGGACCGGCCCCGCGGAGCGCTCGACGCCGCGCCGATCAGCGCGTTCGCCGCCGCGTGCCAGGTGGCGCGGTTGGCCAGGTCCGTGACGGCTCCGGCCAGTACCCGGGCGCCGTCGTCCGACCAGGGGATCCAGCGGCCCAGGGCGTGGAGGGCGAGGCGCGCGGTGGCGGGGTCGTCGTCGGTGGCGGCCACGTCGCGGACCAGGCGGGCATACCGGCCTCGGTGCGCCTCGGGCAGGTCACGCGGCACCGTCCGCAGCAGGGCGGCCCGCAGCACCGGCGCACCGCCGGCGGCGTCCCGCAGCAGGTCCCAGACCTCCTCCCGGGCGAGCAGCCCGGTGGCGAAGGCGACACAGGCGGCGCGTACGTCGGGGTGGGTCCCCGGGCGGGCGCAGACCTCGGTGACCAGGGCCGCCGCGTCCGGCACGGGAAGGCGGACCGCGGCGAGCCGGACCGCTTCCTTGCGGCTGGTCACCTTGGCGTCCGGCGCCTCCAGTACGTCCCGCAGGGCGCCCGCGAGGCGGGACGGCGGCGCCTGCCGGGAGGCCTGGGTGACCGCGTACACGGCGACGCGGGCCCGGTCGCCGCCGGCGTGCGACAGCAGCTCGGGCAGCGCCTCGGCGGCCCGGTCGGTGCGGGCCAGGGCGGCGAGCGCGGCCTCGGCGAGGACGACGTCGGCCGACCCGGTCCAGCGGCGCACGAGGTCGGCGCCGCCGTCGGGCACGGTGGCCGCCCGCGTGACGGCGTTCGCGCGCGCGTGCAGCGGCAGTCCGGCGTCGGCGGCCAGAGCGGCGCACCGCCTCAGCAGCGCCGCCTGCTGGCGCGGCACCCACCGGCTCACCTCGTGCGCGGTCACGGGCACGGACCAGGGGGTGCCCTTGGTCAGGAAGCGACCGTAGGGCGGATGCTCGGCGAGCAGCGGGTCGAGCAGGTCGGTGCGGCGCCCGACGACCACCGCGCGCACCGGCTCCAGCGCGGCCGCCGAGGGTTCCCGGGCGAGGACGCGGGCCGCCCGTTCGTCGCGGGTGGCGGACGGTTCGAGCCACAGGCCGATCGCGGTGCGCGCGGTGGTGTCGTTGCCGTAGCGGACGGCCTGCCACAGCTGGTCCTGGAGTTCCGGCACGCCGGAGGCGCGCGGGCCCACGGCGCGGGCGAGCGCGAAGGCGAGGCCGTAGTCGGCCTTCTCGGCGCCCGCCTCGATCCACGGGCGCAGCGCCTCGTACACTTGGTGCTCCTGGCCGCGCCGCAGGGTGCGGTCGAGGCGGCCGAGGTCGGCGCCGCCCGTGGTGCCGGATATCCGCACGAGGGTGCGCAGGGCCCAGTTCACCAGCGTGCGGGCGCCGCCCGCCGCGTGCTCGCACAGCACGGCCAGGGCCAGCTCGCCGAGCGCCCGGCGGGTCTGGGGCGACGAGTCGCGCGCCTCGACGGCGTCGGTGGCGAGGCGGGCCAGGGGCTCGGCGGCCTCCTCGGTGAACAGCGCGGCCGGGATGTCGCACGCCGCCCGCAGCGCGACGCTCCGCACCGGGTCCTGCTCGTTGCGCAGTCGCGCCATGTCCTCCAGTACGGCGGTGACGGCGGCCGGGTCGCCGGAGCGGGCGGCGTTGCGGATCAGCAGCGGCCAGGCCCGGGCGCGGTCGTCGGCGTCCGGGCGCCGGGTGGCCGCCAGCAGCCGGTCGTGCGCCTCGGCCACCGGGAGGAAGGACTCGGCGACGAGGACCGTGTGCTCGGCCGCACCGGCCTCCCGCGCGCGTGCGGCGGCCTCCCGGGCCTCGTGCGCGGCGTGGCGGCGCGGCAGCACCTCGAGGAGCGCCTCGTCGACGCCGACGGTGCCGCCGGCTCCGCGGCCCTGGTTCACGGCCGTCCACAGGGCGTGACGCCGGGCGGGCGGGAGCGCCTTCAGCAGCCTCGGGAGGCCGCCGAGGGGCAGCAGGGCCCGGGCGTAGGCGACGAGTTCGGGCGAGTCGGTGCGGGTCAGCCGGTACAGCACCGTGCGTCCCAGCCGGTGGACGCCGACGGCGGACGTCCAGGCGGGGGTGAGCAGCAGGCGCAGGACGCGTCGCGGGTCGGCGCCGGCGAACGCGGGAAGGTGGCCGCGCAGTTCGTACGGCAGGCCGTTCGGTCCCCGCTCCTCCAGCATCCGCAGCACCCTGGCGGGCTCGACGGGCGCGAGGGTGGCCACCGCGGGCGCGTACCGGCGCCACCAGTCGTCGCGCAGGGCCTCGGGCTGGGCGTCCAGCTCCGCCTCCAGCGCGGCGCACAGCGTCGCGCGGTGCCGCTTGGCGAACGGGTTCCAGGACCGGACGGCGTACAGCAGCTCGGGCAGCAGCAGGGCGGCCTTCGGTGTGGTGCAGCCCGGCAGCAGACGGGTCGCCTCGGTGTCGCCCCAGTCGCGGCGCACCCCGTCCACCAGCCGGTCGGCGAGGGCGGTGCGTCCGCCGGCGGCGACGGAGCGCAGCAGGCTCCGGCGGACCGCCTCGGGGGCGTCGGCGAGACCCGCCTCGAAGGCGGCGTCGGGCACGCCCAGCGTGTCGGCCACCCGCAGGGCGTGGCCGCGCACGTACGGGTCGGGATCGGCGATCCGGTCCGCGATCCACTCGGTGTCGCGGACGGCGGACGCGGCGACGACGGCGAGCCGGCGTCCGTACGCCCCGTGCCGTTCGAGCTCGACGAGGAGGGGCCGCGGGTCGGGCGACTCCCGGCTGCGCGCCACGAGTTCCCGCATGCGCCGCGGGTGGGCGAGCGGATCGAGGGCGTGCAGCAGGCTGTCTGCCTCGTGCTGTGCGGCGGTTCGGGACATGCCGGGGATTCTGCCCGGCGCGACGGGTGCGGCACAGCGAATTACCGGGGCCCGCGCTCAGGGGACGGTGCGCCGCAGGGCCAGCCGTTCCTTCTCCGACAGGCCGCCCCAGACGCCGAAGCGCTCGTCGTTGCTCAGCGCGAACTCCAGGCAGGTGGAGCGGATCGGGCACAGGGCGCAGATGCGCTTCGCGTCCCGTACGGAGCTGCCGGGCTCGGGGAAGAAGAAGTCTCCCCCGGTCTGCGCGCACAACGCCTCCTCCTGCCAGCTGAGGTCGGGCGCCGCGGTCGTCTCGATGTGCATGGGCAGCAGCCTGCCGGGAGGCGAAAAACGTTCGATCAACGCGGCATCAACGCCGCGCGTCCGGCGCCCCCAGCAGATCAGATGGTCCTCCGCCGCGCACGGCGGCGCACGGCGGCGCGCGGAAGCGCTCACCGGTGGTCGGTGGAAGACTCGTCAGTGCAGGCAACGGGACCCTTGCGAGGAGGGCGCATCATGCTCACGACCCGTTTCGTCACCGGCGCTCCGAACTGGCTCGACGTCGGCACCTCCGACCTCGAGGGCGCCACGTCCTTCTACGGCGGCCTCTTCGGCTGGCGGTTCCGGTCGGCGGGGCCGGAGGCCGGGGGCTACGGCTTCTTCGAGCTGGACGGCCGGATCGTGGCCGGCGGCATGGGCACGACCGAGGAGCAGGGCCCGCCGTCCTGGACCGTGTACTTCCAGGCCCCGGACGCCCATGCCACCGCCCGGGCCTCGGGTCAGGCGCACGGCGGTGTCCTCGTGCAGCCGATGGACGTCATGGACCAGGGCACCATGGCGATCCTCGCCGACCGGGCCGGGGTGCCGTTCGGCATCTGGCAGCCGGGGCAGCGCGCCGGCCTGGACGTGGCCGGCGAGACCGGCGCGCTGTGCTGGGTCGAGCTGCACACCGCGGACATCGCGGCAGCCGCCGCGTACTACCGTGCGGTGCTGGGCCTGGAGACCTCCGGCGTCTCCTTCCCCGGCGGCTCCTACACCTGCGTCAACCCGGCCGGAGAGGGCGAGGACGCCATGTTCGGCGGCCTCGTCCCGCTCGCCGAGGATCCGGCGGACACGGACACGGACGCCGGATGGCTGCCGTACTTCGCGGTGGACGACGCGGACACCGCGGTCGCCCGGACCACGGAGCTGGGCGGCACGGTGCGGATGCCCGCGACGGACATCGAGGGCGTCGGCCGCGTCGCCCGCCTCGCAGACCCGTACGGCGCCCGGTTCGCGGTACTCAGGCCGGCACCGCGCCAGGGCTAGGGCACGGGGCGCGTCCGGCGCTCGCGGTCCCGTCGAGGCCCGGCACCCGGCTGCGCGGCATGGCACCGGCACCGGCACCGGCAGGCAACCCGCCACCCGGTCCCGGCCTGCCTTCCGGGCTCGGCCTTCCGTCCGGGCCACGCGGTGGGCCGTGGCGACGCGGCCGAGCCCACGCACAGCGCCGGGAGCCTCTGGCCGCCCCCGCCCGCCGCGACACACCCCGGCACCGGTGCGGGCACGGGCGCATCCCGCATCCGCACCCCGCCGGATGGCCAGCCACCCCCGCGCAACGGCGCCCGGCTCGCGCAGGCGCAGGTGCACGCCCGAGCGGACCACCATCCGGGCTCACGCGGTGGCGCGGTGAGCCGTGGCACGCGGACGACCCGCGCACCTGGCGGACGGCGCCGGGGGCCCCGGCTGCCCCGCTCGCGAAGGGCGGTGCGGCACCCGGGCGGGACCGATGTCCGGACTCACGGGGTGCGGGACCGGCTCAGGCCGTGGATCGGTGGACCAGGGTCGTCGGCAGGATTACGCCGGGCGGGGCGGCGGTCGGTGTGTGCGCGGCGTCGGAGTCGGTGGCGGCGGCGTCGGCGGCGGCGTCGGCGGCGGTCCCGCGGTCCAGGCCGCGCAGGAGCAGGCGGGCCATCAGGCGGCCCATGCCCTCGATGTCCTGGCGGACGGTGGTCAGCGGCGGGTCGGTCTGTTCGGCGACGGGCAGCATGTCGTCGAAGCCCACCACGGCCACGTCGTCCGGCACCCGCCGCCCGCGTTCGCGCAGCACCCGCAGGGCGCCCGCCGCGGAGAGGTCGTTGGCCGCGAACACGGCGTCCAGGCCGGGGCACCGGTCGAGCAGTTCCCGCATGGCCCGCTCCCCGCCGCCCGAGGTGAAGTCCCCCCGCGCGACCAGCCCCGGGTCGGCGCCGGGGCGGACGTCGCGGAAGCCCGCGAGCCGGTCGGCGGCCGAGGTCTGGTCGAGCGGGCCGGTGATGTGCGCGATGTGTGTGCGGCCGAGCCCGGCCAGGTGGTGGACGGCCGACCGGGCACCGCCGCGGTTGTCGCTGTCCACGTAGACCACGTCGTCCCGTCCGTCGTCCCAGTCGGGGCGCCCGCCGAACACGGTCGGCACCCCGGCGCTGCGGACCAGGCCGGGCAGCGGGTCGTGCAGGTGCAGGGAGAAGACGAGCGCACCGTCGACGTGCCCGCCGGCCAGGTAGCGTCCGACCCGGGCGTGGTCCTCGCGGCCCTCGGTGAGCAGCAGCACGAGCTGGTTGTCGTGGGCCGTCAGCTCCTTGCTGATGCCGCGCAGTTGCTGGGCGAAGTAGGGGTCGGCGAACACCCGGGTCTCCGGTTCCGCGGCGACGACGGCGACGGCCTGGTGCCGCCGGGTCACCAGGGAACGGGCGGCCTGGTTGGGCACGTAGCCGAGTTCCTCCACCGCGCGCCGCACCCGCTCGGCCAGCTCGTCCCGCACCCCGTGGGCGCCGTTGACCACGCGGGACACGGTGGCCCGCGAGACCCCGGCGCGCTCGGCCACGGCCTCCAGCGTGGGGCGCGGCGCGGTCTCGGTCACGTGCGGCTCCTCCTCGGCGGCTGCGGCTCAGGATAGCGGCAGGCCGCGGCGCGGGAGGGGGCGCTCCGGGGACCGAAAACGTTCTTGTGCGGGAGCCGGTTCGGTCGTCAGCATGGGCGTATGTACAGAAGAACGGTCCACGACAGCTGACCGGCGGCGCCGGTGGCGGCGCCGGCCGACGTCGGCTCAGTGCTCGTGTTCGTGCGCGGGTGCCTCGCCCGTCGGCTCCCCGCTCTTCGCGGTCGCCCCGCCGTGCTCGTGCGGTTCGTACCCGGGGATCGTGCCGTCCGGCTTCTTCACCAGGAACAGCCCCACCATGCCCATGTCGGAGTGGCTCTGGACATGGCAGTGGTACATCCACGCCCCGGCGCCCACTCCCTCCCCCGCGATGATCTGGAAGCCGAACGAGTCGGCCGGTCCGGTGATCTTGTTGTCGATGACCCGGGACGGGTCGTCGGGGCCGGTGAGCAGGCCGGTGCGGTTGTCCGCCCAGCGGTGACCGTGCATGTGGAAGGTGTGGTAGTACTCGCCGTGCGTGATCATGACGATCTCCACGCGGTCGCCCACGGTGGCCTCGAAGTCGGGACCGGTGTGCGGCTTGCGGTTGTTGATGGTCATGTCGTTGAAGACGATCGTGTGCGTGGCGTCCGGCAGCACGTCGCCCTTGCGGCGCACGATCACGGGGCCGTACAGGCCGTTGCGGATGCCGCCGGTGCCGTGCTCGGTGCCGACCACGTGGTCGTGGTAGTGCCAGTAGCCCGCGCTGCCCGGCCGCCAGGTGCCGTCGTCGCGGCGACCCGGTTTGTGGGTGCGCCAGGTGTAGGTGCGGGTGCCGCCGGGCTCGACGTCGCTCTTGTTCATCGCGGTGCCGTCGCTGGAGATCTCGTAGTCCAGGCCGTGCACGTGCAGGCTGGCCCGCACGTCCATCGTGTTGGTGAACTCGATGTGCAGCGTGTCGCCCTCGTTGACCTCGATGAGCGGGCCGGGGACGGTCGCCTTGCCCTTCTCGAAGCCGTAGCCCATCTGACCGTCCGCCAGCTTCTCGGCGTACATCTTGAGGTGTCTCACCTCGCCCCCGGCCGGTGCCGTCCTCGCGGTGATCCCCTTGGCCGCGGGGGCGGCGCCCGCGACCTCCGGAGCGATGGACAACGATGTCGCGGCAGCCGCGCCGCCCAGCAGTACCCGTCGGTTGAAGCCTCGCCTGTCCATGCCGAACTCCCCACGCCGATACGGAATGTGCGCAGACCCAGGACCTGATTGGCTGTGATGAGCCTGTGGGACCGTACCGGTTGCCGCCGCGTTTATCCACACTCAGGACAAAGTTCGTCCGATCCCGGTCATACCTATTGGCGTATCACGCAAAGAGGTCTAGCTTCCTTGGCGCTGCTGCCGTGACCGAGGAGGTGCCCATGCCCTTAAGAGGGTTGAGCGCGAGAAGAAGAGGCTGGGCGGCGTGCGCCACCGCCGCTTTCGTCGCCGCGGGACTGCTGGCCGGCCCTGCCGCCAGCGCCCGTCCGGCGCCGGACCCATCCCTGACAACGATGTCGATCAAGTCGCCGCCGGGCGGCGCCAACGTACGGGTGCTGATCTTCTACGGTTCCGCCGCGGCCGGGGACGAGTCACCGGTCGTGAACGCCGGTATCTCGGCCATCGAGCGGATCGGTCTCTCCGGGCCTGCCAAGGAGCAGTTCAAGGTCGAGGCCACGGACAACGCCAACGTCTTCACCAACGAGAAGAAGCTCGGCCGCTTCAACGCGGTCGTGTTCCTGACCGGCGGCGGCGACGTCCTGACGCCCGCTCAGGAAGCGGGCCTGGAGGCGTACATGGAGGCCGGCGGCGGGTTCGTCGGCGTCCACGACGCGGCCCGCGCGGAGCCGTACTCGGACTGGTTCACCGGTCTGGTCGGCGCCCGCCCGGCCGCGGGCAGTCCCACCAAGGTCCAACGGGCCACGGTCGAGGTCGGTGACCGGCGGCATCCGGCCACCAAGGACCTGCCGCTGGAGTGGAAGCGCCCCGACGAGTGGCTGAACTGGCAGAAGAACCCGTCCGGTGAGGTCCACACCGTGGCCCGGGTGCGCGAGTCGACGTACGCGCCCGGGACGAGCGCCAACGGGGCCGACCACCCGGTGAGTTGGTGCCGGGACTACGACGGCGGCCGGTCGTTCTACACCGGCATGGGCGGCACGGTGTCGTCGTACGACGAGACCGACTTCCGCACCCATCTGCGCGGCGCCCTGATGTGGACGACCCGGCTGTCGCAGGCCGACTGCAAGGCGACCATCAACGCCAACTACAAGGCCGAGCGGCTCACCGACCCCAACCAGCCCGGCCAGAACGACCAGATCGGCGAACCGCACGGCCTGGTCACCGCCCCCGACGGCCGCGTCTTCTACATCGGCCGCGGCGGCACGGACTCCTCGCACCCCGTGGTGACCGACTGGAACGACCCCAACGTCGGCAAGGGCACGGGCGAGATCCACGTCTGGGACCCGAAGACCGACAAGGTCACCCTCGCGGGCGCGCTCACCGTCTTCGGCAACAAGGGCGGCGGCGACGAGCTGACCAAGGTCGAGGAGGGCCTGCTCGGCATCGAGCTGGACCCGAAGTTCGCGGAGAACGGGTGGGTGTACCTGCACTACACCCCGCACTCCCAGATCAACCGCGACACCCACATGGCCGAGCGGCGGGTCTCCCGCTTCACCCTCGACCAGGCCACCAACAAGCTGGACCTGGGCAGCGAGAAGGTGCTGCTCAAGTGGCCGGTGCAGATCCACAGCTGCTGCCACGCGGGCGGCGGGATGGCCTGGGACTCCAAGGGGAACCTGTACATCGCCACCGGTGACAACAACTCCAGTGGTTTCAGCGACGGTTACTCCGGCAACAACCCGGAGCCCAACTTCAAGGGCGTGTCCTTCGCCGACGCGCGTCGCACGGCCGGAAACACCAACAACCTCAACGGCAAGATCCTGCGCATCCACCCGGAGCCGGACGGGACGTACACGCTCCCGGAGGGCAACCTCTTCACCGGCAAGGAGACCGCCGAGGGCGGCGGCAAGACGCGCGGCGAGATCTACGTGATGGGCGTGCGCAACCCGGCGCGCATCTCCGTCGACAAGAAGACCGACACCCTGTACGCGGGCTGGGTCGGCCCGGACGCCGGTGCTCCGTCGCCGACGTGGGGTCCGGCCAAGTACGACACGTTCGCCACCATCACCAAGGCGAGCAACCGCGGCTGGCCGTACTGCATGGGCAACAAGCAGCCGTACCGGGACCGGAACCTGCCGGACCCGTCGAAGCCGCTGGGCTGGTACGACTGCGACCACCCGAAGAACGAGTCGCCGAACAACGACGGCCTGGTGAACCTGCCGCCGGTGACCGGCAACAACATCTGGTACTCGCCGCAGGGCGGCGGCCCCGACTACCCGCGCGACGAGAACGGCATCCCGTCGTACGAGCAGGACGAGGCCACCTACCGGCTGCCCTGGCTCAAGGGCGGCGGCCAGGCCGCGATGAACGGCCCGCTCTACCGCTACGACGCCGACAGCACGAGTGACACCAAGTGGCCCGCGTACTGGGACGGCAAGTGGTTCGTCGGTGACTTCTACGACGCCGACCAGCCGCGCAACGCGGTGCTGATGGACCCGAAGACGCAGGGCGACGGCGGTCTGCCGGTGCACTCGGAGTCCCTGAAGAAGATCGTGCCCGTCGGCAACGACGGCATCAAGAACCTGATGGGCTGGAAGTTCGGCCCGGACGGCGCGCTGTACGTCCTGGACTACGGCCGCGGCTTCTTCACCTCGGACTCCAAGTCGGCCCTGTGGCGGGTCACCTACGAGGGCGGCGGCCCGACGCCGGCCGCCGGACAGCTGGCGAGGGGGACCGAGTGATACGCCAACGAAGAATGTGGGCCGCGCTGCTGGCCGGCCTGCTGATGGTGCTCGGACTGCAGGCGACGTCCGCCTCCGGGCAGCCCGCGAAGGCACCCGCCGCGGCCGCCGCCGACCAGGTGCTCACCTGGACGGCCGGTGACGACATCACCAAGTACACGTCGGCGCCCGAGACGGCGGTGGCCGGTCCGGCCACGATCGTCTTCGAGAACAGTGAGGCCACCGGCAACACCACCGGCATGCCGCACACGCTGACGTTCATGACCAGCGATCCCGCGTACAACCAGGACGTCCAGCTCAACATCCTGGCCAACCCGTTCGATGCCGAGGGCGGCAAGCACACCGCCGAGGTCACCCTCACCCCCGGCAAGTACATGTACCACTGCACGATCCCGGGCCACGGCCAGATGACGGGCGTGCTCGTGGTCACCGAGGGCGGCGGCGGCGAGGACACCACGGCGCCCGCCACCTCGGCCGACGTGGGCGGCACGCAGAACGCCGACGGCGCGTACGTCGGTTCCGCGACCGTGAGCATCGCCGCCACCGACGAGGGCGGCTCGGGCGTGGAGCGCATCGAGTACGCGATCGGTGCCGACGGTGCCTGGCAGCCGTACACCACGCCGGTCGTCGTCGACCAGGTCGGTGAACACACGGTGCGCTACCGGGCGTTCGACAAGGCGGGCAACGCCGCCGAGGAGAAGAGCGTCACCTTCGCGGTGGCCGCGCCCGACACCGACGACACGACCGCGCCGGAGACCTCGGCGACGGTCAGCGGCGAGAAGAACCCGGATGGTGCCTACATCGACATGGCGACGGTGACCGTCACCGCCTCCGACACCGGTTCCGGCGTCAACACCATCGAGTACGCGGTCGGCGACGGCGCCTGGACGGCGTACACGGCGCCGGTCATGGTCCACGAGGTCGGCGAGCACACCGTGCGCTACCGGGCCACCGACAAGGCGGGCAACGTCGCCGCGGAGAAGAGCGTCGCCTTCACCGTGGCCGCCGCTCCCCCGCAGGACACCACCCCGCCGGTGACCGGCGCGACCGTGGACGGCACCAAGAACTCCGACGGCGCCTACGTCGGCAGCGCGAAGGTGACCGTGAACGCCGCGGACGAGGGCGGTTCCGGCGTCGCCGGTGTGGAGTACTCCCTGGACGCCGGGCCCTACCTGGCGTACACCGACCCGGTGGTCGTGGACCGCGTGGGCCGGCACACGGTGGCGTACCGGGCGAGCGACAAGGCCGGCAACACCTCCGAGCCGCTGACCGTGGACTTCACGGTGGTGTCGGGCCAGGTGCCGCCGCCGCCCTGCCCGGAGTACGACGAGCGCCTCACGGTGATCGTCGGCACGGTCGACTCAGGGGTGCCCAACCGGGTCACCAACAACCGGTGCCGGATCAACGAGATGATCGAGGACGAGAAGGAGTGGACGTCCCAGGCGCTGTTCCTCAAGCACGTCCGTGAGGTCATGGACGGCCTCCTGGACGAGGGCGTCGTCGACAAGCGGGAGTACCGGGCGATCAACAAGGCCGCCAAGCAGTCGAAGATCGGTCAGCCCGGCCAGACCGAGGGCTACCGCACGATCCTCGACGGCAGCCAGGAGTCCTTCGCCAAGTGGGAGCAGGTGGGCGGCGGTTCGTTCGGGCTGAACCCGGACGGGTCGATCACGTCCAGCACCAGCACGCCCGGCATGGGCATGCTGTGGTTCCCCGAGCGCAAGTACGGCGACTTCTCGCTGAAGCTCCAGTGGCGTGACGACGCGGCGGGTACGGCGAACACCAACGGCGGCGTCTTCGTGCGCTTCCCGCAGGTGCACGACCACCCGGAGGAGTCGCGTCCGGAGTGGGTCGCCATCAAGTACGGGCACGAGATCCAGGCGTTCGACAGCCCGACCGGCGACATGTACAAGTCCGGTTCCGTCTACGGCTTCGACCGGGTCGGCCTGGCCGGCGCGGGCGTCACCGAGAAGGGCACCTGGAACGACTACGAGATCCGGGTGGTGGACCAGCACTACTCGATCTACCGCAACGGTGTGCTGATCAACGAGTTCGACAACTTCGGCGGGCAGACCTTCTACCCCGAGCGCTCGGACGACCCGGGCACGGACGGGCGGCGGTTCGCCTCCGGCTACGTCGGACTCCAGGTGCACAGCACGTCGGACGTGATCTCGTACCGCGACGTCCGGATCAAGGACCTCTAGGGGTCCGCGTCGTGGCTCAGTCCGGGCCGGGAGTCTTCTTCCTGGCCCGGCTGGGCTGGACCCGGCTCGGCTCGCCCGGCATCTTCGGATACTCGGGCGGGTAGGGCAGATCACCGAGCCCGTGGTCGTGCTCGTCCTTCGTCGCCAGCTCCAGCAGGGCGTCGAGGGAGTATCTCGTCTCGTCCATGCCCGCGTGCACGTCGCCGAGTTCGGCGAAGCGCGCGGGCATGGTCGTGATGTCGAAGTCCTGCGGGTGCGCGACGCCCACCTCGTCCCAGGTCAGCGGGGCGGAGACCGGGGCGTTCGGGCGGGGCCGCACGGAGTACGCGGAGGCGATGGTGCGGTCGCGGGCGGTCTGGTTGTAGTCGATGAAGATGCGTTCGCCGCGCTCCTCCTTCCACCACTTGATGGTGACCCGCTCGGGCATCCGCCGTTCCATCTCCCGGCCGACGGCGATCGCGGCACGCCGCACCTGGGTGAAGGTCCAGCGCGGCTCGATCGGCACGAAGACGTGGATGCCGCGCCCGCCCGAGGTCTTGGGCCAGCCGCGCAGCCCGCCGAACTCCTCCAGCACCGCGCGCAGTTCGTGGGCGGCACGGGCGGCGTCGTCGTAGTCGGTGCCGGGCTGCGGGTCGAGGTCGATGCGCAGTTCGTCCGGGTGGTCGACGTCGTCGCGGCGCACCGGCCAGGGGTGGAAGGTGAGGGTGCCGTACTGGGCGGCCCACAGCACGGCCGCCTCCTCGGTGGGGCACATCTCGTCGGCGCTGCGCCCGCTGGGGAAGGTGATGTGCGCGGTCGGGATCCAGTCGGGCATGCCCTTGGGCGCGCGCTTCTGGTAGAACCACTCGCCGGTGATGCCGTCCGGGTACCGCTGGAGCGTGGTGGGCCGGTCGCGCAGGGCACGCAGGACGCCGGGGGCGACGGCCTGGTAGTAGCGGGCCACGTCGAGCTTGGTGTAGCCGCACTCCGGAAAGAAGACCTTCCCCGGGCTGGACAACCGCACGGTCCGGCCACCCGCCTCCAGTTCCACCGCTTCCGCCATGCGAGCCACGGTAGGCGCAGCGCCGGACCTTCGCACATCAGGCGACGGCGGGCGAGGGCGTACAGAATCGGAGCATGGACCTCCCCGTCATGCCGCCCGTGAAGCCGATGCTCGCCAAGTCCGTGGCGAAGATCCCGCCGGGGATGCACTACGAGGCGAAGTGGGACGGGTTTCGGGCGATCGTGTACCGCGACGGGGACGAGGTGGAGCTGGGGAGTCGGACGGGCAAGCCGTTGACCAGGTATTTTCCGGAGCTGGTGGTAGCGGTGCGCGAGCGGTTGCCCGAGCGGTGCGTGGTGGACGGGGAGATCGTCATCGCGCGGGACGGGCACCTGGACTTCGACGCGCTGACCGAGCGGATCCATCCGGCGGACTCCCGGGTGCGGACGCTGGCGGAGCGCACTCCGGCCTCACTGGTGGCCTTCGACCTGCTGGCGCTGGACGACGCGTCCCTGCTCGACGTGGGGCTGGCCGACCGGCGGGCGCTGCTGGTGCGGGCGCTGTCCGGGGTGACGCCGCCGGTGCACGTGGCGCCGGCGACGGACGACATCGAGGTGGCCCGGCAGTGGTTCGAGCAGTACGAGGGGGCCGGTCTGGACGGGGTGGTCGCCAAGCCGCTCGATCTGCGCTACCGGCAGGACGAGCGGGCCATGTACAAGATCAAGCACGAGCGGACGGCGGACGTGGTCGTCGCCGGGTACCGCTTCCACAAGAGCGGGCCCGTGGTCGGCTCGCTGCTGCTCGGGCTGTACGACGACCGGGGGGTGCTCCAGCACGTGGGGGTGTGCGCCGCCTTCACGATGAAGCGCCGGGCCGAGCTGGTGGAGGAGCTGGAGCCGCTGCGCATGGACGACGCCCGGGGGCATCCGTGGGCCGCGTGGGCCGAGGAGGCGGCGCACGAGTCGGCGCGGCTGCCCGGGGCGCCCAGCCGGTGGTCGGGCAAGAAGGACCTGTCCTGGGTGCCGCTGCGTCCCGAGCTGGTCGTCGAGGTGGCGTACGACCACATGGAGAACGGGGCGCGCTTCCGGCACACGGCCCGCTTCCGCCGCCGGCGCCCGGACCGGACCCCCGAGAGCTGCACCTACGCGCAGCTGGAGGAGCCGGTCCGCTACGACCTGGCGGAGATCCTCGGCGGGCCCTGACGCGGCGGGCCCGGAGCCGCCTACGGCTTCATCAGGACCTTGACCGCGCCGTCCTGCTTCTTCTGGAACATCTCGTAGGCGTGCGGCGCGTCCGCCAGCGGCACCCGGTGGGTGGCGAAGCCGTCGACGCCGAGCGGGTCCTGGTCGGTCAGGTACGGCACGATCTCGTCGCTCCAGCGGCGTACGTTGGCCTGGCCCATCCGCAGCTGGACCTGCTTGTCGAACAGGGTGAGCATCGGCATCGGGTCGGCCATGCCGCCGTACACGCCGGACAGCGAGATGGTGCCGCCGCGGCGCACCAGGTCGATCGCGGTGTAGAGGGCGGCAAGCCGGTCGACGCTGAACCGCTCCGCCAGGGGCCCGCCGATGGCCCGGGGCATCACCGCGGCGGTCTGCTGCACCAGCTTGGCCACGGCACCGCCGTGCGCCTCGGTGCCGACCGCGTCGATCACGGCGTCGGGGCCGCGGCCGTCCGTCCGGTCCTGGATCGCGGCGACGAGTTCCTTCTCGTTGTCGAAAGACCGCAGGTCGAACGTCTCCACGCCCCGTGCGCGGGCCCGCTCCAGCCGCTCGGGCACGAGGTCCACGCCGAACACCTTGTCGACCCCCTTGAGCCGGGCGATCCGGCACGCCATGTCGCCGATCGGGCCGAGGCCCAGTACGGCGAGGCTGCCGCCCTGCGGGACGGACGCGTACTCGACCGCCTGCCAGGCGGTGGGCAGCACGTCGGAGAGGTAGACGAAGCGGTCGTCGGCCGGGCCCTCGGGCACCTTGATCGGGCCGTACTGGGCCTGCGGCACGCGCAGGTACTCGGCCTGGCCGCCGGGCACCGCACCGTAGAGGCGGGTGTAGCCGAACAGCGGTGCGCCCATGCCCTCGCCGTGCACCTGGGTGGTCTCGCACTGGGTCGGCAGCCCGGTGTCGCACATGTAGCAGTGTCCGCACGCGATCTGGAACGGCACCACGACCCGGTCGCCCGGCTTCAGGTTCGTCACCTCGGAACCGACCTCCTCCACGATGCCCATCGGCTCGTGGCCGAGGATGTCGCCCGGTGTCATGAACGGTGTGAGCACTTCGTAGAGGTGCAGGTCGGAGCCGCACAGCCCGGAGGAGGTGACGCGGATGACCGCGTCGGTCGGCTCCTCGATCCTGGGATCCGGCACGTCCTCGACCCGGACGTCCCGCTTGCCCTGCCATGTCACTGCCTTCATCGCCCCGCGCTCCCTCCGTCGCCGTGCGCGTCGGTTCTGCGTGGCGGCCGGGTACCCCGGGGCTCCCGTCACCGAACCCGGCGGTCTTTTCGGCCGAACAGCGGATTATCTGTCCCGTTCCGTGTGCCGTATCGGATTCAGTCAGGTATGGCACTAAATGCTTCAAGAAGCGCACAATCAATGACACGGGATGGGTGGACGGATGGCCGGGATGCGACAAGGGACACGCAGGCGACGGTATGCCGCCCTGCTGACGGCGGCGGTGGCGGTCTCGCTGGCCGCTGCGGGCTGCACGGCGGGCCCCGGAGCGAAGGGGGACGGGCGGGCGCCGGAACCGGAGCGCTCGCACAGCGCCGCCCCGGCCTTGGGACCGGTGCTCGCCGTGAAGGTCGACAACGTGCGCGCGGCCCGCCCGCAGACGGGTCTGGAGGCCGCGGACGTCGTCTACGCCGAGCCGGTGGAGGCGGGACTGAGCCGGCTGATGGCGATCTACGCCACCGAGCTGCCCGAGTCGGTGGGGCCGGTGCGCAGCGCCCGCGAGTCCGACCTGGAGCTGCTCGGCCAGTTCGACCGGCCGGTGCTGGCGTTCTCCGGCGCGCAGAGCAAGCTGCTGCCGCTCATCGACCGGGCCCCGCTGCGTGCGGAGCCGCCCGGCGAGGACTCCGACGCCTACGTCCGCGCCGAGGACCGGCAGGCCCCGCACAACCTCTACCTGCGGCCGGGCAGGCTGCTCCAGGAGCCGTCCGGGGCCGCGGCCCTCACCACCGGGTTCACCTACGGCAAGGCTCCCGCGGGCGGCCGGGCGGAGTCCTCGCACACGGTGCGCTACCCCTCGGCGAGCTTCGCCTTCACCTGGTCCGACAGCCGGGACCGGTGGCTGGTCTCCATGGACGGCAGCCCGGCCCGCACGGCCGACGGCGGGCGGCTGGCACCGGCCACGGTCGTCGTGCAGCACGTGAAGGTGCGCGAGTCGGACTTCCGCGACTTCCGCGGCAGCAACTCGCCCTACGTCGAGTCGGTGGGCTCGGGGGAGGCGGAGGTGCTGCGCGACGGGCGCGCGTACGACGCGACCTGGAAGCGCGGGGCCGCCGCGGACGGCACGACCTTCACCACCGAGGACGGCAAGCCGCTCAACTTCGCCGAGGGCCAGGTCTGGGTGGTCTTCGCCGGGCGCTCCTGAGCCCGGCGAAGCCTGAGCCGCGCGCTCCTGAACCGGGCGCTACCGAGCTGCGCACTCCTGACGGGCGAAGTCCCCGGTCAGCCCGGTGCCACCGTCGGCTCGGCCGGGTTGCGGAGCCCCTCCGCGGCGTCCGCGACCCGGCGGATCAGGTCGAAGAACACCGCCTGCTCGTCGGCGGCGAGCGGGGCCAGGAACACCTGGTTCATCCGGGCGATCCGCACGCCCAGCCTGCGGTGGACGCGCAGTCCCTCGTCGGTGAGCCGGAGCAGGGACCGGCGGCCGTCCTGCGGGTCGCGGACCTTGTCGAGCAGCCCGCGGCGGCCGAGCCTGCTGACCACCTCCGCGATGGTGGACCGGTCCAGGCCCACCCGCTCCCCCACGGTGCGCTGGTCGAGCCCCGGCTCGGCGACGAGGGCGTTGAGGACGGCGTACTGCGGCGAGGTGGTCTCCTCGGAGACCATCGTGTTCCACAGCAGGTAGTGCGCCTGCTGCAGCCGCCGGGCCAGATGGCCGGGGTGGGTGGCCAGATCGACCGCTGCCATGTGCGCTCCCCGTGGTCACTTTCGTAGGTGCACTGACGATACACGGCATCGAGTACCGACATCCGGAACCGCCTCATACGATCTACCCCGCACTTTGCGGGCCTTGACGCCCCGGCCGTCCGGTGGCAGCGTGTGGACAACCTCGCTGAAATACTCAGTGCCCTGACTATCTGCTCCCGGGGCACGCGGAAGCGACACGCGGAAGAGATGGGGCTCCTCGGATGGACAAGGTGGTGGCCACGGCCGGTGAGGCGGTGGCCGACGTGCCCGATGGCGCGTCGCTCGCGGTGGGCGGCTTCGGGCTGAGCGGTGTGCCGAACGTGCTGATCCAGGCGCTGTACGAGCGCGGGACCGGCGGGCTGTCGGTGGTCTCCAACAACTGCGGGGCGATGGAGTCCGGGCTGGCCGTCCT
This sequence comes from Streptomyces sp. NPDC001599, assembly GCF_042893535.1. Classification (NCBI taxonomy): domain Bacteria; kingdom Bacillati; phylum Actinomycetota; class Actinomycetes; order Kitasatosporales; family Streptomycetaceae; genus Streptomyces; species Streptomyces sp. NPDC001599. Next base: position 123,429 of record NZ_JBIAVA010000004.1, read on the forward strand.
GCTGGCCGCCGGGCGCATCGCCCGGGTGACCGGGTCCTACATCGGCGCGAACAAGGAGTTCGCGCGCCAGTACCTCGGCGGGGAGCTGGAGGTGGAGATGATCCCCCAGGGCACCCTGGCCGAGCGGCTGCGGGCCGGCGGCGCGGGGATCCCCGCCTTCTACACACCCGCCGGGGTCGGCACCCAGGTCGCCGACGGCGGACTGCCGTGGCGGTACGACGGGTCGGGCGGGGTCGCGCTGGCCTCGCCGCCGAAGGAGGTCCGCGAGTTCGACGGGACGCAGTACGTCCTCGAGCGCGGCATCCGCACCGACTTCGCGCTGGTCCGCGCCGCGAAGGGCGACCGGCACGGCAACCTGGTCTTCGCCAAGTCCTCCCGGAACTTCAACCCGCTGGCCGCGATGGCCGGACGGGTGACGATCGCCGAGGTGGAGGAGCTGGTCGAGCCCGGCGAGATCGACCCGGACGCGGTGCACCTGCCCGGGATCTTCGTCCAGCGGGTGGTGGCGCTGACCCCGGAGCAGGCCAACGACAAGAAGATCGAGCGGCGGACGGTGACTTCCTGATGGCCTGGACGCGTGAACAGATGGCCGCGCGGGCCGCGCTGGAGCTGCGCGACGGCCAGTACGTCAACCTCGGCATCGGCCTGCCCACCCTGATCCCGAACTACCTCCCCGAGGGCGTCGAGGTCACCCTGGAGTCGGAGAACGGCATCCTGGGCACCGGCAGGTACCCCACCGAGGCCGAGGTGGACCCCGACCTGATCAACGCGGGCAAGGAGACGGTCACGGTCCGGCCGGGCGCCGCCTTCTTCGACTCGGCCCTGTCCTTCGGCATGATCCGGGGCGGGCACATCGACGTGGCGGTGCTCGGCGCGATGCAGGTCTCCTCCTCCGGCGACCTCGCGAACTGGGCCGTCCCCGGCAAGATGATCACCGGGATCGGCGGCGCGATGGACCTCGTCCACGGCGCCCGCACCGTCATCGTGGTCATGACCCACACCGCCAAGGACGGCTCCCCCAAGATCCTCGAGGAGTGCGCCCTGCCGCTCACCGGCAAGGCCTGCGTGAACCGCGTCATCACCGATCTCGGCGTCCTCGACGTCACCGAGGACGGCCTGGTGCTGGTGGAGACCGCCCCGGCCGTGAGCGTCGACGAGGTCGTCGCCAGGACGGACGCCAAGCTCGTCGTCGCGGAGGGAGCGAAGTGAGGGACGTCTACATCGTCGACGCGGTGCGCACCCCGTTCGGCAAGTACAACGGGGGCCTGGCGGGCGTACGCCCGGACGACCTGGCCGCGCACGCGATCCGTGAACTCCTCGGCCGCACCCCTGACCTGGACCCGTCCCGGATCGACGACGTGTACTTCGGCAACGCCAACGGCGCCGGCGAGGAGAACCGCAACGTCGCCCGCATGGCCGCCCTCCTGGCCGGCCTGCCCACCACCGTCCCCGGCGTCACGGTGAACCGGCTGTGCGCGTCCGGCCTCGAAGCGGTGATCCAGGCCGCCCGCGCGATCGCGGTCGGCGACGCGTCGGTCGTGCTCGCGGGCGGCGTGGAGTCGATGACCCGGGCGCCGTACGTGCTGCCCAAACCGGACCGGCCCTTTCCCGCCGGGAACACCGAGCTGTACTCGACCACCCTGGGCTGGCGCATGGTCAACCCGGCGATGGACCCGCAGTGGACGATCCCGCTCGGCGAATCGGCGGAACTGATCGCGGACAAGCACGGGATCACCCGCGAGCAGCAGGACGCGTACGCCCTCGCCTCCCACCACAAGGCCGCCCGGGCCCAGGCCGACGGCCTGTTCGACGCCGAGCTGGCACCCGTTCCCGTACCGCGCCGCAAGGGCGACCCGGTGGACTTCGCCGCCGACGAGTGCGTGCGCCCGGACGCGTCGCTGGAGGCGATGGCCAAGCTGAGGCCGTCGTTCCGCGAGTCCGACGGCACCGTGACCGCCGGGAACGCCTCACCGCTCAACGACGGTGCCGCCGCGCTGCTCCTGGTCGACGAGGAGGGCCTGCGCGCCACCGGACGCGAGCCGCTCGCCCGGGTCTCGGCCACCGGGGTCTCGGCGACCGAGCCGCAGTACTTCGGTCTCGCCCCCGTGGAGGCGGTGAACCGCGCGCTCGCCAGGGCCGGCCGCGGCTTCGCCGATCTGGACGTGTTCGAACTCAACGAGGCCTTCGCCGCCCAGGTGCTGGGCTGCGTCGCCGAGTGGCCCGAGTTCGACCCCGCCGTCCTCAACCCGCAGGGCGGTGCCATCGCCCTCGGCCACCCGCTCGGCGCCTCCGGCGCCCGCCTCGCCGGCACCGTCGCCCACCAGCTCGCCCGCAAGGGGAGCGGCACCGGCATCGCCACCCTCTGCATCGGCGTCGGCCAGGGTCTCGCCCTGGTCCTCGACCGCTAGTCACCCCAGGGACTCCCCCATGACTCTCACCCAGCACGACATCGACGCGGAGATCGCGGCCGAGCACGCCGCCTACGGGAAGCGGGTCGCCGACGGCGGCCCCGTCGAGCACCACCCGCGCCGCGACTACGCCCCGTACCGCTCCTCGGTGCTGCGCCACCCGAAGCAGCCGCCGATCGCCATCGACGTCACCAAGGACCCGGAGCTGGTGGAGCTGGCCTCCCCCGCCTTCGGCGAGCGGGACATCACCGACATCGACAACGACCTGACCCGGCAGCACACCGGTGAGCCGGTCGGCGAGCGCATCACCGTCTCCGGCCGCCTCCTGGACCGCGACGGGAAACCGGTCCGCGGGCAGCTCGTGGAGATCTGGCAGGCCAACTCGGCCGGGCGCTACGCGCACCAGCGCGAGCAGCACGACGCGCCGCTGGACCCGAACTTCACCGGCGTCGGCCGCACCCTCTCCGATCACGACGGCTTCTACCGTTTCACCACCGTCCAGCCCGGCCCCTACCCGTGGCGCAACCACGTGGGCGCCTGGCGCCCCGCGCACATCCACTTCTCCGTCTTCGGCTCGGCGTTCACCCAGCGCCTGGTCACGCAGATGTACTTCCCGAACGACCCGCTGTTCCCGTACGACCCGATCCTGCAGTCGGTGACGGACGACGCCGCGCGGCAGCGGCTGATCGCGACCTACGACCACAGCCTGTCCGTGCCGGAGTTCTCGCTCGGCTACCACTGGGACATCGTGCTCGACGGCCCGAACGCCACCTGGATCGAAGAAGGACGCTGACCCGCCATGACGAAGATCGACACCAGCGGCCCGGAGCAGGTGCCGCCCACGCCGTCGCACACGGTCGGCCCCTTCTACGGGTACGCGCTGCCCTTCCGCGGCGGCGAGGACATCGCGCCCGCCGGGCACCCGGACACGGTCACCGTGCACGGGTACGTGTACGACGGGGACGGCAACCCGCTGCCCGACGCCCTCCTGGAGCTGTGGGGCCCGGACCCCGAGGGCAATGTCCCCACCGCCGACGGCTCGATGCGGCGTGATCCCGCCTCCGGCGGCTTCCTGGGCCGCAACGGCGTGGAGTTCACCGGCTTCGGGCGCATCCAGACGGACGCGAACGGCCACTGGTACGCGCGGACGCTGCGACCGGGCGCGCGCGGGCGGAGCGCGCCGTACGTCAGCGTGTGCGTGTTCGCGCGCGGGCTGCTGGTGCACCTGTTCACCCGGATCTACCTGCCGGGCGACGCGGCGGTGCTGGCCGCCGACCCGCTGCTGTGCCGGGTGCCCGCCGGACGCCGCGACACGCTGATCGCCGCGGACGAGGGCCACGGGACGTACCGTTTCGACATCCGCCTTCAGGGCGAGGGCGAGACGGTCTTCCTGGAGTTTCAGTGACACCACCTGCCGACCGCGCCGACGCCGACTCCGGCACGGGCCTGCTCGCCCCCGGGTGGGCCGGCTCGCCGGCCGCCTCCGCGACCGGTGACCGCGCGTACCTGCGGGCCCTGCTCGACGCGGAGGTAGCGCTGACCCGTGCCCAGGCCGCGCTGGGGCTCGCCCCGGCCGAGGCGGCGGACGCGGTGAGCGCGGCCGCCGCCGACCCGGCCGCCTTCGACGCGCGCTCCCTCGCCGAGCGCGCCCGGGGCGGCGGGAACCCGGTCATCCCGCTGGTGGCCGACCTGACGAAGGCGGTCGGCGACCCGTACGGGCCGTATGTGCACCGGGGCGCGACCAGCCAGGACATCCTGGACACGGCGACGATGCTGGTCGCCGCCCGCACCCTGGACCTGCTGCTGTCCGATCTCGCCCGCACGGAACGGGCGCTGGCCCGGCTGGCCGTCGAGCACCGGGACACGCCGATGCCGGGCCGGACGCTCACCCAGCACGCCGTGCCGACGGCCTTCGGGCTCAAGGCGGCCGGATGGCGCGCGCTGGTGCTGGACGCGCGGGACCGGATCACGGCGGTGCGGGACGGGCTGCCCGCCCAGCTCGGCGGCGCGGCGGGCACCCTGGCCGCCTTCGCGGCGTACGGCGCGACGGACCCGACCTCGCTGCCCGCCGCCTACGCCCGTGAACTCGGGCTGCGCGCACCGGTACTGCCCTGGCACACGCTGCGCACTCCGATCGCCGACCTGGCCGGGGCGCTCGCCTTCGCCGCGGGGGCGCTCGGGAAGCTCGCCGTGGACGTGCTGACGCTGTCGCGCACCGAGATCGGCGAGGTCGCCGAGGGCAGCGGGGGCGGCTCGTCTGCGATGCCGCACAAGGTCAATCCGGTGCGGTCCACGCTGATCGCGGCGGCCGCCCGGCGCGCACCGCAGCTCGCGGCCACGCTGTACGGCTCGCTGGCCGCCGAGGACGAGCGTCCGGCCGGGGCCTGGCACGCCGAGTGGGAGCCGCTGCGGGACCTGCTGCGGCTGACCGGCGGCGCCGCCCGTGACGCCGCGGAGCTGGCCGAGGGGCTGCGGGTGCGCCCGGACGTGATGCGGGCGCACCTCGGGCTCACCCACGGGCTGATCGTCTCGGAGCGGCTCTCGGCCGAGCTGGCGCCGGTGCTCGGGCGGGCCCGAGCGAAGGAACTGCTCACCGAACTGGCGGCGCGTGCCTACGCCGAGGACCGGGAGCTGGGTGAACTCCTGGCTGAGGTACCGGAGTTGCGGGACCTCGACCTGGCCCGCCCGGCCGACCCCGCTCGCTACACCGGCGCCGCTGCCGCCCTCACCGACCGTGCTCTGGAGCGACGTTGACGACCATACTCAACCACCTGTCCGAAGGCCCCGCTTCCGCTCCCCCGCTGCTGCTCGGTCCCTCGCTGGGCACCTCGTACGCGCTGTGGGACGCGGTGGCGCCGGAACTCTCCGTCCGGCACCGGGTGATCCGCTGGGACCTGCCGGGGCACGGAGGTTCCCGGGCCGACCTGATCGGGCCCGGCGCCACCGTCGGGGACCTGGCCGATCTGGTGCTGGCGCTCGCCGACTCGCTCGGGGTGGAGCGGTTCGCCTACGCCGGGGTGTCCCTGGGCGGTGCGGTGGGCCTGCATCTGGCCGTGCACCACCCGGAGCGCGTGTCGTCCCTGGCGGTCGTCTGCTCGTCGGCGCACTTCAACGGAGCCGAGCCGTGGGAGGAGCGGGCCGCGCAGGTGCGCGAGGAGGGGCTGGCACGGCTCGCGGACAGTGCGGACGCGCGGTGGTTCACGCCGGGGTTCACCGTGCCGCGGCTGGTCCGGGACCAGCGGGAGGCCGATCCCGGTGCGTACGCGGCCTGTTGCGACGCGCTGGCCGCCTTCGACCTGCGGGAGCGGCTCGGTGAGGTCTCCGCGCCGACCCTGCTGGTCGCGGGGCGCGAGGACCCGGCCACGCCGCCCGCGCACCTGCGGGAGATCGCCGACGCGGTGCCGGGCGCGACGCTGACGGAGATCCCGGGTGCCTCGCACCTGGCGCCGGCCGAGCGGCCCGAGGCGGTGCTGACGACGCTGCGGGCCCACTTCGACGGCGGGGCCCGGCGGGGCATGGCGGTGCGGCGCGAGGTGCTGGGCGACGCGCACGTGGACCGGGCGCAGTCGAGGCAGTCGCCGTTCACCGCCCGTTTCCAGGACTTCATCTCGCGCTACGCGTGGGGCGAGATCTGGACCGACGAGACGCTCTCGCGCCGCGAGCGGAGCATGGTCACACTGACGGCGCTGGTCGCGCACGGCCACTACGAGGAGCTGGCCATGCATGTGCGGGCCGCGCGCCGCAACGGGCTGACGCCGGACGAGATCGGCGCGGTGCTGCTCCAGACCGCGGTGTACTGCGGGGTCCCGGCGGCGAACTCGGCGTTCGCGACGGCCCAGCGGGTGCTGGCCGAGGAGGCGGACGGCGCCGCGGAGTGAAGCCCCTCGGCGCCGACTGACGACCCTCAGCCCGCTTGGCCCACCACCGCCAGGGCCTCGCGGGCGCGGGCGGCGAGGCCGTCGGCGCCGCAGGACTCGGCCAGCGCCAGTCCCCGGTTCAGCTCGGCCGCCGAGCGGGCCGCGAGGCCGTACTCCACGCGGGCGGCGGCGTGCTCGTACTGGCAGGGCGAGGCCTCCAGGTACGCGACGGCCTGGGCGGCGAGCCGGACCGCGCGCTGGCCGGTCTCCAGCGCGGCGGCACAGCGCAGGGCCTCCCCTATCGCGGTGTCCGTGCCGAAGCGTTCGGCCTGGCGGCGGGCGTCGGTGGCCAGTCGGGCAGCGCGGCCGGGGTCCTCGCCGGCCAGCGCCCGGGCCAGTTCGGTCGCCCAGGGGACGACCACGGGATTGTGCCGGCCACGCGCGGCGGCGGCCTTCTCGGCGGCCTCCAGTTCGTTGACGCCCTCCTTGGTACGGCCGGTGGCGAGGAGCAGGCGGCCGCGCACCGGGCGGGGGTCGGGCAGCACGATCGTCGACGGATACGGCGGGGCGAAGCCGTACTGGTCGGCGACGGTCCTGGCCTCCTCGACATGGCCGCGGGCGAGCAGGGTGTCGACCAGGTTGCAGGTCGCCGACCAGTACAGCGGCAGCCCGCGGCCCACGCGTTCGGCGATGCGCAGGGACTCGCGCAGCGACTGCTCGGCCTCCCTCAGGCGGCCCCTCCTGCGGTGGCCGAGGCCGACGTAGGCGTGCGCGAGGGCGAGGTGGCCGCCGCTCCAGCCCGCGCTCTCGTAGGCCCGCAGCGCCTCGGTGAACAGTGCCTCGGCGCGGTCGAGCCGGTCGGCGTAGGCGTAGGAACTGGCCAGCATCATCGGCAGTTCCAGGCCCCACTCGGTGTCGGTCCAGCCGAGTCCGGGTGCCAGGCGGCCGTTGACGAGGGCGCGGTCGCACAGCTCGACGACCTCCTCGGCGCTCTCGCCGTGGGTCATGGCGTCGAAGCCGCGCAGGATGAGCAGGGCGCGCTCGGCGTTGTCGCGGCCGGTGCAGGTGGCGGCGAGTTCGGCCAGGCGTGCGGAGCGGTGCGGCGAGGAGGTCTCGCCGGCGTGGATGCCCTCCCACATGTACTGGGCCGCCTGGAGCCGCAGGCGCGCGGAGGGGTCGGGGTTGCGGGCGGCCTCGGCCTCGACGGTGCGGACCGCCTCCTCCAGCTGGTCGTTGTGGAGCAGGGCCTGGGAGAGCCGGAAGACGGCGTCCACCCGCTGCTCGCCCTCAAGGCCGGGCATGGCGAGCGCGGTGCGCAGGTGGCCGATGGTGGTGGCGGGAGCGGTGAGGAGGGTGGCGCAGCCCAGTTCGAACAGCACGCGGGCGTGGGACTCGGGCAACGGCGGTTCCTGGAGGGCCCGTTCGAGGCAGCGCCGGGCCGCGTCCGGGGCTCCGACGGCGAGGTGCTCGCGGGCGGCCTCGCGCAGCTGGGCCACGACTTCCTGGTCGTCGTCGGGGTGCACCTTGAGCAGGTGGCGGGAGGCTGCCGCCGCACCGAGCCCGGAGTCGGCGACCAGCTGGGCCGCTATGCCGTGCATCGCCGTGCGCAGCGCGTCGGGGATCGAGTTGTAGACGGCGGTGGCGATCAGCGGGTGGACGAACTCCAGGTCGCCCGCGCCCGGTTGTCCGGCGGTGGCGTCGGGTACCGACAGGATCCGGGCGCCCCGGAGCAACTCGGCGCAGCGGACGGCTTCGGCGCGGTCCAGGGTGGCGAGCCTGGCCACCATGTCGACGGTGATGCCGCCGCCGAGGATGGCCGCGGCCCAGGCGAACCGGGTGGAGTCGACGCCGAGTTGCTCCAGGCGGGCGACGAGACCGCCGCCGCGGGCGGAGCGGTTCAGGGCGCGCAGCTCGGCGGCCTCCGCCTCGACGGGTTGCAGTTCGCTGTCCTGGACCTTCGCGAGGAGTTCGACGGTCTCGTAGGGGTTGCCGCCGGTGACGGCCCACACCTCGCGGCAGAACGCGGCCTCGGCGTGTGCGCCCAGCGTGGCGCGGGTGAGTCCGGCCGTCGCTTGCGGGGTGAGGGCGTTCAGCGGGGCGAGGGGCCGGCCGACGGCGGTGGCCGCCTCCAGGTGACGGGCGCTGTCGCCGCTGACGTCGCCGGGGCGGCGGGCGATGACGACCAGGACGGAGGTCTCGTCGAGCCGTTCGGCGAGCGCGGCGAGCCAGCGCAGGGTCTCCTGGTCGGCCCAGTGGGCGTCGTCGATCAGCAGCACCAGCGGCCACTCCCGGCGGGCGAGCCGGCGTACGGCGGCGACCAGGCCGTCGCACACGCCCTGCGGGTCGGCCTGCCGCTCACCGGGGTCCGCTATGCCGAGGGCGGGACCCGCGATGTCGTACCAGTCGCCGAGGTACTCGCGGGCCTCCTCGGGGAGCATGGACACCAGGGCGGGCTGGAGCAGTTGGCGCACCACGTTGAAGGGGACGGACCTGAGGGTCTCGCCGCCGCGTGCCGACCAGACGGTGCAGCCCCGGGCCTCGGCGATCCGGCGGGTCTCGGCGAGCAGCGCCGTCTTGCCGACCCCGGCCTCGCCGCGGGCCTCCAGCAGGGTGCCGGGGGACGAGCGGTCCGCGCACAGGGTGTCCACCGCGCGCGTGATGGTGGCGACTTCCTCGTCGCGCTCCCAGAGGGAGGCCGGGACGGCGCCCGCCCGCCGTACCTCCGTCATCCCGCTACCTCCCCGAGTCGCTCGAATGACGTACAGAGCCTGAGCCTAGCCCTCCGATCGCGCAAGTGGTGGGCGCTCCGCCGACCAGTTGCCGTGACGGGTGACATGCGGTAAAGCCTGAACGACGCACCGGGCCCGTCATCAGCGGCGGTGCGGCCGGGAGCCCGTCAACCTCACGGGGGCGCGGGGCGCCGGGCCGTCCGGAGGACGGGGTGCGGCCGGGATGCGGCCGGGCCTCTCATCCGGCTTTCACCGACGCCTCATACGGTGGGCACATGACGCAGGCGACTCCTCCCGGGTGGTACCCGGACCCCGGACAGAAGAATGACGGTCCCGCCACCGAACGCTGGTGGGACGGCACGGCGTGGACCGACCGGGTGCGCCCCGCGGGAGAGGCCGCCGCATGGGCTCCCCCCGCGCAGCCGCCGGGGCAACCGCCGGTCCAGCCACCGGTGCAGGACACCGCGGCCGTGCCGTACCCCGTGCACCCGGGCTATCCGGGCATACCCGTCCAGCCCCCGTCCGCGCGACGGCGGCGGCTGCGGGCCGGCATAGCCGTGGCGGCGGCCGTGGCGGTGCTGGCCGGCATCGGGATCGGCGTGTACGCGCTGACCGACGACGGCTCGGGCGGCAACGACGCGGGCGCCTCGCAGCAGGACCGGCGCGGCCCCGGCGAGCGGAACGACCCCTTCGGCGACTCGGGGGGCGGCGACGGCGGTGGCGAGGACGGCCGGTCGCCCGCGCCGGACTCCCCGGACCGGTCGGAGCCGCCCACGATCGACAGCGGCTCGGTGACGGACGCGTTCAGCGGGATCAGCCTGCCCATACCGGACGGCTGGTCGGGACAGGAGTTGCAGGTCGGCGCGCAGGTAACGTCGGACGACGCCTACAAGTGCCCCGGGGACACCTCCAGTTCCTGCACGAAGGGCGGCGCCTACTCGGCGCCCGCGATGCTCCTGAAGACCGAGGGCGACACCGCGGAGGAGGTCGCCAAGGCCGACATCGAGGCGAACGCCGAGGAGTCCTACGGCGGCAAGTCCTACGGCGGGATCACCTCGCACGAGGAGCTGGCCTCCAAGGCGGTCACGGTCGCCGGGCAGAAGGGCTACCTGGTCCGCTGGAAGGCGGTCACCGCCAAGGGCTCCGACGGCTTCGTCGAGTCGCTGGCCTTCCCCTCGCCCGCCGACCCCGAGCGCATCGTCGTCGTGCGCTTCGGTGTCGACACCGACCAGAAGCAGTCGGTCATCGACGAGATCACCAAGGGCATCGAGGTGGACACCTCGGGCGGCGGCGGGGGCGACGGCCAGGACGTCTGACCGGCCCGGCGGTGCCCGCGCAGGTACCGCCGGGAAACTGTCGGCCGGGTGGGGCGCCCTCCGCTCAAAGGGTGCCCCACCCGGCCGGGGGTGCGCGCCGCCCCCGTCCCCACGGTGCGGCGCGGGCAGGCCACCGTCCAGTCATCCCGTGGACGGCGGCCTGAGTCTCAGGGGAGGCCGAGCGCCGGCAGTACGACGGCCTCCACGAACCGGACGAGGTAGGCCGCGTCCGCCTGCTTGCCCTCCAGGACGGGCCGCATCCGCAGCATGCCGAAGAGCTGTGCGGGCACGTACTCCAGCGCCGGGTGGCCGGCCGGCACCTCTCCCCGGGCCACACCGCGCGCGAGGATCGCCCGCAGCGCGGCGATCTCCGGCTCGACGAGCGCCTCGCGCAGCGCGCACTTGAGCTCCGGATCCTCCATGACCGCGTGGCCGAGCGCCTGGAGCAGCCCGGTGTCCTTGCCCGCCCCCTCGCCCGCGGCCGCGGCCGCCTGGCGGAGGTCCCCGGCGAGCGAACCGGTGTCGATGTCGGTGAAGCGCACCCGGCGGTTGGAGCGCAGGGCTGCCGCCACGAACTGGGGCTTGGTCTTCCACTGCCGGTAGAGCGTGGACTTGCTGCACCGGGTGCTGGCGGCGATGCCCTCCATGGTGACGGCGTCGTAGCCGCAGGAGCGGAGCTGGTCGAGCACGGCGTCGAAGAACTCCTGCTCACGCTCTGGCGTGATCTTGGAGCGGCGCGAGGTGCCGACCGCTTCCGGTCGGTCCGCGTCCTGCGACGTCATCGGCTCCGTTCCTTCCCGTTTCCGGTGTGTCCTATGTCTATCGATACGCCAGTGTACCGGTACACCACCGTATCGGTACACTGGCGTATCGGAACGAGGTCGTATCGATGAGAACCGTCACACGCCCCCGTACCCGACGAGCCACACGCACCACCGTCAGCGAAGGGGCCGGGGGATGAATGCCCGCAGCGAGCCTGCACAAGCGGGGCCGGACGCGCCCGCGCGCCCACCGCTCGTCCGTGAGCTGCTGCTCGTGGCCGGGCTCTTCCTCGTGTACAAGTTCGGCCGCCGACTGGCGACGGGAGAGACCGCCGAGGCGTTCCGCAACGCCCACCACGTGTGGGACTGGGAGCGGGTGCTCCGGCTGCCCGACGAGGGCGCGGTCCAGTCCCTGCTGCTGCACGGCGACACGCTGGTACACGTCGCGAACACCTACTATGCCGCCGTCCACTTCCCGGCCACCGTGGCCTTCCTGGTCTGGCTCTACCTGCGACGGCCGGCGCACTATCTCTGGGCCCGCCGGGTGCTGGCCGCCGTGACCGGCGCCGCGCTGGTGCTGCACCTCCTCTTTCCGCTCGCCCCGCCGCGCATGCTGGCCGCCACCGGTCTGATCGACACGGCCCGGCTCTTCGGACCCTCGGTGTACGGGCCGCCGCGCACCGACACGCTGTCGAACCAGTTCGCGGCGATGCCTTCGCTGCACTTCGGCTGGGCCCTGATGCTGGCGATCGGTCTGATCGTCGCGACGCGGACCCGGTGGCACTGGCTGTGGCTGCTGCACCCGCTGGTGACGCTGCTGGTCATCGTGGGCACCGCGAACCACTACTGGCTCGACGTGATCGTGGCCACGGCCCTGCTCGGCCTCGCGCTCGCCGTACTGCGGCTGCCCGACCGGCCCCGCCGGCCGCGGTGCGCCCTCCCCCACCGGCGGCCCGAGATCCGGCGCCGGTCGTCCGCCGAGCGGCCCGAACTGGTCGGGGCGGGCCGATGAACGCCGCCCTGGTAGCCGTACTGCTGTCGCTCGTCTCCGCCTGCGCCTACGCCGCGGCGGCCGTCGCCCAGGAGCGGCTGGCCTCGCGCGCCTCCGGCGCCGGTGCGCTGCGGATGCTGGCCTCCGGCGCCTGGTGGTGGGCGGTCGCGCTCAACGCCTCGGCGGCACTGCTGCACGTGGTGGCGCTCAAGTACGGCCCCCTCACCGTGGTCCAGCCGCTGGGTGCGCTCACCCTGGTCGCGGCGGTGCCCCTGGGTGCGCGGCTGGCGGGCCGGCGGGTGAGCGCGATCGAGTGGCGGGGCACCGGGCTGACACTGCTGGGCCTCGGCGCGCTGCTGCTCACCGCCTCGGGGCCCGCCCCGGACGACGTGCTGAGCGTGCCGGAGGCGCTGACGGTGTCCGGCGCGACGGCGGCGCTGATCGGCGTGCTGTCGCGGCCCGGCACCCGGCCGGGACTGCGGCACGCGACGGCGTCCGGGATCGCGTCCGGCGTGGCCTCGGCACTCACCCAGACCGTCACGGTCGCCGTCACCGACCGCTCGGGCCCGCTGCTGAGCGTCCAGGTGATCGGCGTGGCCGTGCTGGTGGCCGCTTTCGCGACCGGCGGACTGCTGCTGTCCCAGACGGCGTACCGCGGCGGTCTCGGGGCACCGCTGGCGGTGGTGACCCTGGCCAATCCGGTGGCCGCCGCGGTGATCGGGCTCTCCCTGCTCGGGGAACGCCTCAGGGGCGGCGCGGGCGGCGTGCTCCTCGCGCTGACCGGTGCGGCGCTGGCCGCCTGGGGAGTGCTCCAGCTGAGCCGGGCGACCCCCGAGCGGCCGGAGCCGGCCGCACCGGTGCTCGCGGGTCCGGTACTCGCGGGTCCGGAGACGGAGCCGGAGGGACCGGCGCCGGCGGGGCCCGGGCTGGTGCCCCGGCAGCCGGGGCCGGGGCACCTCACGCGGCTCTAGCCGCCGGTCGGGGCGTCGCCTCAGTCCGTGATGATCGCCGGGTCGCTGGTCCCCGGCCGGCCGTTCTCCACGTGCCCGGCGAAGCGCCGCAGGAAGGCCGGGTCGGTCTCGGAGGTGACCGTCACGTCGTACCAGCGTCGGCTGCGCGCGAGGTCGACGGTGTGGCGCACGGTGGCGCCGGGGCGCACGGTGAGGGTCCGGGCGCGGCCGTCGTAGGCGTCGGCGATCCGGAGCCGGGCCGTGCCGGTACCGGTGTGGGTGACGGTCAGCCGGAGGTCGTCGCCGTCGTGCCGCGCGGTGACCTCGGGCCCGGCGGGTCCGGCGACCCCGTTGGCGCCCCGGAAGACCCGCAGGAAGCCGGCCGGGCCGTGCACGGTCAGGTCGTAGGAGCCGCCGGAGTAGGCCGAGTTCCAGGTGTCCGCGAGGGTCTTGCCGGCCTCGGTGGTGTACGTCCAGGGGCCGTCGGTGCGGTTGCCGGAGGTGACGAGGAAGGCGGCTCCGGCCCGGGCCCCGGAGGCGAAGGCCAGGGTGAACTTCCCGGCCTCCGTGTCCACGGCACCGTCCACGTACGGGGCGTAGCGCAGCGGGCGGGTGGGGCGCGTCCCGCGTTCCTGCCGGGGCATGCCGGGGTCCGCGGGCGGCGTCGGACGGTAGTCGGGGTGGCGTTCGCGGTCCGGCGGCTCGTAGGCATCGGTGTCCGGCAGCCGGGCCGGGCGGCTGTCCGTGCGGGAGAAGTCGAAGGCGGAGGTCAGGTCGCCGCAGACGGCACGCCGCCAGGGTGAGATGTTCGGCTCGCGGACGCCGAAGCGGCGCTCCATGAAGCGGATGACCGAGGTGTGGTCGAAGGTCTCGGAGCAGACGAAGCCGCCCTTGCTCCACGGCGAGACCACCAGCATGGGCACGCGCGGGCCGAGCCCGTAGAAGCCCTCGCGGTGGGTGGCGCTGCCCTCGAAGACGTCCAGGGAGACGTCGACGGTGGAGCGGCCCTGTGCGGCGGACTTCGGCGGCAGCGGCGGCACCACGTGGTCGAAGAAGCCGTCGTTCTCGTCGTAGGTGATGAACAGGGCGGTCTTCGCCCACACCTCCGGGTTGGAGGTGAGCGCGTCCAGGACCTGGGAGATGTACCAGGCGCCGTAGTTCGAGGGCCAGTTGGAGTGCTCGGAGAAGGCCTCCGGGGCGGCTATCCAGGAGATCTTCGGCAGCCTGCCCGCCTTGACGTCGGCGCGCAGCCGGTCGAAGTAGCCCTCGCCGCTCTTGGCGTCGGTGCCGGTGCGGGCCTTGTCGTACAGGGGGTCGCCGGGCTTGGCGCCCCGGTACTTGTTGAAGTACAGCAGGGAGTTGTCGCCGTAGTTGCCCCGGTAGGCGTCGTCGATCCAGCCCCAGGAGCCGGCGGCGTCCAGGCCGTCGCCGATGTCCTGGTAGATCTTCCAGGAGATCCCGGCCTTCTCCAGGCGCTCCGGGTACGTCGTCCAGTCGTAGCCGAGCTCGTCGTTGCCGAGGACCGGGCCGCCGCCCGCGCCGTCGTTGCCGGTGTGTCCCGACCACAGGTAGTAGCGGTTGGGGTCGGTGGAGCCGATGAAGGAGCAGTGGTAGGCGTCGCAGACGGTGAAGGTGTCGGCGAGCGCGTAGTGGAAGGGGATGTCCTCGCGGGTCAGGTACGCCATGGTGGTGGTGCCCTTGGCGGGCAGCCAGCGGTCGTACTTGGCGTTGTGGTAGGCGTCCTGTCCGTCGGACCAGCCGTGCGGCAGCCCTTCGAGGAACTGCATGCCGAGGTCGTCGGCCTGCGGGTGGAAGGGCAGCACCTCGGTGCCGTCGCCCTTGCGCTGGTGCCACACCGACCTGCCGCCGTCCAGCGCCACCGGGTGCGGGTCGCCGAAGCCGCGGACCCCGCGCAGCCTGCCGAAGTAGTGGTCGAACGAACGGTTCTCCTGCATCAGCACGACGATGTGCTCGACGTCCTCGATCGACCCCGAGCGGTGGTTCGCCGGGAGTGCCGCGGCCCGGTCGATGCTCGCGGACAGGGCACTGAACGCCGTGGTGGCGCCCGCGAGTTGGAGGAATCTGCGCCGGTTCACTTCGGCCATGGGAGTGAGGGACCTCTCGCCTTGGGGGGTTCAACCGGCCGGACGGTGCCGGGTGATGACGGATTGCGCGCGAAAGGAGTGTTCCAGGAGCAGCAAACGTCAGGGAAGGGTCCGGTGGCGCTGGTGTGAAAGTCACCGGTACGCGAGGTGTGCCGGGCCCGCCGTGCGGGGATGGTCGCGATCATGACAGGCATGGACACGGAAGCACCGGCACCCGCGACCCGACGGCCCGTACGCCAGCTCCTCGCCGCCTCGGTGGGCAACGCGGTGGAGTGGTACGACTGGTACGCCTACACCTTCCTCGCGACCTACATCGCGGACCAGGTCTTCCCGAAGGGCGCGGACAACTCGCTGGTGCCGCTGCTGTCGACGTTCGCCGTCTTCGCCGTGGGCTTCTTCATGCGGCCCGTCGGCGGGCTGTTGATGGGCGCGATCGCGGACCGGCGGGGGCGGCGCGCCGCGCTGACCGTCACCATCCTGCTGATGGGCGGCAGCAGTCTGCTGGTCGGGCTGACCCCGACGTACGCGGCGGCCGGTGTGCTGGCCCCGGTGGTCCTCGTGGTCGCGCGGCTGCTCCAGGGGCTTTCCGTGGGCGGCGAGTTCGCGGCCTCGACGACCTTCCTGGTGGAGTCGGCGGGGCCGGGGCGGCGCGGCCTGTTCTCCAGCTTCCAGTACGTCTCGACCACGGCGGGGCAGCTGGTGGCGTCCGGGATCGCGACGCTGCTGGTGGACACGCTGAGCGAGGACCGGATGAACGGCTGGGGGTGGCGGATCCCCTTCGTGTTCGGCGCCGTCCTCAGCCTGGTCGGCTTCTGGATCCGGCAGGGGGCTCAGGAGACCCGCAGCGCCGAGCAGCAACGGGCGCCGCGCCCGGCCCTCTTCGAGGCACTGCGCCGTCATCCGCGCGAGTCCCTGCTGATCTGCGGCATCACGGCGGGCGGCACGATCGCCTACTACACCTGGACGTCGTACCTGCCGACGTACGCCGAACTCAACGCGGGCGTGGCCAAGTCGGACGCGCTGCTCGCGGGCACGATCTCGCTGGCCTTCTTCGGGCTGCTCCAGCCGCTCGGCGGGATGCTCTCCGACCGGTTCGGGCGGCGTCCCCTGCTGCTCTTCTTCGGGGTGGGCTTCGCGCTGCTGAGCGTGCCGCTGCTGCACTCCCTGCGCGACTCCTTCGCCGTGCTGCTGCTCGTGCAGTGCGCCGGGATGGTCCTGCTGACCGGCTTCACCTCCATCAGCGCCGCCGTCAACGCCGAGGTCTTCCCGCCCCGGGTGCGGGCGGCCGGGATCGGCTTCCCCTACTCGCTCACGGTGGCGCTGTTCGGCGGCACGGCACCGTACGTGGGCACGCTCTTCAAGGACCTGGGCCACGCCGGGATCTTCCCCTGGTACGTCGCCGTGCTGTGCCTGCTGTCCTCGCTGGTGTACCTGCGGCTGCCGGAGACGGCGCACAAGGAACTGCGGCGCTGACACCGGGCCTTCGCGCCGGGCTCGCGCGCCGGGCCTTCCTGCCGGGCCTTCCCTCCGGGTCTTTCCGCCGGGCCTTCCCTCCGGGTCTTTCCGCCGGGCTTCCGGCTCATCGGCGCCAGAGGCCGCGTCCCAGGGCCGCTTCCGTGCCGGTGAGGTAGACGGCGGTGGCCAGCCACTGGGCCGCGTACTGGTCCCGGTCGTCCCCGGCCGGGCGGCCGAAGGCGTCCCGGGGACGGCGGGCGGCCACCGCGCCGAGCGCGGCGAACAGGTCCGCGCCGGTGGCGAACCCGCCGCGGCGCAGCGCGGCGGCGTGGGCGCCGCGGTCGCTGTCGCGCGCGGGTTCCGCGGCGGCGCGCCGTCCGCCCGTGACCGCCAGTTCGACCAGGTCGCGCACGCGCCGGAGCGGCGAGTCGACCGGACGGGCGTCGGCAGCGGCGAGCGGGGGCGGTGGCGGGGCCGGACCGGGAGCCGCTGCCGGGAAGTGCGCGTCGCACAGCCGGTCGTAGCCGAGGTCGGCGCGGTCCCGCCACTCCTCCGGGAGGCGCAGGGTCGCCGCCCCGGCGCCGGGGACCGGCCCGACGGCCAGTGGGCGCAGGGTCGTGACCCGGTCGGGGTCGACGCGGCCCAGCAGCCGTACCCGCAGTCCCGGACACGCCCCCAGTCGCCGGAGGTTGGCGGTGTGTGCGAGGGCGGGATGCCGGTGGGCCGGCGCCAGCCTGACCGTCGGCCCCGGACCGTCGTCGGTGCGGACCCGGGCCAGCACCTCCTCGCCGTCGGCGGCGACGATCTCCACGTCGCACCCGGTCAGCGGCGGGGCGGGCCCCGTCCCGTCGGCGGCGGCCGCGGGCAGGAACCCGGCCCAGGGGCGTCCGGCGGCGAACGTGGCCCGGACGCCGGACTCCGCGAGCAGGCGGCCGTCCGGGGCGACGGCGGCCCCGGTAACGACCAGACCGCCGCGGGACAGCCGCTCGTGATCGCTCAGGAAGGACCGGACGGCGACATGTGCGGTCCCGGCGCGGCGGGCCCGCTCCCCGCCCCCCGGCGCGACGTCGCGGAGGGTGTACCAGCGGCCGGCGTCGTCGACGAGATGGGTGAGGACACCGCCCAGGGCGCCGGGTCCGACGACCGGTTCCCGGCAGACGCCGTAGAGGCGCAGCGGCCCGTCGGGGTGGTGGTTGTGGTGGACGGCGCCGATCAGCCCGGGGTCGGGGTCGGCGGCCTTCAGGCGGTGGGTGACGAGGAGGAGTTCCCGCAGGGCGGCGACCGACTCGGCGGGCCGGTGGACTCGGTGGGCACCCTGCGGGTCGCGCGCGTCGCGCAGGTGGCGGACGACGTCGAGGGCAGCGCCCTCCGCACGGTGCAGGCCGGCCAGGCGTGCGGTGTGCGCGGCCCGGAGCAACTCGGCCTGGAGAACCGCGCCCGCCGCGGTGACCCCGGCCGCCAGGACGGCCGCGGCCGCCGTCCAGAGGCCCTCGGCGGCGCCGACCTGCCCGGCGGAGGGCCCGCGCGCGGGAGGGGCGGCCGGTGCGGTGGGCGGAGCCGCTCCGGTGGAGGGGGCCGTTTCGGTGGACGGAGTCGTTGCGGTGGGCGCAGTCGTTTCGGTGGGCTGGGCCGGGGCGGCGCCCAGGGCGGCGGTGCGGTGCAGGCAGCGCGGGGACAGGAGGCAGGTGCAGCTGGCCTGGTCCGGTGAGGTGATCGTGCCGGACGGGCCGGGCGTCAGGGTGACCCGCGCGTCCTCGCCGCAGCGGATGCCGTACGTGCCGTCCTCGGCGGCGTCGACGGGGGTGGCGGCCAGTGACTCGACGGCCGCGTCGAGTCTGCGGCGCAACCGGGTGGACAGGCCCTCCACCGCGGCGGCGAACACCTCAGGCGCGACCGGCGGGAGCGAGGGGGCGGTGCCCGGGCGGGGACGGCTCACCGGGCGGCTCCACGGACCTGCCCGCCGACCCAGCGGGCGAGCGAGAGCGGGCTGAGGGCGGCCACCGGCATCCCGGCGGCGACGAGTCGGCGGGTGACGGGCACGGAGTAGCGGGGCGTTCCCCCGCCGTCCAGCGCGGCGCAGCCCAGCAGCCGGACGCCCGAGGAGACCAGGGCCCTGGCCTCGGCCAGCAGCTCCTCGACCGCGGCACCCTCCTCGAAGTCGCTGACGACCGCCACCAGGGTCCGGTCGGGCACCTTCACCAGGGAGCGGGCGTGGGCGAGACCGGCCGCGATGTGCGTACCGCCGCCGACCTCCACCTCGAGCAGCAGCGAGAGGGGGTCGGCGACCAGGCCGGTGAGGTCGGCGACCTGGGTGCTGAAGGTGAGGAAGTGGGTGGAGATCATGGGTGTTCCGCCCAGGATCGCGGCAGTGAGCGCCGACCAGACGACCGAGCTCTCCATGGAGGCGGAGACGTCGACGACCAGGATCAGCCGCCAGTCGTTCTGCCGTGCGGTACGGGTCCTGAACACCGGCCGCTCGGGGACGACCTCGACCTGTCCGTCCTCCCGGCGGCGGCTGTGCGCGAGGTTGGCCCGCAGCGTGCGGGGCAGGTCGAGCGGGCCGCCGGGTCGGCGGGTGGGGCGCGGGGTGGCCAGGCCGGTCAGGGTGGGGCGCAGGCGGGTGGCGAGTTCCTTGGTGAGTTCCTCCACCAGTCGTTTCACGAGGGGCCTCAGGCTCGCCACCCGCTGCTCGGGCATCCCCCTGGCCAGCGTCAGCACGGCGGACAGCAGTTCCACGGAGGGCCGTACGGCGGCCGGGTCGAGCAGGGCGATGGCGTCCGTACGGCCGTCGGCGACGGCACGTTCGAGGACTTCCTCCCGGATCTTGGCGCCGAACAGCGTCCGGAGGTCCTCGGCCCAGTGCCGGAGGCTGGGGTAACTCCGTGCCCGGCCACCGGTCCGGTCGTCGTCGGCGTCGGTGCCTCGGGAGGTGCCGCGCGCGCCGGGGCCCGGCTCGCCGCCGTCCCCGCCCTCTCTCGTCTCCCCGCCCTCTCTCGTCTCCCCGCTCTCCTCGCCCGCTTCCTCGCCCTCCCGCCCGAAGAGTTCGTCGAGTGCCCGGGCGTACGGCCACAGGGCCGCGGGGAGGCTCGCGGTGTCGCGGCCGAGCAGCAGCCGCCAGCGGTCCGCGGGGCCGAGCCGTGGGGCGCCGGCTCCGTGCGGGGCCTCGGCGGCGGGACGCTCCGCCCGCGGCGCGGGACCCGGCGTCGCCGCGGCGCCCTTGGCCGCCGGCGCACTCACCAGGTCCGCCAGGCCCACCTCCCGCAGCAGGGCGAAGCCCTCCCCGTCGGCCTCGGCCCAGCGCCCGACCAGCTCGGGCGGCGCGGGGAGCCGCAGGTCGGGCCGGTCGCCCAGGCGGTCGGAGACGGCCGCGAGGACACGGGTCCGCCCCTGCGGGGTGAGTGCCCGGAAGCCGCCGCGCAAGGCGTACAGCCGGTCGCGGAAGTCACGGTCGCTCATGGTCTCCACCCGCTCGAACAGCGGGCCGAGGGCGGTGGACGCGGACTCGATCAGGAATCCGGCCGCGACGAGCACCCCGGTGAGCCGGCGTTCCAGCCGTCGCCGTCCGCCGGGCCCGGTCGCCGTGTCCACCCAGCCGGCGAGCCTCGCCCCGAGCAGGTCCGAGCCGTCGAGGTCCAGCAGTACCCGGGCTGCCTGGGCGGCACCCTGGAGGAGCGGGGAGCCGGTCCCGGAGAGCGCGGACAACTCGCCGTCCAGCCGCAGGCCGAGCCGGTCCTCGGCGCTGCGGACGGCGAGGGTGACGACCGCGACGGCGTCCCGGGTGTCGTCGCTGCCCGCGAGGCCCGGCAGGACGCGGACGGCGGCGTCCAGCAGGAGGCCGGCGAGCCGGGCCGCCCGGATCCGGACGCGTTCGGTGATGCCGGGCAGATGCCGTCGGCGTATGGAATCCAACAGGTCCAGCGCGTCGAGCAGTTCGGGCAGAGCGGCGGCGCCCGGCAGGACGCGCTCGGCCTCCGTGAGGCCGTCCTGGAGCAGGTCCGTGAGCGCGCACCGGGCCGCGGCGCCCAGGAGGGCGACGACCCGGGCCGGAGTGACCCGGCCGGCCTCGGCCGCCCTGCGGTGGTTCTCCCTCAGGGTGCCGTCGGCCGCCTGGGCGGCGGTCACCCCGCGGACGCCGACGAGGTCGAGACGGGCGGCGACCGACGGGGTCCACGCGGCGCGCCACCGGGTGGTGAGCGCGCCGCCCTCCCCGGAAGCGGTCACCTCGACGGGTTCCGCGTAGCCCACCCCGCATTCCCTCAGGCGCTGGAGCAGGATCTCGCGGCGGGCGTCGAGCGCGGAGCGCAGCGGCGTGAGCCGGAGGTCCCGGCCGCCCGGGTCGGCCGGTCCGGGCAGCCGCAGCGCGGCCAGCTCGGCCTCCGCCCAGGGTCCGAGACCGGAGCGGGGTGTGCCGGGCGCGAGGTGACCGCGTCCCGTGCCGACCAGGACGGCGCCCAACTCCCGGTCGAGGGCCCGGCCCCGGCCGAGTACAGACGTCACCGCCTCCACCAGTTCCCGGCGGCCCGGTGCGGGCAGACCGCGCAGGGTGCCGAGGTCGCAGGCCAGCCGCAGGGCCTCGACGGCCTCACCGGTGCCCGCCGTGTCGCCGGACGCCCGGATCTCCCGGCACAGTTCGGTGACGAACCGGGCGGCGGCGTCACGGACGCTGCCGGGGTCGCCACCGGCGTCGAGCACCGCCTGCCGCCAGCGCGGAGCGCGGATGCCGGCGGGGTACCCGGAGCCGGGGTCCAGCAGGGCGAAGGCGTACGGCACGAGGGACGTGACGACCGGGGAGCCCGGCCCCGCGTCGGACCTGCCCTGCGCCGCTGTGCCCGGGGCGCCCTCCGGGGTCAGCCCGGGCACGTGGAAGGCACCGACCACCGCCGCGACCCGGCGCTGTCCCTGCGCGGCGAGGACCCGGCGCATGTGTGCCTCGCGGGCGAGGTCACCGTCCCAGAGGCCGTCGCGGCCCGCACCGTCGCGGCGCACCGCCCGCCCGAAGGCGAGGGCGGCGCGGCGCACGGCCTCGGGAGCGCTGCCGGGCGCCAGTGCCTCGACGGTGCGGTCCCACAGCTCGTCGATGTCCGCAGCGGGCGTCCCCTTGACGCCGCCCGGCAGCCGGGACCCCCACTCCGGTGCGGCCAGCGGCAGATCGCAGCAGACCACCTCCGCGCCCCGTTCCCGCGCCCAGCGGATCGCCGCCAGTTCCGGCGAGAAGTCGGCGAGCGGGTGGAAGTGCAGTCCTCCGTCCTCGTACGCACCGCTCAGGGCCACCGGCGCCACGGTCCGCGGGTCGGCGAGGTACGGCAGCCACGGCTGGAAGTCGGCCGGCAGTTCCACGCAGACGACCTCGGCGTCCGCGGCGTCCAGCAACCGGGGGACGGCGACGGCCAGTGCGGGACTGTGGTGACGTATGCCGATCAGGTACGGCTGCGTACGGGCCGCCGGTGCCACCCCCTCGGTGACGGTCTCTTCGGGTGCGGTCATGGTCGTCAGCGGCGGCGCTTGCGCGGCCGCGGCACCTCCAGTTCCTCCAGGCGCGGACCGTCCCCGTCCTGGACGCGCTGCCAGGCCTCCCGGTACACCGCGGCGACGGGCCGGGTGGGCACGACGACGCCCAGGACGGGCGCCTCGCCCTCCAGCAGGTCGTACATCGGCAGCTTCCACCGCTCCAGGGGGAGGTGCGGGTTCGGGGGCTGGGCCCAGCCGCCGGGCAGGAACAGCGAGCGTCCGGCCTTGGACCGGCTGCCCTCGACCACGAGGTCGGTGGCGGCCAGTTCGGCGCGGGCCGCGCGGAGCCGGGCCGTTCCGCCGCGCTGCCCGCCCCAGCCGGTCCAGCGGGCGGTGTTGCGGTCGGTGGGGTCCGGCATGGCGAGCAGCATCAGGTAGAGGACGGCGGCGTCCTCACCGACGCCGTACCGCTTGGCGGCCTCGCCGACCAGGTCGGGCACCGAGCGGGCGGGGTCCTGGGGCCACCACAGCCCGTCCGCGTCGCGCTCGCCCGCCAGGGGGTTGCCGGGGTCGGCGAGCAGTTCGGCGAACGGCCGGTCGTGGACCAGGCGCAGCGCGGTCTCCTGGGCGTTCGGCCGCTCACCGGTGTACAGCGCCGCCAGGTGGGGGTCGTGACCGGCGGCGTCCAGCAGGGCCGTCCGGATGGCCGGGAGCGGTTCCGTCCGCTCGGTGCCCAGGACGACCGCGCCGTGGCGTTCGAAGTCGTCGCCGGTCTCCGTGGGGTCTCCGGCGGCCCGCCGGAACGCCTCCCAGTCGATCCCCCGCCGGTCGAGGGCGAGCAGCAGGCCGGGGTGGGCCAGTCGCTCGCGCAGTGCCGTCAGGACGCCGGGCAGGGTGGCCCGGAGCGGGTCGCCGGACGGGAGCCGGTGGGCGAGCCACGCGGCCAGGGCCACCGACCCCTTGAGCACCGAGCTGTCGAAGCGGGGCGTCCGCTCGGCGGTCTCCAGGTAGTAGTGGCCGAAGCTCCAGGTCAGGTCCGTCGTCAGGCGGGGCTCGGTGGCCAGGTCCACGAAGCCCCGCAGGGCGTCGGCGGGTGCCCAGCCGACGGGTTCGACGGTGCGGACGGCGTCGTGCAGCACGTCTTCGGGCAGCGGGGTGCGTCTGCCCAGCCGCTCGTTCCAGACCTCGGCCGCACGGGCGGTGTCGGGGCCGTGCGTCCAGAGCCGGGACGGTTCGGTGGGCAGCAGGGCCGCCACCACGGCCCGCAGGGCTGCGCTGTCGAGGGACCTCAGCTCGTCCTTGGACACGCGGGCGTCGGCCGACTTCACCCCGATGACCTTCAGGGTGGCGGAGGGCACGTGCGCACGCTTGTCGTCGGTCTGCGGCATGCCGACGAGCACCAGCCGGGCCGTGGTCGGGGTGACGCCGGTGAGCCGGGCGAACTCCTCGGCGGCCTCGGGGCGCCAGGGCGCGGGGCCGCGCTCGGCCAGCTCGGCGCGGAAGGCGGCGGCCCAGCCGGGGGCCCGCGTCGGCTCCGGCACGAACGGCTCCTCGGACACCGGCGTGTAGGGGGCCGGCGTCTCGAAGCGGCCCGACGGGTCGTGGTAGACCGCGCCGTAGTGCTTGCCCTTGACCTCGTGGGGTCCGTACTCGCGGACGAACTGGTACCAGTCGTCGGGGAAGACGAGGAACGCGCCGCCGTCCAGGTTGAGCACGGTCCCCCGCCGGTACCCGTGCGTGCCGCCCGGCCCGTCGAAGGTGTCCGGGTCGAAGGCCAGGTGGACCCGGCGCCAGTGGGCGGGGTCCAGCTCCGTCAGCCCGTGCGTGTCGAGTTCACCGAGGAAGGTGTCCAGGGCCTCGCGGTGCTCCGCCACGGTGGCCTCCGAGGCGGCCCTCAGCGCCAGTACGGCGGGCAGTTCGGGCAGGGCCACCGCGTTCAGGTGCTCCAACGGCCCCTGCGCGGCGAGCGACAGGTGGAAGATGCCTGCGGGGGACGGTTCGGCCAGGCCCTTCATCGACCGGGCGAGGAGTTGCGGCAGCTCGAAGAGGTGGTGCTGGAAGTCGTAGTACCAGCGCTCGTCGCGTTCGGTCACGCCGCCCCCGTTCAGCGCGGAGGCGAGCAGGCGGTCGCCGAGCGCGGGCCGCGGTTCCTCCGGGGTGACGCCCCGGACCGCCGAGTCCAGCCGGGCGAGCAGCTCCTCCAGGAAGCGCTGCTGCTCGGCGGCGTGGCGCGCCACGCCGGTGATGCCCCGGAGCAGGGCTTCGTGGCCGACCTCCGGGAACAGGGTGCGGACGGGTGCGAGCACCGCATCCCGGTCCGCCGTCCCGGCCTCCCCCGCCTCGTCCCCGGTGGGCTCGGCAACGGCGGCCGCCAGCAGCGCCGCCGCGACGTCGTCGCCGACCCGGCGGAGCGCCGCGGAGCCCTGCGGGTCGCGGGGCCGGAGCAGGTGCCAGTAGTGCAGGGGCGGCAGCAGGGGGGTGCCCGCGGAGAAGGGGCCGGCCGTCTGGTCACGCTGGAACTGGGCGAGCACCGCGTGGTCGGAGTCCCGCAGTTGGATGTCGCCCGACCATCGCATCACGCTGACGGCGCGGTCGGTGCCGGGGAAGAACAGCACGTTCTCCGGGTTCCCGCCCACGCGCCAGGGTACGACGACCGAGTGGCCGGCCAGGTCCTGTCCGTGCCGCGAGCCGTCGGGCCGGATGATCACCCGCCAGCCGAGCAGCCCGTCCACCGGGGCGCACGCCGGGCCCGGTTCGGCGGACGGGGCGGGCAGCAGCCAGGAGGCGCCGAGGGTGCTGCCCTCCGGTGCGGCGCGCAGTCCTTCGGCGAACCAGTCCGGGCCGCCGCGCTCCCCCGCCGTGTCGCCGGCCGGGTCGTAGGCGTGCCAGGTGCTGTTCTTCTCGCGGGACCAGTCGTTGACCCAGACCCAGTACGAGCTGCCGTCGCTGATCACCCGCTGCCGCCAGGGGACATGGGTGTCCCCGGGCCGCAGCAGGCCGCGGCCGGTGGTCCTGCCGCCCCCGGGGACCGGGAGGGAGACGGGCGGCATGCCGTTCATCCCGCCGCTGCCGTCCACGTGGCAGGCGTAGGAGTCGCGGACGTCGCCGTCGAGTTCCGTGGTCGGTGAGACGCCCGTGTCGGGGTGGTACCAGTAGCCGTACGAGGTGGACGTGGCGGAGGCGTACCAGGAGACGAGCAGTGCGCCGTCCACGTACCGGACGTCGGGGCGGCCCGGACCCCCCTCGTCCGGGAGGCGCAGCTCGTGACTGAGGACCGTGCCCTGCGCGTCGAGCACCCGGGCGTGCGTGCCCTGAAGCACGACGAGGTACGGCCAGGCCTCGGCCACGCGTGCCGTGCGGGCCTGCTCCGGGGAGGCGGCCGAGCCGATCGCCTCGTCCCAGGCGGGCCAGCCCAGTTCGTCGACGATCCCGTTGCGCAGGGCGCGGCCGAGCACGGGCGCCATGCCGGTGCTCAGCGCGTCCCGCACCTCCTGCTCGGCGGTCGCCAGGATCTCGCCCGGCAGCCACCCCAGCGTCTCGAACGGACCGCTCCTGCGCTCGAAGTCGCCCAGCCCGCTGGTGAGGTATCCACGGCTGACCCCGGCCACCCACTCGGCGAGCATCGGGCGGCCGCCCGGCGACTCGGCGAGCCGGGTCACGGTGCGCTTGTCGATGCCCTCGCGCTCGTAGGTGGGGCAGCCGCTCCGGAACACCTCCCGGAAGCGGGTGTCGGCCGCCAGGGCGAGGAGGTCGCGCCGTTCGTCGCGCGCCGCCCAGTCCTGGAGGTTGAGCCACGGGCGGTCCTCGGGGTCGCCGACCGGGACGTCCAGGGCGAGGAGCTGGTCGAGGAGGTCGACGTCACCGACGGGGGGCGGCAACGTACCGCCCTCGTCGTTCAGTTCGGCGCGGAGTGCACCGGCCATGCGGTCGACGAGGGGGTACAGCTCGGACGGCGCGATGTGCCGCTCGTGGGTGCGGCACAGGGCCAGGAACCTGCGGGTCCAGCCGGCGGTGCCGTCGGGGGACCGGGCCTCGGCGGGCAGCGTGGCGTCGCACAGTCCCTCGGTGGCGCCGGTCTTCTCCAGCAGGTCGAGCCACTGCCCCAGCTCCTCGTGCTCCCACTCCGAGGGGAGCAGTGCGAGCAGGGTGCCGCGGGCGGCGGGTTCGCGCCGGGTCAGCTCCACCAGGGCGGCCCGGTGGGCCTTCCACCAGCCGGGCGGTGCCTTGAGGGTGCCGGGCAGCGGCAGCACCTCGCGCAGGTAGGCCATCTCCTCGGCGAGGGCGTTCCTGCCGGCGACGGCCTTCGCCAGCCTGCGCAGATCGCCCGCGCCGGGGCTCGACGGGGCCACGCCGTGCGCGGCGAGCCGGACGAAGAGGCCGCGCAGGTGCCGGTAGGCGGTGGCGGCAGGCACCCGGGAGGAGAGTCCCTTGGCGTAGCTGGACAGCACCTTGGTCGGCATGGCGTCGGCGAGGGCGAACTCCAGGAACACCGCGTCCATGCGGGCCTCGTCGAACGGCAGGGCGTGGGCCGTCTCGGCCTTGCGCGCGTTGACGAACATCTGGGAGGCGTACGCCCGCTCGCCGGCGGCCAGGAAGACCCGGCCCGCCTCCTCGTAGAAGGTGGGCAGGAAGTGCGGCACGGAGCCCGCGAGGCGCGCGCCGATCGACTCGTAGCTGGCGCGGGCCCTCTTCGCCCGGGAGCGCACCGTCCTGGCGACCTTGTTCATCTCCTCGACCAGGGACATCGCGAGGTGGCCGTCGGTGGGGTGGCGGACCAGCACCCATACGGGGAAGCCCATGGCCCGGTGCTGTCCGACACCGACCTCGACCGGCTCGCCCAGGGGCAGCAGTCCGAGGAATCCGCCGTGCTCCCCGCCCGCCGACTCGCCCGCGACGGGTTCGGTGCCGGACGGGTCGGCGGGCGTCAGGCGTACGACGATCCGGTCGTCCAGGCCCGGATGCCGGTAGGCCCGGGTGAACACGGGCACGGCGCGGTCGCCTCCCCCGGTGGTGCCCGGCGGCAGTACCGCGCCGGCGCGCAGCAGCTCCTCCACCTCTGCCGCCGCCCCGCTCCGGGTCGTGCCGTCACTCATGATCGCGTGCCTTTCGTGGGTGTGGTGCGTACCGCTGCTGTGGCGTTCACCGGGGGGCGTCCGTTGGCGCGGTGCGGCCGGCGTGCAGGGCCGCGGCCATGCGCATGCCCTCGGACCAGGCGACGGGGCCGACCTCGCGCAGTGGAAGGCGCCGGTACGCGTCGTCCTCGTGGCTCCAGGTGAGGCCGCCGGTCCAGGCCTTCTCCTCGGTGTACGGGTCGCTCATGCCGACGCGGGCGGTGAAGACGCGTCCGGCGTCGCGGACGCGGTGGACGATGCTGCTCCCGGAGATCGAGTGGCCGAGGGAGGTGGCGCGGGCGGAGAGGTGGAACCACGAGCGGTACTCGGCGCCCGCGAACTCGGTGACGACGTCGGTGTCGCCGACGTCGGACTCCCCGGGAGCCGGCCAGGTGGCCCGGTGAATCTGCTCCACCCCTTGAACGACCCCCGACTCGGCGGCGAAGGCGCGCAGTTCCTCCAGGTCGGGGAGGAGGACCGGGTGGGGCATGGTCACGGTGCGGGCGGTCAGGCGGACGGTCTCGCCGTCCAGGTTCACCACCCGCAGTCCGGCCGACTCGTCCGCGTCGCGCAGGAAGCCGACCTCGTCGGGGCCCTCGCCGACCACGACTACGTCCCGCAGGGCCGACTGCCACGCCTCGTCGGGCCAGACCCGGGTGAGCAGCCCGGTCGGCACCGGGAGCGAGGACACCATCCAGTTGTCGACCTGCGCCACGCACTCGGCGGCGTGCCGGTCCAGCCATTCGGCGAAGCGCTGGAGTTCGACCACCTCCGGGCGGTCCCGTATCTCCGCGGGCAGCGTTCGTTCCCGCTTGCCCTCCGCCGGGGACTTCGCCGACGCGGACCGCGCCACCACCCGGCCCTCCACCAGAGCGACTTCGTACGTGTCGCCCGCTGCCAGCCAACCCATCAGCTCTTCGCCTCTCCCACGACCAGGAACACACGGCACAGCACACGGACCCCCTGAATCGGCACGCTCCGCTGTGGCGTTGGCCAAAGACTAGGGGCACCCACCGACAGCCACGGGAGCCGACCGCGCGGTGCTTTTCGCGCCAGATTGGACAGCGGCGGTTTTCGGCCGGGCCCGGCAGCGCCCGGACCGCGGGCCGGTCGGGCCCCGGCAGCGGGCGTGGCCGGCCCCGGGCAGCGGCACCCGCCCTGGCCAGGACGCCAGGGACCGCGGCGTGGAGACGGCCGGCTCTCGTCGGTTCCCGCCGGGACCGGAGCCGTCCGCGGATTGGTGTGTTATCCGCCCTTCTTCGCTGCCGCACCCGTCTCGGCCGTCCCCCGACAAGGCTCTGACGACGGCGAATTGCCTCCGATGCTGTTCGCACGTGCGTACGCGTCGTGTTCCGCCGTCCCGGATGGGGGCACATGGCCCGATGGCGCGGGGGCGCGCGGAGCCCGGCGGCCCGAACGGGGCCGCCGCTGACAAGGGGTGGGGGAGATGGTTCGTATCGCCGTGGTGCACGACGAGACACTGCTGCGGTCGGCACTGGTGCAACTGCTCAGATCCGACGACACGCTGGACGTGTCCTCGCACTGCCTCGACGCCGACGGTCCGGAGCAGAGTGCGGCGTTGCCTGCCGACGTCTGCGTCGTGGACGGAGAGTGCCTGACGGGGCCCGAAGACGCGGGCGCCGGACGCCTGCGGGCCCGGTACGGGGACCGGCTCGTCGTCCTGACGACCGCCAAGCGGCCGGGAGTGCTGCGCCGGGCGTTCGACGGGGGCGCCCTCGGGCTGGTCGACAAGAACGCCCCGGCCCACCGGCTGATCACGGCCGTGCACACGGTCGCCCAGGGCGAACGCTTCCTGGACGAGACGCTCACCGTGGCCCTGCTGAAGGGCGCGGAGATGCCGCTGACCACGAGGGAACTGGGCGTGCTGGCCCTGGCTTCCCAGGGGGCGCCGATCGCCGAGATCGCGGCGCGTCTGCACCTGTCCCGGGGAACGGTCCGCAACTACATGGCCACGGCGGTCCGGAAGGTGGGCGCCCGCAACCGGGTCGACGCGATCCGCATCGTCCAGAGCGCCGGCTGGACCTGACGCGTCATGAGTGCCAGTGCCCCGTCAGGTCCCGGTAGAGGGACGAACGGTCCAGCAGTTCGGCGTGCGTTCCGCACTGCGCCCGTACGCCGTCCAGCACCAGTGTCCGGTCGGCACGGACCGCCGAGGACAGCCGGTGCGCCACCACGACCAGGGTCCCGGGCCGCCCGGCGAGGGCCTCCTCGGCGCGGGCCTCGGAGGCCGGGTCGAGATGGCAGGTGGCCTCGTCGAGCAGCAGCAGGGGGGCGGGCGACAGGTACGCGCGGACCAGCGCGACCAGTTGCCGCTCCCCCGGCGAGAGTTCGGCGGGGTGCACCGTGCCGTCCAGCCCACCGAGCCGCTCGACCAGGGGCGCCAGACCGAACGTCTCGACCGCCGCGTCGAGTTCGGCCCGGCGCGCGTCCGTCCTCAGGTACGCGAGGTTGTCGCCGACGGTGCCGGAGAACACGTAGGCGTTCTGCGGGACCAGCACGCGGAGAGTGGCGAGTTCGGCGGCGGGGCGTCCCGTCACCACGCGGCCGGCCACGCGTACCTCGCCGCGGCTCGGCGCGAGCGTTCCCGCGACGAGGCGGGTGAGGGTCGACTTGCCGATGCCGCTCGGTCCGACGACGGCGAGGTGTTCACCCGGTGCGACGCGCAGGTCGAGCGCGTCGAGCACGGGCTCGGCGCGGACGCCGTAGGACAGGGTGACGGCGCGCAGTTCCACCGCCGGGTCCGCGGCGGTGCCCGCCGCGAAGGCCGCCGCCCTCGGTGCGCTGGTGGTGCTCGGGACTGGGTCCGGCTCCGGCTCCGCGTCCGGCTCCGGCTCCGCGTCCGCGTCCGGCTCCGGGCCGAGGATCCGGTCGAGGACGACCAGCAGCCGGGACCCGGCCGCGCCGAGCGCGGTCATCAGGGTGTGCAGGGCGGGCAGCAGGGACTGGACGAGGTAGGTGAACGCGCCCAGCAGCGCGCCCACGCTCACCCCGCGCCCGCGCAGCCACTCCACCGCCACCAGCAGTGCGAGCACGGGCAGATGGCCCGCGACGCCGAGCGCCGCCGTGCGCACCGCCGCCCATCCGGCCAGGCTCCGGGCCGCCGCGGCGGCGTCGGCGACCAGGTCCGCGCCGCGCCGCTCCGCCCCGGGCCTGGTCCCGCAGGCGGCGAGGTCCCGCAACGCCGTACGTGCGCTAGCCGCGTGGTCGCCCAACGCCTCGTCGGCCGCCAGGGCACGGCGCTGGGCGGCCGCCATGGGCCGCAGCGTGACCAGGAACAGCCCCAGCCCGGCCGCCAGCGGGGGCAGGACCACCACGAGCAGGGCCGGGTGCAGGGACAGCAGGCCGAGCAGCGCGCCGGCGGCGGTGAAGACGAAGGACCGCAGGGTGAGGACGAGACCGGCGAAGCTGTCCCGGGCGATCTCGACCTGGTTCGTGAGCCGCGAGACGGCCGCGCGGTCCGTCCCGCCGGGTCCGCCCGGCGCCGCCCGGGCCATGGACCGGTCCACCGCACGCCGCACCAGACCGTCGCGCAGCGGCTCCGTCACCCCGGCGAGCTGCGCGAACACGCCCCGCACGACCCGGGCGCCGCACAGTACGGCGACCAGCGCGACCCCGAGCCACAGCAGCCCCCGGCGCGGATCACCGGCGAGGAACCCCTCGTCGACGGAGCGTGCGACCGCGTGGCCCACCAGGAAGGCCTGCCCCGACTCGGCCAGCGACCAGAGCGCGAGCCGTACCAGCACGCCCTTGCGGTGGGCGAGGAAGCGGCGGGCCGGCGGCGCGAGGCGGCGCAGCGCCCCGGCCCCGGCGGACGTCACGGGCGCGCCTCTTCGGGCTCGGGACGGCGTACGGCCCCCGGGCCACTGCCGCCGGCACCGGCACCGGCACTGGCACCGGCACTGGCGTCGGCGCCGGCATCGACGCCGAAGACCTCCCGGTACCCCGCCGTGTGCCACAGCTCGCGATGGGTCCCGACGGCGCGCACCTCGCCCTCCTCCAGCCAGAGCACCAGGTCGGCCCGGGCCGCGACGGACGGGCGGTGCGCGACCACGAGCCGGGTCCCCGGCCGCACCGAGCGACGCAGCGCCAGGTCCACCTCGTGCTCCGTGGCGGTGTCCAGACTGGACGTGGCGTCGTCCAGCACCAGCAGCCGCCCGGCGTGCGCGAAGGCCCGGGCCAGTCCGAGCCGCTGGTGTTCCCCGCCCGAGAGGGGCGCCTGCGGCAGCGGGGTGTCGTAACCGTGCGGCAAGCGGCGTACGAAGCCGTCGGCGCCCGCCGCGCGGGCAGCCTGGCGTACCCGCTCGGGCGACGACCGCCGTGCCCCGGTCGCGACCGCCTCCGCGACCGTGCCCTCCCCCAGTACGGGGCGTTCGAAGGCGTACGCCACCTCGGTGCGCAGCGCCTCGTGCGTCAAGCGGTCGAGCCGGACGCCGTCCAGCAGTACGTGTCCCTCGTCGGGGTCGATCAGGCGTCCCGCCACGGCCGCCAGGAGGGACTTCCCCGCCCCGCTGCGGCCGACCACCGCGACCGTGCTGCCACCCGGCACCCGCACGTGGTCGGCGCGCAGCACCTCCCTGCCGCCGCGCAGCACGCGCACCCCGCACAGTCGCAGCTCTCCCGGACCGTCCACAGGCAGCCGCCGTGT
This sequence comes from Streptomyces sp. NPDC001599, assembly GCF_042893535.1. NCBI lineage: Bacteria > Bacillati > Actinomycetota > Actinomycetes > Kitasatosporales > Streptomycetaceae > Streptomyces > Streptomyces sp. NPDC001599. The sequence goes on from NZ_JBIAVA010000004.1 coordinate 155,226, forward strand.
GCCGTACGCCGTCGCGGGCATCCGTTCCAGCTCCCCGGTCCTGCGGCGTGCCTCGCGGGCCCGGACGATCGCCCCGAGCAGGGACGCCGCCGCGCCGACACCGGCCGTGAGCTGCGCGTACCGGCCGACGGCGAGCAGGTCCCCCACGCTCAGTTCGCCGCCCGCCAGCCGCAGCCCGCCGACGGCGGTGGCGGCCAGCGTCAGCAGCGGGACCAGGACACCGCTTAGGCCGAGCGCCCGTCCGTGCAGCGCCCACATGTGCCGGCCCTGGGCGGCCAGTTCCGCCAGCGGGGCCAGGACTCGGGCCCGCTCCCGTTCGCCGGTTCCCGCGGCGCCGATCGTGTCCGCGCCGTCCAGGGCTTCGAGCAGCCGAGAGGCGATCACGGACTGGGTGCGCTGGTAGGCGGCGACCGTGGCGCCGGTGTCGCGGGCGAAGGAACGCAGCAGCAGGGCCAGGGCGGGCAGACCGGTCAGCACGCAGAGCGCCACCCACACGTCGACGAGCGCCAGCGCCACGAGGGCGCCCAGCGGGGTGATCAGTGCGGCGGCCAGCGCCGCGCGGGCCGCCGGAGCGCCGCCCGCGTCCGCGGCGTTGAGGGTCAGGCGGGTCCCGATGTCACCCGGTGGATACGGCCGCGCCCGGTCGGGTGCGGTGCGCAGCAGTCCGCGCAGGGCGCGGGTGCGGACGGACGCCGTCCAGGTGGCGTTGCAGCGGCCGGTGAACAGGGAGGTCGCGCTGTCCAGCAGCAGTTCGCCCAGGAGCAGCCCGGCGCTCAGCGGGAGCCACCATCCGGCGTCGCCGTCGCGCAGGAGCAGATCCAGTGTGCGGCCGAGGGCCAGGGGCTGGGCCACCGCAGCCACGGCCGCCGCGACCGAGCACAGCAGGACCAGGGCTTCCAGCGCCCGCCCCGGCGCCTGCCGCGTCACGGGACTGCTCGTTCGCACCGGCGAAGACCTCCGTACGTCGTGCGCGGGCAGGCGTCGGCGCCCCGGGCCGGAACCCGGGGCGCCCGCGCCCGGCGACATGGCTCACCACGTCGCCGTGGCCGTCAACTCCTGCGTCAGTTACAGGTGGTGATGCTCAGGCTGCTGTCGCCGCAGAGCAGGAGGCTCGCGCGGCTGCCGGTCTCGACGTCCCCCATGGCCTCTTCCTTGGGGGTCTCCATCGACTGCAGGTCGAACAGGTTCATGACGTATTCCTTTCGTTCGGCGAGGGGTGTGCTTTTCTCACGGCTCCTGGTGGGGCCGAGTCGAGGGGCCGCCGCCGCTTCGGCGCGGCGGCGGGAGGAACGGCAGTGCGGCGGGCGTGTCGCCGAGGACGGAGGCGACGGCCAGCAGGCATCCGGCCGTTCCGGTGGAGAGGTCCATGGACAGGCGCATCATCTGCTCGCCGGGGAAGGCGAGCCGGTCGCGGTAGGACATGGCGTGCCAGGACAGGGCGTCCAGTTGGCGCCGCACGGCCCGCGGCCCCGTACCGGGCGCCGTGGCCGTGGTGCGGCCCAGGTGCAGGACCATTCCGGCCACGCCCCGGTAGAGCCCGGGCTGGGCGTAGAACATCGCCTGGGCCGCGGCCACGATCTCGTTCCCGGCCCGTGCGAACTCCTCGTCCGCCCGGTGCGCCAGGTAGTCGTCCAGCACCATGCCGATGCCCACGCTGCCGGCGCCCAGGTAGGGCATGGTGCGCCAGCCCTCGTCGACCTGCAACGCGCCGCCCGCGCCGCGGACGCAGCGGGCGAGATCCTGGCGCAGGGCGTCGCGGGCGAGGTCGAGGAGGGCGGAGTCCCGGGTGCGTTCGAAGAGCCGGAGGAAGAGCAGTGCCCGTCCCGCGCCGCCGTACAGCAGCCCAGCCCGGGCGCGTCCGCGGCTCACGCGGTCGGCCGGCAGGCCGTCGGCGGTCAGTCCGTCGGCGGTCAGTCCGTCGGCGGTCAGTTCGGCGCAGTGCAGCGCCGCCGAGTGGAGCGCGGCCTGACCGGTGGTGGCGGCCAGCGAGTCCAGGGCCAGGCCGAGACCGGCGGTGCCGCCGTGCAGGTCCGGGCCCAGGTGGTCGAAGGGCTGGTCGAGGAGGAGTTCGGTGAGGTCGAGGGCGCGGTCGCGGTGGCCGAGGCGCTCCAGGGTCCAGGCGAGTCCGGCGAGCCCGTCGTGGAAACCGAGCGGCATGCCCGACGGGGGCCGCTTGGTCCGTTCCAGCAGCCACTGCTCGCCGGCCTCGTCCCGTCCGGCCCCGCTCTCGGCCAGGGCGTACAGCACCCCGGCCGCACCGTGGGCGAAGGACAGCCCGCCGCCCGCCGTGGCGAACTGCGCGATGTCACCGGGGAAGAGGCGGTCCGTGCGGGAGGGCGTCGCGGAGGCGCGGATCGCCGCCGCCATGGATTCCCGGCTGCGCGGCCAGTCGTCCGGCCGGACCGGCGCCACCGGCCCGGCAGGCCGCCGCGCCGCCGGGGCCCCGTGGACGCGCGTGCTGTCGTCGATGCGCGTGCTCTTGTCGATGGCTGTGACCTGGTCGATGCGCGTGATCCCGTCGATGCGCGTGATCTCGTCGACCGCCGCGTCCAGGAAGGCGCGGTCCACCGGGAACTGCTCCGCCACCACCTCCGCGAGGTGCGCCGCCTTGCGCCGGTCGACGGCCAGCAGGCTGGTGAGCGGCAGGAACAGCGCGAGCCGCAGACACGCCAGCGCGTACCGGTCCACCGCCACCCCACGCCGGTCGGGGGGCGCCACGAACCCCGGGTTCGCCACGGTCTGCCGTCCCGCCTCGTCGACGTGGTGGGCGGCCTCGAAGTCCAGCAGGGCGACGCTGTCGTCCTCCCGGACCATGATGTTGAACAGATGCAGGTCGTTGAAGACCACACCCCGGGCGTGGACCTCCGCGACGGCGCGTTCCACCCGCGCGTGGACGTCGAGGGCCCAGGCGGTGTACTCGGCCAGTCTCCGCTCGCCCGGGTCGGCCTCGATGAGCGGGTGCCGGCGGGCGAAGAACGTGTTGAGCGGCTTGCCGTCGAGGTGCTCCAGGACGAGGAAGTGGTGCTCCCCGACCGTGAGGTGGTCGAGCACCTCCGGCGTGCAGTCGAGCCCCGACAGCCGCTCCAGCGCCCGGCGTTCACGGTGCAGCCGGGTCACCGCGTCGGCGCCGTCGGCCGCCAGCCCGGCGTGCGGACGGGCCTCCTTGAGGACGACCCGCGCGCCGGTGCGGGTGTCGCGGGCGAGGTAGACACCGCCGCCGTTGGAGAAGTGCAGCGCCGACTCGACGGTGTAGGGCATGCCGGTCACGGTGACCGCGGAGCGGGCGTCGAGGTGCGGGCGCAGGAAGGCGGGCGGATCGACCCACTCCGGGATGCGGAAGACCGGACCGCGCAGGTCGGGCACCAGCACCCCGCCGGGACCGGTCACGGCCGGCCGCAGTTCCCCGTCGGCGTCGTAGCAGTCGCGGCGGGTGAAGCCGCCGTAGCGGACGTGCACCGGCCCGTCGCCGATCCGCAGGTCGCTCAGGATGTGCGGTCCGGGCTCACCGGCCAGCAGCTCGGACAGCTCTCCCACGAGCCGTTCGAACTCCGCCTCGTCCGCCGGGTACACGGTGACGAACTTGCCGCTGCCGGCCCGGTCCGCGTACTTGGCGTTGCGCTGGTGCAGCAGGTAGCGGCTGGGCACGAACTTGAAGGCCGTACCGCCGCTGACGCAGTGCCGCCACACCCGGTCGAGCACCGACTCCGCGTTGTCGAGGCAGGCGGAGACATGGATCTTCCATCCCTGGGCGGGCAGGTCGGCGTCGGCCGGGCGCAGCGCGAGCCAGTCGCCGCTCTCGTGGCGCTGCCACCCCTCCGGTACGGGCGAGGACGCGGCGGCGTACCGGGAGCGCGCGCCTCCGGTCCGGTCGGCCGTGCGGTGCGGGGCGTCGTAGAAGTACGGGTCCTCGTCGCAGTACACGGCGTAGCCCTTGTTCACGCCTTGTCCCTCCCACCGGTCGCTGACGGAGACGACGCTGTCACGCGTCGTACCGCCCCGGACAGTTGCCGCTGTCACCACTCCGAGGTGCGGAACGCACAGGTAACTTCGCGACGGCGCGACTCCTGGAGCGGGAGAATTCCGCGTGACGGAAGTGCTGTTGCCGGGGTGGGACGGCGTGGCGATGGTGTGACCACACGACGTCGAGGACGACGGGAGCCGCGCATGCCGCACATGACCGCCTTCGCCAGGAACCAGTGGTACGTCGCCGCCTACAGTCATGAGGTGGGGCGCGAGTTGCTGGGGCGCACGATCCTCGGCGAACCGCTCGTGCTCTACCGCACCGAGGAGGACGGGAGCCCGGTCGTCCTGCACGACCGCTGTGTGCACCGCCGCTATCCGCTGTCCGAGGCGCCGACGCGGCTGGACGGGGACCGGATCGTGTGCGGGTACCACGGGTTCACCTACGACACGACCGGCACCTGTGTGTACGTGCCGGGCCAGAAGCGCGTCCCGCGCACCGCCCGCGTCGCCTCCTACCCGGTGGCCGAACAGGACTCCCTGGTGTGGGTGTGGATCGGCGACCCCGCGCACGCCGACCCCGGTGCGGTGCCGCGCGCCCGGCACCTGGACGCGCCGGGCTGGGTGACGGTCCGGGGTATGGAGCCGATCGACGCGGACTACGGGCTGCTGGTCGACAACCTCCTCGACCTGTCCCACGAGACGTACCTGCACGGCGGTTACATCGGCACGCCCGAGGTCGCCGAGACGCCGATCACCACCGAGGTCGACGAGGCCGCGGGGATCGTCCGGGTGAGCCGGCACATGGACGACGCCGAGTGCCCGCCGTTCTACGCCAGGTCGACGGGCATCAGCGGGCGCATCGACCGCTGGCAGGACATCGAGTACCACGCGCCCTGTCTGTACGTGCTGCACAGCAGGGTCGCGCCGACCGGCACCGTGCCCGCGCCCGACGGCAGCGACCCGGACGGCTTCCACACCGAGATCACCTACGCCATCACGCCGTCCGGCGACGGGAAGGTGTACGACTTCTGGGCGGTCTCGCGGGACTGGGCGACGGACGACGCCGAGGTCACGGACTTCCTGTACAAGAACAACCGCACGGTCGTCATGCAGGACGTCGACGCGCTCAACCTGCTCCAGCGCACGCTCGGCAGCGAGCGCACCGGATACCAGGAACTGAGCATCAACATCGACACCGGCGGTCTGGCCGCCCGCCGCATCCTGGCCCGGCTGGCCGAGGAGGGCGCCGGGCCGGGGCCGCGGGTGGCCCGGTGAGCGGGCGCACCGGCGAGGTCTACCGCGTCGACTGGCTGCCCGGCACCGACGTCCTGCACGGCACCTGCCACTGCGGTGCCGAGCACAGCGCCGAGGACCCGGTCGCGATGTGGGACTGGATGCTCGCCCACCCGCAGGGGCACGACCGTGGAGGGCACGGCTCATGACCCGGAACGAAGTCCGGTACGAGGCCGAACTCGTCGTCGACCGCCGGGAGACCGCGGCCGCCGGCGTGCTCGTCCTCACCCTGCGCCACCCGCTGGACGAACCGCTGCCGCCCTGGGAGCCCGGCGCCCACATCGACGTCGTCCTCGGCCCGGGCCTGGAGCGGCAGTACTCGTTGTGCGGCGACCCGGCCGACCGGGCGGTGTACCGGATCGCGGTGCTGCGTGAGAGCGACGGCCGGGGCGGGTCGGCCTACGTGCACGGCGAGTTGCGGGCCGGGGACAAGGTCCGGGTGCGCGGCCCGCGCAACACCTTCCGGCTGGAGCGGGCGCCGCGCTACCGCTTCGTCGCCGGCGGCATCGGCATCACCCCGATCCTGCCGATGCTGGCCGCCGCCGAGGAGTCGGGCGCCGAGTGGAGCCTGCTGTACGGCGGTCGGACCCGCTCGGGTATGGCGTTCACCGGGGAACTGCGCCGGTACGGGGACCGGGTGGCGCTCGTCCCCGAGGACGAGTCGGGACGGCTGGACCTGGCCGCCGTGCTCGACGACGTCCCGCCGGGCACCCTCGTCTACTGCTGCGGGCCCGGCGGGCTGCTGGACGCCGTCGAGGCGCGCTGCCCGGCCGGGAGCCTGCGCGTGGAACGTTTCCGTCCGAAGGAGGCCGACGTACCGGCCGCGGCGGAGACGGAGTTCGAGGTGGTGCTCGCGCGCAGCGGCCGTACGGTCGCCGTCCCGCCCGGCGTCTCGGTCCTGGACGCGGTCCGCGAGGCGGGCGCCGAGGTGCTCTACTCCTGCACGGAGGGGACCTGCGGGACCTGTGAGACGGAGGTCGTCGACGGGGAGCCGGACCACCGGGACTCGGTGCTCACCGAGGAGGAGCGGGCCGCCGGCGAGACGATGCTCATCTGTGTGTCGCGGTGCCGGGGCCGACGGCTCGTGCTGGACCTGTGACTCCACGGCGGCGCATGCTCGGTTGAAACCTCAACGGCCCATCTCGGCACGGGCATTGACCAGGGCCGCGCCCCGGCCCTACGTTCCCGCTGAGCACGTTCCCACTGAGCACGTTCCTCCAGGGGGAGTCATGCGTCGTCTGCTCGTCGGCCTCACGGCCGTGTCCGTCCTGGCCGCCGCGACCGCGTGCGGCTCGTCCGACGACTCCGGGGCGTCGGACGGGTCCGGCTCCTCCGGGGGCACCACCGACGTGAAGGTGGGCCTCATCCCCATCGTGGACGTCGCACCCCTGTACCTCGGTCAGAAGAAGGGGTTCTTCGAGAAGCAGGGGCTGAAGCTGTCGTTCTCCAGCGCGCAGGGCGGGGCGGCGATCGTGCCGGGTGTGGTCAGCGGCCAGTTCCAGTTCGGCTTCAGCAACATGACGTCCCTGATGATCGCCCAGTCGAACAACGTGCCGGTGAAGGCCGTGGCCAACGGCATCGCCTCGACCGGTGAGGTGGGCAAGGACTTCGAGGCGCTCACCGTGAAGGGCGACAGCCCGCTCAAGTCGCCGAAGGAGCTGGAGGGCAAGAAGGTCGCCATCAACACGCTGAAGAACATCAACGAGACGGCGGTGCGGGCCTCGGTGCGCAAGGCGGGCGGAGACCCGGACGAGGTGGAGCTGGTCGAGCTGGCCTTCGACCAGATGCCGGCCGCGCTGGACGCCGGGCGGATCGACGCGGCGATGGTGGTGGAACCGGCGCTGGCCACGATCAAGAGCCAGGGCGGCCGGGAGATCGCCTCCCCCATGATCGACGTCGCCCCGAAGCTGACGGTCGCCATGTACTTCACCTCCACCAAGTACGCGCAGGAGCACCCGGAGGTGGTGGAGAAGTTCCAGGCGGCCACCGCCGAGTCCCTCGCGTACGCGGACTCGCACCCCGACGAGGTCCGCGAGGTCGTCACCACCTACACGAAGATCCCGGCGGACGTGCTGGCGCGGGTGACCCTGCCGAAGTGGCCGGCCGAGCCCGATCGCGCCGCCATCGAGGAGCTGGCGAAGCTCGGCGAGGCGGACGGGCTGTTCAAGCGGACGCCGGACCTGGACAAGCTGCTGCCGTGAGGGGAGCCAACGCCGCACTGGGTGCGGCCGGGCTCGCGGTCTTCCTCGTCCTGGGCGAGGCGGTGCCGCGGCTCGGCCTGGTCGAGGAGGACTACTTCCCGCCCACCAGCCGGATCGCCGACGCACTCGGCACGGAGGTCGCGGACGGCGCCTTCTGGACCGCGCTCGGCGACACCCTCACCGGCTGGGCGCTGGGCCTGGCCGTCGCGGTCGGCGCGGGGATCGTCGTGGGCGTGCTGCTGTCCGTGGTGCCGTACCTGCGTGCGGCGACGGCGTCCACGATCGAGTTCCTGCGCCCGATCCCGTCGGTCGCGCTGATCCCGCTGGCGGTGCTGCTGTACGGCACCGAGCTGCGGTCGGTGCTGCTTCTGGTGGTGTACGCCGCCTTCTGGCAGGTGCTGATCCAGGTGCTGTACGGCGTCCAGGACGTCGACCCGGTCGCCGAGGAGACGGCACGCTCGTACGGCCTGGGCATCTGGGCGCGGGTCCGGTACGTGCTGTGGCCGACCGCGCTGCCGTACGTCATGACCGGGGTGCGGCTGGCGGCGGCCGTCGCGCTGATCCTGGCGGTCACCGCCGAGTTGGTCATCGGGGCGCCGGGCCTTGGTGCCCGGATCGCCGTGGCGCAGACCTCGCAGGCCGTGCCGGAGATGTACGCGCTGATCGTCGTCACCGGTCTGCTGGGCCTGCTGATCAACGTCGGCGCACGGTCGGTGGAGCGGCGGGCGCTGGCCTGGCACCAGTCGGTGCGCGGGGAGGTGGCGGTGTGAGGCGCCTGCTGCTGCGGCTGGTGTCCGTGCTCGCGCTGCCGGCGGTCCTCGTGGCCGTCTGGTGGGTGACCTCGTCGGGCAGCGAGGACGTGTACTGGCCGCCGCTGCGGACGGTCGTCGAGACCTTCCCGCAGGTGTGGACCGGCGAGCGGTGGCGCGGTGACGTGCTGCCCAGCGTGCTGCGGCTCGCCGCCGGTTACGCGCTGGCGGGCGTCGCCGGTGTCGCGCTCGGCACGCTGATCGGCTCCTACCGGCGGGTGCGGGCGGTGTGCGAGCCGGTGCTGGAATTCCTGCGCGCCGTACCGCCGCCGGTGCTGGTGCCGGTGATCATGCTGTTCGCGGGCATCGGCGACACGATGAAGATCACCGTCATCGCCACCGGGTGTGTCTGGCCGGTGCTGCTCAACACGGTCGAGGGCGTGCGGGCGGTGGACGCGGTGACGGCCGAGACCGCCCGGTCCTACGGCATCACGGGCGCGGCACGGCTGCGGCACGTGGTGCTGCCCTCGGCGAGCCCGCAGATCTTCGCGGGGCTGCGCCAGGCGCTGTCCGTCGGCATCATCCTGATGGTGATCAGCGAGATGTTCGCGGCCAGCAACGGGCTGGGCTTCACCGTCGTGCAGTTCCAGCGTTCCTTCGCGATCCCCGACATGTGGACCGGCATCCTGCTGCTCGGTCTGCTCGGCTTCGTGCTGTCGGTCCTCTTCCAGCTGGTCGAGCGGCGGGCGCTCGGCTGGTACCACGGCCTGCGCGCCGCCGCCCGGCGGTCCCGGTGAAGCCCGCGCCTCGTGACTCGTGATTCGTGACGCGTGACCAGTGACTCGTGAAAGGGCGGTCCATGCTCGACGTACGTGGCCTGAAGAAGGTGTACGAGGGTGCGGGGCGGCGCGTCGAGGCGGTGCGCGATCTGACCTTCACCGTGGCGGCCGGTGAACTGGTCTGCATGGTCGGCCCGTCGGGCTGCGGCAAGACGACGCTGCTGAAGTGCGTGGGCGGGCTGCTCGAACCGACGGCGGGCGAGGTGTTCCTGGCAGGCCGCAGGGTGACCGGTCCGCCGCCCGGGACGGCGTTCGTCTTCCAGGAGTACGGGCGCAGCCTGTTCCCGTGGATGCGGGTCGGCGAGAACGTCGAACTGCCCCTGAAACAGAAGGACCTGGCCAAGGGGCGGCGCAAGGCGCTGGTCGTGGACGCGCTCGCCTCGGTCGGGCTCGCGGACGCCGCCGGAGCCTACCCGTGGCAGTTGTCCGGCGGCATGCAGCAGCGGGTGGCCATCGCGCGGGCGCTGGCGTACGAACCCGAGGTGCTGCTGATGGACGAACCCTTCGCGGCGGTCGACGCGCAGACCCGCGCCGACCTCGAGGACCTGGTACGGGCGCTGTGGCGGGAGCGGGGCATCACGGTCCTGTTCGTCACCCATGACATCGACGAGGCCGTCTACCTGGGCGAACGGGTGATCGTGCTGTCCGCCTCCCCCACCGTCGTACGGGAGCAGCTCCGGGTCGACCTGCCGGACGGGCGGGACCAGGTGCACACCCGGGTGGCTCCCCGCTTCGCGGAGCTGCGCACCCACGTGTACGAGCAGATCCAGGCGGCGAAGCGCGCGGTGTCCGCCGTCCCGCCGCCGCACTGACCACCCGTCACTCGGCGGCGGGGACGACTCTCAGGTGCGAGGAGGCGTGACGGGCGCGCGGTGACCGGTGGGCGGCGCGGCGGGGCTCCCGCAGGACCAGCGTCAACCGCGTGTAGCCCAGCTCCTGGAGCGAGGCCGGTGTTTCGACCACGACCCGGCACTCGGTGGTGCCCCGGCGCGGGTCGGGGTGGTGCAGCGGCCGTACGGCACCGTCGTGTTCGACGGCCCGTGCTCCGACGGCACGGATCCAGTGCGGCAGGCCCTGGCGGTAGGCCGCCTCCATGATCGGGTCCTGGGCGATGTCCCGGCGGACTGCCTGAAGTCCCGGGTCGTGGCCGTACCGCTCCAGGCTCGCGGCGAAGTGCGCCAGCATGGGCAGGCACCAGCTCGACTCGTGCTCGCCGAGGACCGCGGCGGCGTCCGGGTGGAAGAGGACGAACCGGAGGAAGTTGTCGTCCGGCATGGCCGTCGGATGCGGTCCGGCGCCTTGGAAGAGTGTCCGGAAGGCGCCGTTGGCCAGCACCACGTCCCAGCGGTGGTCGACGACGAGAGACGGGAAGGGGACGGCCTCCAGGAGGGCGGTGTAGTCCTGGAGATAGGCCTGGGCCTCGGGGGTCGCGGGGGCGGGCCGCGGCGCCGACCGCTGCCCTCCTGCCTGAAATGCCATCGGGAGGTCACCCCTCTTGCCTATGCGGCCTTCTCGCGGCGTCCCGCATCCTGTCGTCCCGGCGCGAGGCGTGTCAACTATCGTGGCATTTCGTGCCTGTTGACGGCTGAAATAGGCCACAGTTGTGGCGATGCCTGGATGTGAGTTCGAGCGGCAGGCTAGTCTCCCGGAAGTTCACGGCAACTGCTTGTGAGAAGCCTGTGAGGCCTGTGAGAGACGTAGGAGAGCTGTCGGTGACGGGTGGCTTCGAAGGTCCGGGCGCCGAGCCGACCACCACGCTGGCCGCCGTCGTCGCCCGGGTCGGCGCCCTCGCGGAGCGGCTCGACGTGCCGCATGCCGAGGTCTTCGACGTGGGCCGGCTGTCCGCCGCCTCCGGCGTCCCCGAGTCCGTCGTCGGGGCCCTGCTCGGGGGCCGGCCCACGGGCGAGCCCGATGTGCAGACCAGGTTCGTGCAGCGCCTGGACCTGCTGCGCCGCACCCGGCTGAAGCCGAACGGCCGCAAGTACACCCAGCAGGAGATAGCCGACGGCGCCGGGATGTCGCGGCAGCAGGCAGGCGCGCTCATCAACGGCGACCGGCGCCCCACCATGGAGCACTGCGACGCCATCCAGCGCTTCTTCCGGGTGCACGCCGGTTTCCTCACCGCCGAGGACCCCGAGGCGCTCGCGGGCGCCCTCCAGCGCACCGAGCAGGAGCTGCTCCAGCAGCTCGCCGACCGGGAGCGGGAGGCGGCGGCCCCCGCCGACGACCCGCTGGAGCGCCTGCTCCAGGACCACGGTGTGCGCGGCATCGCCTGGCGGGCCGCGCAACTGCCCACCGACCAGCACCGCGACAAGGTCGCCGAGTGGCTGGACATGCTCCTGGAAAGCGTCAAGCGGCCGGAGTCGTGAGGACGGGATTGTCAGTGGTGGACGGCAAGCTGGGAGGGTGCCGCCGCCGTGCGGGGGCGCGTGACCGCTGACGTCGTTGTGGGGAGAGCCGACCGATGACCACCGCCGTACTGACCGACCGCGAACGCACCGCCGTCCAGGCCTACCTGCGCCTCCTGCACACCGTGCGGGCCGGTTTCGACACCGCGACGGGCCCGGGCGCCTCTCCCCGCCCGCCCGTCGTGCCGCCCTCCGTGCTGGCCGAGGCGGAGCAGGCCCTGCGGGCCGCGGGACTGACGGGGAACGAGGAGGCGTTCTTCCGGCTGCTGCGGGACTGGTGCCCGCCCACCTGACGGGCGGGCGGACCGGCCGCGGTTCAGGTGCGCCGGACCGTGACCGCCGTGGTGACCAGGCCCTCCCGGGCGCTCCAGCGGCCCTCGAAGCGGCTCAGGCGCCGGCCGTCCACGGTCGGTCCCGGCACCAGAAGGGCGGCGTGCAGGGTGCCGCGGCGCGGGTCGACCGGGTCCACGCGGATCTCGATGTCCGCCTCGGTGAAGTCCAGCCACTGCCCGGTGAGCGGGTACCACGCCTTGTAGACCGACTCCTTGGCGCTGAACAGCAACCGGTCCCAGTGGACGCCGGGCCGCGCCCCGCCCAGGCGTCGCAGCCGGGCCGCCTCGGCGGGCAGGGCGATGGTCTCCAGGACGCCGTCCGGGAGCGGCCCGTCGGGCTCGGCGTCGATGCCGAGGGAGGCCAGGTCGGTCAGGCGGACCAGGGCGGCGGCGCAGTAGCCGTCGCAGTGGGTCATGCTGCCGGCGAGGCCGTCCGGCCACCGCGGGGCCCCACGCTCGCCGGTCAGCACGGGCTGCGGCGGCACGCCGAGCTTCTCCATGGCCCGGCGGGCGCAGGACCGCACCACGGTGAACTCACGGCGCCGCTTGGCGACCGCCCGCGCGACGATCGCCTCCTCCTCCGGGTAGAGGGGCAGGTGACCGGCGTCGTCCTGACCGAAGGCCTCCACGGACACGACCGTGCCCGGCAGCAGTTCCTCGATCAACGGGTCACCTCCTGGCGCGACGGCGCCGTGGACGCCTGCGTCGACGGCAGGATGCGGCGCAGTTGCCCCGGCGGCCCGGGCCGCTTGCGCCACTCGCGGGGATAGCCCACCGAGACCTCCTCGAAGCGGACCCCCTCGTGCCAGGTGGTGCGCGGGATGTGCAGATGCCCGTAGACCATGGTCTCCACCCGGAACCTGCGGTGCCAGTCGGCGGTCAGCGAGGTGCCGCACCACATGGCGAACTCGGGGTACCACAGGACGTCGGTGGGGTGCCGGTGCAGCGGGTAGTGGTTGACGGGGATCGTGGGCAGGTCCGCGGGGATTCCGGCGAGCCTGCGCTCGGTCTCGGCGACCCGCGCCCGGCACCAGGCCTCGCGGCTGGGGTAGGGGTCGGGGTGCAGCAGGTACTCGTCGCTGCACACGACGCCGGTGCCCTGGGCGTACTCCAGTCCCTCGGCCTTGGTCGCGCACCCCGCGGGCAGGAACGAGTAGTCGTAGAGCAGGAAGAGCGGCGCGACGACCGCCGGGCCGCCCGCGCCCTCCCACACCGGGTACGGGTCCTCGGGGGTGGTCACGCCCAGTTCCCGGCACATCTCGACGAGGTGCTCGTAGCGGGCGACGCCGCGCAGGTCGACCGCGTCCTTGGGGTGCGTCCACAGTTCGTGGTTGCCGGGGACCCAGACGACCCGGCGGAAGCGGTCCGCGAGGACGCCGAGGGCCCAGCGGATGTCGGCGACGGTCTCCGCCACGTCGCCGGCCACCAGGAGCCAGTCGTCGTCGGACTCGGGGTGCGTCCGCTCGACCAGGGCCCGGTTCTCCTCGTATCCGATGTGCAGATCGCTGATGGCCCACAGCTTCCCCGGAGCGCCGGCCCTCGTCGTCATCCCCCACCCCTTCCAGACGCACGTTCGACGCCACGAGATCACATCGCCGCCCGGGTCACAAGGCGACCCGGCCGCGCCCCGGCAGTCCCCTGCAGGGCGCCGTCCGGCCGGTCCGAGGCATCCGTGTGACGCTCGTTGCGCTCGGGGCCGCGCGTACCCCTATGATCGCCCCAACACCACCGCCACGACTCTCCTTTCGCGCAGAGCGGCTCGGTGTCCCTCCAAACCCCTGGCCGGGCACGGCCCGCTTCGCCCTGCCCGCGAACCCTGGAAGGCGGCTTGCATGGCTTCTCCCGTACGCGTCTGGCTCAACCGCACGTACGCGGAGAACGTCTTCTTCATGGATCAGCTGCGGAGAAACCCCGCCGACCGGGCCGTCGAGATCCATGCCACGCACGGCGACCCGGACTCCCCGGTGCTGGCCGCCGCGGACACCGCGGAGCTGGAGCCCGAGGGGCTCTCCCCGGCCGGTTACGTCGAGTACGCCCTGGCCCAGTGCGCGCGGCGCGGCATCGACGTGTTCGTGCCGCGCCTGCACCAGTCGGCGATCGTGGCCCACCGCGCCGATTTCGAGGCGGTGGGTACGGCGCTGCTGGCGCCGCCGCCCGAGGCGGTGGCCGTCTTCCGGGACAAGGTGATCGCCTACGAGGCGGTCCGGGCCGTCGGCGTGCCGGTGCCGCCGTGGTGGCGGGTGCGCACGGCCGACGAACTCGTCCTCGCGGTGGAGGAACTGGAGGCGGGCGGCCACCGGGCGTGCTTCAAGCCGGCCTCCGGCGCGGGCGGCGTGGGCTTCCGGACGGTCACCCGCGACCCCTTCTCCCTCGCCCACCTGAACGGCTTCCCGAGCCCGTCCGTGCCGCTGCCCCTGGTCGTCGAGGCGCTGCGGGCGGCCGACGAGCCCGTGGACTGGCTGGTGATGCCGCGCCTGGAGCAGCCGGAGGTGTCGGTGGACTGCCTCACCGGGCCCGACAACCGGGTCCGGCTGGCCGTGGGCCGCACCAAGAACGGCCGCCGCCGCGGGTTCACCCTGCACGAGCAGTGGCTGGCACCGGCACGGCGGATCGCCGAGACGTTCGGACTGCACCACCTGTCCAACGTGCAGTTCCGGATGTACGGCGACCGGCCCGTCCTGATGGACGTCAACACCCGCCCGGCGGGCGGACTGCACCAGTTGGCGCTGTGCGGCGTCAACGTGCCGTGGGCGGCGGTCCGGCTGGCCCTCGGCGACGACCCGGGCGAGCTGGAGCCGCCGTTCCTGGGTCAGGACTACGCGGTGGTGGCGGGACCGCGTCCGCTGCGCCCGGTGACCTTGCCGCACCAGCGCGCGGACCTTCCGGCCGCCGCGGCACCGGCACCGGCACCGGCACCCGCACCGGCAGCGGCAGCGGCAGCGGCAGAGAGGGCGGCGGCACCGGCGTCGTCCGCCCCCATGGGGCTCACCTGAGGTAGGCCAGTCCCGGGTGCACCGCCCGGTAGCCGTCGACGAGGCGGCGGGCGACGTCGACCGAGTCGACGAGGGGGTGCAGGGCGAAGGCGCGGACCGCGGCCGCGCGGGATCCGGTCCCGGCCGCGGCCAGCACGTCGCGCTCGACGCCCTTGACCGCGCGGACCAGACCGGTGGCGTGGTCCGGCAGCGGGTCGACCGCCATCGGGTGGGCGCCGTTCGCGTCGACCAGGCAGGGGACCTCGATCACCGCGTCGGGGTCGAGGACGGAGAGCGTGCCGCGGTTGCGGACGTTGAGGATCAGGGTGGCGCGTTCGTCACGGGCGACGGCGCGCATCAGCGCCAGCGCCACCTTCTCGTAGCCGCCGGACAGGTCCTCGGCCTCGCGGTCGCCCGCTCCCGCCGTCTCGCGGTTCTCGGCCATGTAGGTGGCCTCGCGTTCGGCGCGGGTGCGGTCCCAGGTGGCCAGGGCCGGGGCGTCGGGGCGGCGCATCTCGTCGTAGAAGCGGGCCTGCTGGTCGCGCAGGAACGCGCCGCGGGTGAGGTCGGCCTCCTGGTAGGCGCGGACGGTCTCCCGGTTGAAGTAGTAGTAGTGCAGGTACTCGTTGGGGACCGCGCCGAGGGAGCGCAGCCATTCGGCGCCGAAGAGCCGGCCCTCCTCGAAGGAGCCGAGCAGCGCCGGGTCGGCCAGCAGCCGCGGCAGTTCGTCGCGTCCGCCGACGCGCAGGCCGCGCAGCCAGCCGAGGTGGTTGAGGCCGACGTAGTCGACGAAGGCGCGGTCCGGGTCGGCGCCCAGCACGCGGGCGACGCGGCGGCCGAGGCCGACCGGCGAGTCGCAGATGCCGATGACCCGGTCGCCGAGGTGCCGGGACATGGCCTCGGTGACCAGGCCCGCCGGGTTGGTGAAGTTGATGACCCAGGCGTCCGGTGCCAGCCGGGCCACGCGGCGGGCGATGTCGACGGCGACCGGGACGGTCCGCAGTCCGTAGGCGATGCCGCCCGCGCCGACCGTCTCCTGGCCGAGGACGCCCTCGGCGAGCGCCACCCGTTCGTCGTCGGCGCGTCCCTGGAGGCCGCCGACGCGGATCGCGGAGAACACGAAGTCGGCGCCGCGCAGCGCCTCGTCGAGGTCGGTCGTCGCGGTCACCGCCGGCGCGTCGGACACCCCGGCCGCCTGTTCGGCCAGCACCCGGGTCACCGCCGTCAGCCGGGCCGGGTCCAGGTCGTGCAGGACGACGTCGGTCACGCGTCCCTCGCCGCGGTCCCCGAGAAGCGCCCCGTACACGAGCGGTACGCGGAATCCGCCGCCGCCCAGCATCGTCAGCCTCACGTTGGCACCCTTCCGTCGCCCGGCCGCACTTCCGTCCGGCGCCGATCATGGCACGGCCGGTGCCGCCCGCGCGTGCGCCTCCCCTTTCCTCTGTCCAGGGGGCGTGCGGGCACCTACCCTCGGCCCGGTGACCGACCCCGCCACCCCCACCGCCCCCGACCGGCTGCTCGCCGTGCTCGCCGCGTTCGACCACGCGCACCCGGCCCTGTCCCTGACGGACATCAGCCGCCGGGCCGGGCTGAGCCTGACCACGGCGCACCGGCTGGTGGGTGCCCTGGCCCGGTGGGGTGCACTGGAGCGGGACGGCGCGGGCGTGTACCACGTGGGCCTGCGGCTGTGGGAGATCGCCGCGCTCGCCCCGCGCGGTCTCGCGCTGCGGCAGGTCGCGTGGCCGTACCTGGAGGACCTGTACGAGGCGACCCACGAGAACGTGCAGCTGGCGGTGCGGGACGGCGGCGAGGTCGTCTACATCGAGTGGCTGGCGGCGCGTTCGTCCGTCGGCGTGCACATCCGCGTCGGCGCCCGCTGGCCGCTGCACGCCACCGGGGTCGGGCTCGCCCTGCTCGCCCACGGCGAACCGGAGTTCCAGGAGGCGTACCGCACCGGCCCGCTCGCCTCCTTCACCGCGTTCACGATCACCGACCCGGCACGGCTGCGCCGGGTGCTGGCCGAGGTGCGGCGCACCGGGGCGGCGGTGAGCGACCGGCAGATCACCGACGACGCCCTCTCGGTGGCCGCGCCGGTGCACGGCCCGGACGGCACCGTGACCGCGGCCGTGTCGGTCGTCGTGCCGCACGCCGACGCGCAGGTCCCGGTGCTGGTCCCGGCGGTCCGGCTGGCGGCCCGCGGCATCTCCCGGGCGCTGGGCTGGCGCCCGAATATCCCTCGCACCGGTGAGGACGGGCCCCCGTACTCCTCCTGATACTGGGACGGCCCGTGCCCCAGGAGCCGCCATGTCCGCCCGGTCCCCGCTGTCCTCCCCGCTCGCCCCCGTCCTCGCCCGGCTGCGTACGGCCAGCCCGTACACGGTGGACGCCGCCGTCGCCGCGCTGGTGCTGTTCGCCGTCTCGTTGCAGTGGCTGTTCCCCGACGAGGGGGACGACCCGCTGTCCTGGCGGGGCTGGCTGCTCGGGGCCGCGACCGCCGTGCCGCTGGTGTGGCGGCGTGCGGCGCCGTTCGCGACCGCCTGTGCCGTGTCCGTGGCCACCCCGGCCCAGGCGGTGCACCACGCGCCGCCGCCCGACCTGATGTACGGCGGCTTCGTCGTCCTCTACACGCTGGCCGCCCTCGCCCGGCCCTGGCAGCGGCGGGTGATGCTGGCGGGCTGGCTGATCGGGGTCGCCGCCACCATCAGCCACAAGGAGGACGCCGAGCCCTTCGAGTACGCCTTCCAGCTGTCGAGCATCGTGTGCGCGTACGCCCTCGGCTCGCTCACCCGGACCCAGCGCGCCTACACCGCCGAACTGGAGGACCGGGCGCGGCGGCTGGAGCGCGAGCGGGCGGCCGACACCGCGCGGGCCACGGCGCAGGAACGCGCCCGCATCGCACGCGACATGCACGACATCCTGGCGCACGCGGTCAGCCTGATGGTGGTGCAGGCCGAGGCCGGACCGGTCGTCGTGCGCAGCGATCCGGCGCGCGCGGAGGCCGCGTTCGACGCGATCGCGACGGCCGGGCGGGACGCGATGACCCAACTGCGGCGCATTCTCGGGGTGCTGAAGGAGGAGGAGCGGGAGCAGGGTCCGCGGCGGCAGCCCCAGCCGGGCCTGACCGCGCTGCCCGGGCTGGTCCGCCGGGTCGGCGAATCGGCCGGCCTGCGGGTGGAGTTGAGGACGACGGGCGAACCGTGTGCGCTGCCCCCGGACACCGAGGTGGCCGCCTACCGCATCGTGCAGGAGGCCCTCACCAACACGGTCAAGCACGCGTACGCTTCCTGCGCGGCGGTCGGACTCGACTGGGCGGAGGACGCGGTGACCCTGACGGTGACGGACGACGGGCGTGGCCCGGCGGCCCCGGGTGACGGGGCGGGCGACGGCGGGCACGGCCTGATCGGCATCCGGGAGCGGGCCACCGCCTGCGGGGGCGAGGCGTTCACCGGCGGCGGACCGGACGGCGGCTTCCGGGTCGTCGTACGCCTGCCCGTCGCGGCCGTCCGGCGGACGGGGCTCGGGTGAGCGTCCGGGTGGTGGTCGCCGACGACCAGGAGCTGGTGCGCAGCGGGTTCAGCATGATCCTTCAGGCGCAGCCGGACATCGAGGTGGTCGCGGAGGCCGGGGACGGCGCGGAGGCGGTCGCCGCGGTCGAGCGGTACGCTCCGGACGTCCTGCTCCTGGACATCCGCATGCCGGTCATGGACGGCCTGGACGCGGCCCGTCGGGTGTGCGCGCGCTCCGCCTGCAAGGTGGTGATGCTGACCACCTTCGACCTGGACGAGTACGTGTACGAGGCGCTGTACGCGGGTGCCAGCGGCTTCCTGCTCAAGGACGTGCGCCGGGACGACCTGGTGCACGCGGTGCGGGTGGTCGCGGCCGGTGACTCGCTGCTGGCCCCGGCGGTGACGCGCCGGCTGGTCGCGGACATCGTGCGACGCCGGCGCGAGGAGGCCGCGGCCGACGTCACCCCCCGGCGCCTGGAGGTGCTGACCGCGCGCGAGGTGGAGACGCTGCGGCTGCTGGCGCGGGGGCTGTCCAACTCCGAGATCGCCACGACCCTGTTCGTGAGCGAGCACACCGTCAAGACGCATGTCAGCAACGTGCTGGGCAAGCTCGGTCTCAGGGACCGGGTGCAGGCGGTGATCTGCGCGTACGAGAGCGGTCTGGTGGCTCCGGGCTCTCCGTGACGCTCCCCCTGCCGAGTGAGGCGACGGCCGCTATCCCCCGTGCGGGCGAGTGGGCGAACCGCTCTCTTGGGCGATCCGGCAGACCCCCGGCGGCCCCGACTCTGGGTGGCGACGACACCAGACCGAGTCCGATCGCCGGGAGGGACCGTGCTGTCCACACTCGCCCGGGCGGCGACCCGCCGCCCTCTGACCGTGATGCTCCTGTGGGGCCTGTTCCTGCTGCTCGGCTTCGGCCTCGGCACGGGCGTCTTCGGGAAGCTCTCCGACGACGTGCCCGACGTCCCGGGCACCGAGTCGCAGGTCGCCGCCGAACACCTGGACGGCCTCGACCCGGCGGGGGACTCGATCACCGGTGTGGTCGAGGCCGCCGTCGCGGACCCCGCGGTGCGGGCCGAGGTGCGGCAGGCCGTGACCGACCTGCGGGAGGTCGCGGGCGTCGCCGAGGTGCCCGACCCCTACGCCACGCCCGGGCTGGTCGCCGAGGACGGACGGGCCCTGGTCGTCTCCGTCGTCCTGGAGGGCGGTCTCGACGACGACGCCGAGGAGGCGGCGGTGGACGACGCGGCCGACCGGCTGCACGGGATCGACGGGAGCGAGGTGTCCGGGGTCCACGTCAGCGGCGGACCGCTGCTGGGACAGCAGCTCGGTGAGCGTGCCCAGGAGGACGTGAAGAACGCGGAGTTGATCTCGATGCCGGTCGTACTGGTCCTGCTGCTGGTCGTGTTCGGGGGCCTGCGTGCGGCCGGGCTGCCGCTGCTGGTGGCGGTCGCGGGGATCGCGGGCGCGTTCCTGGCGCTGTTCGGCTTCAGCCGGTTCACCGACATCTCCGTGTACGCGATCCAGGTCACGACGATGCTGGGGCTCGGCCTCGCCGTGGACTACGCCCTGCTGATGCTGGTCCGCTTCCGCGAGGAGCGGCGGCACACCCCGGACGTGGTGGAGGCCGTGCACCGGACGGTCGCGGCGGCCGGGCGGACCGTGCTGTTCTCCGGGCTGACGGTGGCCGTGAGCCTGGCCGGGCTGCTGGTCTTCCCGAGCACGTTCCTGCGCAGCATGGGGCTCGCGGTGGCCGCGGTGGTCGTCGTCGACATGCTCGCGGCACTGACGCTGCTGCCCGCGCTGCTGGCCCGGTTCGGCGGCCGGATCCCCCCGGCGAAGGGACGGCCGGAGGAGGAGGGCCGGCTCTTCGCCCGCCTCGCCCGCTTCGCCGCCCGGCGGCGGGTGGCCGTCCTGGCGGTGGCCGTCCCGGCCCTGCTGGTGCTGGCGCTGCCCGTCACCGGCATGACCATCAACCTCGGGGACGCGAGGCAGCTTCCGAAGAGCACCGAGGCACGGCAGTTGTACGACGCGATCGAGGCGCACTTCCCGCCGGGCACCGGCGTCTCACCGGTCACGGTGGTCCTGCGGCCCGGCACCGACGCCGCGACCGCCGACCGGATCCGCGCGCTCGCTCCGGGCACGGTCGCGCGCGATCTGTCCGGTGGCACCACCGTGCTCGAACTGCCGCCGGGCGGAGCGGCCGACGGTCCGGCGGCCACCGAACTGGTCGAGCGGGTCCGGGACCTGCGCGGCGACGCGCCCGTCCAGGTCACCGGCAGCGCGGCCCAGTTGGTCGACTTCCGGCAGATGCTCGCCGACCGGGCGCCCTGGGCGGCGCTGACCGTGCTGGCCGGGATCTTCGTGCTGCTGTTCGCGTTCACCGGGTCGGTGCTGCTGCCGCTGCGCACCGTCGCGACCACACTGCTCAGTCTCGGAGCCGCGCTGGGTGCGGTGGTCTGGGTGTTCCAGGACGGCCATCTGGCCGGGCTGATCGGTGCCGAGGGGCTGGGCGCGCTGAGCCTGACGGCGCCACCGCTGATCATCGCCATCGCCTTCGGACTGGCCATGGACTACGAGTTGTTCATCCTGGCCCGGATGCACGAGGCCCGGGAGCGGACCGGCGACGACCGGGAGGCCGTGGTGACCGGACTGCGCCGGTCCGGCCGGGTGGTGACCTGTGCCGCGCTGCTCCTCGCGGTGGTGTTCGGCGCCTTCATGACGGGCGGCTTCTCGCCGATTTTGCAGATCGGGCTCGGCCTGACCCTGGCGGTGCTGATCGACGCCACGGTCGTCCGAATGCTGCTGGTGCCGGCCACGATGGCGCTGCTGGGCCGTCGCGCCTGGTGGGCCCCGAAGCCGCTGCGCCGGGCGCACGAGAGGTTCGGGGTGCGCGAGGAGGGCCCCGACCCCGCTCCGGCTCCGCCGCAGCCCGCGGCGCGCTGAGACGCCGGGCGCACGGGCCGGCCGCGGTCCTCCCCGACGGGGGTGGGGAGGACCGCGGCCGAGGCGCGCGGGCCGGACGCCCGTCCACGCCCGGCACTTTCGTGACGTTCACGGCGTTCACGGGCTGAACTCCCCGGCCCCGCAATGACTTTCTCGACTTCACCTCTTGACGGCGGCGGCGACCCGGAGCACATTGGCCGCACTCTGAGAGCGCTCTCACACGTCTCCCCGCGGAGCGCGCTCGGGGCGTACCGCTTCCCACTCCCGCGTTTCGAGAGGCGACCCCCACATGAGAGAGACATCCGGCAACCCGTCCAGACGCCGGTCACTGCGCCGGGCGCTGGTGGCCGTCGTCGGCACGCTCGGCCTCGCCGCTGCGGCGACGACCGTCACGGGCCCGTCGGCGGGCGCGGCCGTTCCGCCGCCCCCGTCCGGCTGGACGCAGGTCTTCGCCGACGACTTCGACGGCGCGGCCGGCTCCGGCGTGAACACCTCGAACTGGCAGTACGACACCGGCACCTCGTACCCCGGCGGCCCCGCCAACTGGGGCACCGGCGAGATCGAGACGATGACCTCCTCCCCGAGCAACGTCTCGCTGGACGGCGGCGGGAACCTCCGGATCACCCCGCAGCGCGACGGCGCCGGCAACTGGACCTCGGGCCGCATCGAGACCAAGCGCGCCGACTTCGAGCCCCCGGCCGGCGGCAAGCTGCGCGTGGAGGCCCGTATCCAGGTCCCGAACGTCACCGGGGCCGCCGCCAAGGGCTACTGGCCGGCGTTCTGGATGCTCGGCGCGCCCTACCGCGGCAACTACTGGAACTGGCCCGGTGTCGGCGAAATCGACATCATGGAGAACACCCAGGGCCTCAACACGGTCTGGTCCACGCTGCACTGCGGCACCTCGCCCGGCGGCCCCTGCAACGAGACCAGCGGCATCGGCGGCAACACCCCGTGTCCCGGCGCCACCTGCCAGGCGGGCTTCCACACCTACCGGGTGGAGTGGGACCGCTCGACGAGCGTCGAGGAGATCCGCTTCTACGTCGACGGCAACAACTTCCACACCGTCCGCGCCAACCAGGTCGACGCGACGACCTGGGCGAACGCCACCAACCACGGCTACTTCATCATCCTGAACGTCGCCATGGGCGGCGGCTTCCCGGACGCCTTCGGCGGCGGCCCGGACGGCGGCACCCAGCCCGGGCACTCCATGCTCGTGGACTACGTCCAGGTGCTGTCGGCCGGTGGGAGCGGTACCACGCCGCCGCCGACCGGCGGTGACCGCGACGCGTACGGCACCATCGAGGCGGAGTCGTACGACGCCCAGTCCGGCACGATGACCGAGGGCACCTCGGACTCGGGCGGCGGTGGCAACCTCGGCGCCCTCGCGAACGGCGACTGGGTCCAGTACAAGGGCGTCGAGTTCGGTTCGAGCGCGGCGACCCAGTTCAAGGCGCGGGTGGCCAGCGGTGCGGCCGCCGGGGTCAGCGGTCTGGTCGAGGTGCGCCTGGACAGCCGTACCGGCACGCCGGTCGGCAGCTTCGCCGTGGGCAACACGGGCGGGTGGCAGTCGTGGCGGACGATCCCGGCGAACATCGCCTCGGTGACCGGCACCCACGACGTGTACCTGACCTTCACCAGTGGGCAGCCCGCCGACTTCGTGAACGTGAACTGGTTCAGCTTCGGCCGCTGAGCGGCAACCGGCCCCCCGCAGGAGGGCGAAGGGGCTCCACGCGTCGTGGGGCCCCTTCGTCGTGCCGGGCGGAGTTGCTCAACGCAGCTCCGCCCGGAAGGCCGCCGGTGTCTGGTCGGTGTGCTGCTGGAAGAACTTGGAGAAGTTCGCCGCGTCCGGGAAGCCGACCGCCGCGCCGACCCGTCCGATCGGCATCTCGGTGTGGGCGAGCAGCCGCTTGGCCTCCAGGACGACGCGCTTGTCGATGAAGCCCTTGGGCGTCTCACCGGTGGCGGCGCGTACCGCGCGCACCAGGGTGCGGCGGGAGTAACCGAGCGCGTCGGCGTAGGCGCTGACGCTGTGGTTGGTGGCGAAGCCCCGCTCGACCGCGTCCCGGAAGAGGACGAAGGTGCTGTCCTGCGGCACCTCCGCCCGCCCCTGACGCGCCGCCCTCGCGGAACCGGCCGCGAGATGGGCGAGGCGCAGCAGGAACGCGGAGAGCGTGTGGCGCAGTACGGCGGTGTGCAGGCTCAGCGGCAGCGTGGTCGCGTCCTCGTACTCGCGCCGCAACTGGTCGAGCGCCGCCGTCAGTCCGGCGAGCCGCGCCTCGTCGGGGTGGAGCAGGGGCGGCAGGTCGTAGCGGTAGAGGCCGGTGGCCTCCACGGTGGCGCGGGGCAGGAAGCCGGGCTGCATGGTGAGCACCGTTCCGCGGTACTCGCCCTCGGGCGCGAAGCGGTGGACCTGGCCGGGACGGATCCACAGCAGATCACCGGCCGATGCCTCGTACTCGGCGAAGTCGATCATGTGACGGACCGGTCCGCCGGTGAAAAGCATGACGATGTGGAAGTCGATGCGGTGCACGCGGTGCAGCGGGGCCTGCGCGTGCCAGGTGCGGCCGGCGCCCATGGGACCGACCTGCATGCCCACTCCGAGGAGGCTGAGATCGACCGGGAAGGGGAACGTTCTGATCCCGTCGCCGCCGCCTTGCCGTCTTTCGTCCGCCATGTCCGTCTCGTACCGTCCCGCCCGTGCGCCCCGCGACCGGGGCCTGTCCCAGTTTCACCACAGGCTGGCACACCACGACCTTCACTCCCAAAAGTCAGACTTTTAAGTTTGAACGCGTCAGACCAGCTACTACGCTCCGATCGAGGATTTCTTGAAGATGAGCACGCAGTCGAGCAAGCAGACAGTGGACAGCGCGGACCGCTTCGAATGGACCGAACTCGACCGGCGTGCCGTCGACACCGCCCGCATCCTGGCGGCCGACGCCGTGCAGAAGGTGGGCAACGGTCACCCGGGCACGGCGATGGCCCTCGCCCCGGCCGCATACACGATCTTTCAGAAGGTGATGCGGCACGACCCCGCCGATCCCGAGTGGACCGGCCGTGACCGCTTCGTCCTCTCCCCCGGCCACACCTCGCTGACCCTCTACACCCAGCTCTTCCTCGCCGGGTACGAGGTGGAGCTGGACGACCTCAAGGCCTTCCGCACGCACGGCTCCAGGACGCCGGGCCACCCCGAGTACGGGCACACGGCGGGCGTGGAGACCACCACGGGACCGCTGGGCCAGGGGGTGGCCAACGCGGTGGGCATGGCGATGGCGGCCCGCTACGAGCGCGGCCTGTTCGACCCCGGCGCCCCCGAGGGCGAGTCGCCCTTCGACCACACCATCTGGGCGATCGTCAGCGACGGCGACCTCCAGGAGGGCGTCTCCGCCGAGGCGTCGTCGCTCGCCGGTCACCAAAAGCTCGGCAATCTGGTCTTCCTCTACGACGACAACCACATCTCGATCGAGGGCGACACCGTGACCGCGTTCTCCGAGGACGTGCTGAAGCGCTACGAGGCGTACGGCTGGCACACCCAGCGCGTCGAGCCCGCCGAGAGCGGCGACGTGGACGTGCACGCGCTGCACGCGGCGCTGACGGCGGCGAAGGCCGAGACCGGGCGCCCGTCCATCATCGCGATGCGCACGATCATCGCCTGGCCCGCCCCGAACGCCCGGAACACCGAGGCCTCCCACGGCTCCGCCCTCGGCGCGGACGAGGTCGCCGCCACCAAGCGCGTCCTCGGCTTCGACCCGGAGCAGTCCTTCGAGGTCGCCGGCGAGGTCCTCGCCCACACCCGCCGGGCCCTGGACCGGGGCGCAGAGGCGCACGCCGCCTGGGACAAGCGGATCGCCGCCTGGCGCGACGCCGCCCCCGAGCGCGCGGCGCTGTTCGACCGCGTGGTCGCGGGCCGGCTGCCCGAGGGCTGGGAGGAGTCCCTGCCGGTGTTCGAGACCGGCAAGTCGGTCGCCACCCGGGCCGCCTCCGGCAAGGTCCTCCAGGCGCTCGGCCCGGTGCTGCCCGAACTGTGGGGCGGCTCCGCCGACCTGGCCGGCTCCAACAACACCACCATCGACAAGACGTCGTCCTTCCTCCCGACCGGCAACCCGCTCCCCGGGGCCGACTCGTACGGCCGCACCGTGCACTTCGGCATCCGCGAGTTCTCCATGGCCGCGGAGATGAACGGCATCGCCCTGCACGGCAACACCCGGATCTACGGCGGCACCTTCCTGGTCTTCTCCGACTACATGCGCAACGCGGTGCGCATGTCCGCGCTGATGCAGTTGCCGGTGACCTACGTGTGGACGCACGACTCCATCGGCCTCGGCGAGGACGGCCCCACCCACCAGCCGGTCGAACACCTGGCCGCGCTGCGCGCGATCCCCGGCCTCAACGTCGTCCGCCCCGCCGACGCCAACGAGACCGCGACGGTGTGGGCCGAGATCCTCCGGCGCCACTCCACCCACCCGGCGCCGCACGGCCTCGCCCTCACCCGCCAGGGCGTACCGACCTACGCCCCGAACCCGGACGCGGCGCGCGGCGGGTACGTCCTCGCCGACGCGTCCACCGGCGCCCCGGACGTCGTCCTGATCGCCACCGGCTCCGAGGTGCAGCTGGCGATGGCCGCGCGGGAGGCGCTGGAGGCCGAGGGCACCGCCACGCGGGTGGTGTCGATGCCGTCCGTGGAGTGGTTCGAGGAGCAGCCCCGCGCGTACCGCGAGAGCGTGCTGCCGCCGTCCGTGCGGGCCCGGGTGGCCGTGGAGGCCGGGATCGGCCTGACGTGGCACCGGTACGTCGGGGACGCGGGCCGCATCGTCTCCCTGGAGCACTTCGGCGCCTCCGCCGACGCCACGACCCTGTTCACCGAGTTCGGCTTCACCGCCGGGCACGTGGCCGCCGCCGCCCGGGAATCCCTGGCCGCCGCCCGCGGCTGATCCCACCGGATCCCATCCCGGTCCGGACCCGTTTCGACCTCGATCCGAGGGCAGAAAGAGAAGATGATCACTGTGACCGAAGCAACCGCCACCGCGGGAGCACTGCAGCGCCTGGCCGACCAGGGCGTGTCCGTCTGGCTCGACGACCTGTCGCGGCGGCGGATCGAGTCCGGCAACCTCGCCGAGCTGATCAGGACGAAGAACGTCGTCGGTGTCACCACCAACCCGTCGATCTTCCAGGCCGCCATAGGCTCCGGCGAGGGCTACGAGGAGCAGCTCGCCGACCTGGCGACCCGGGGCGTCACCGTCGACGAGGCGGTCCGCATGATGACCACCGCCGACGTCCGCGCCGCCGCCGACGTGCTGCGCGGGGTGTACGACGCCACCGGCGGGCGCGACGGCCGGGTCTCCATCGAGGTCGATCCACGGCTCGCCCACGACACCCGGGCCACCGTCGCCGAGGCGCGTCAGCTGGCCTGGCTGGTCGACCGCCCCAACGTGATGATCAAGATCCCGGCGACGAAGGCCGGTCTCCCGGCGATCACCGAGGTCATCGGCGCCGGCATCAGCGTGAACGTCACGCTGATCTTCTCCCTGGAGCGCTACCGCGAGGTCATGGACGCCTACCTCGCCGGACTGGAGAAGGCGCAGGCGGCCGGGACCGACCTGGCCGGCATCCACTCGGTCGCGTCGTTCTTCGTCTCCCGCGTCGACAGCGAGATCGACAAGCGCCTGTCGCTGCTGGGCACCGACGAGGCGCTCGGCCTGCGCGGGCGGGCGGCACTGGCCAACGCGCGACTGGCCTACGAGGCGTACGAGAACGTCTTCGCGGGCGACCGCTTCACCGCCCTCGCGGGGGCCCGCGCCAACCCCCAGCGCCCCCTGTGGGCGTCCACCGGTGTGAAGGACCCGGCATTCCGGGACACCCTGTACGTGGAGGAGCTGGTCGCCCCCGGCACCGTGAACACGATGCCGGAGGCCACCCTGGACGCCGCCGCCGATCACGGCGACGTACGGGGCGACACGGTCACCGGCGGGTACGCCCAGGCCCGGGCCGACCTCGCGGCCGTGGAGCGGCTCGGCGTGTCGTACGACGAGGTGGTGGAGCAGTTGGAGCAGGAGGGCGTGGCGAAGTTCGAGGCGGCCTGGCAGGACCTGCTCGCCGCCGTGACGAAGTCCCTCGACAGCAAGGGAGTTGACGGGGAATGAGCGAGGAGCTTCCCGCTACGACGGTCCGGGAGACCAAGGCGACGAAGGAAGCCAAGGAGGCCCGGACGGCGCAGGAGGCGGCCGGACCGCCGCTCGCCGAGGAGGCCGAGGAGGCCCGCGTCGCCGGGGCGGCGAAGACCGCCGGCGCGTCCGGGTCCTCCCGGAGCGCGAAGAAGACCGGGCCGGCCCGCACCGCCAAGGCGGCGAAGGGCAAGGGTGCGGCCGACCGGGCCGTGGAGCCGGTGACACCGCTCGACTGGAGCAACCCGCTGCGCGATCCGCAGGACCGCCGTCTGCCCCGCATCGCGGGCCCGTCCGGGCTGGTCATCTTCGGCGTCACCGGTGACCTCTCCCGCAAGAAGCTGATGCCCGCCGTGTACGACCTGGCCAACCGCGGCCTGCTGCCGCCGGGCTTCTCCCTGGTCGGCTTCGCCCGCCGGGACTGGGAGGACCAGGACTTCGCCGAGGTGGTGCACGACGCGGTCAGGGAGCACGCGCGCACGCCGTTCCGCGAGGAGGTCTGGCAGCAGCTCTCCGAGGGCATGCGCTTCATCCCCGGCGACTTCGACGACGACCACGCGTTCGAACAGCTGCGCAAGGCCGTCGAGGAGCTGGACGCGTCCCGCGGCACCAGCGGCAACTACGCCTTCTACCTCTCCGT
Source organism: Streptomyces sp. NPDC001599 (assembly GCF_042893535.1). Taxonomy (NCBI): domain Bacteria; kingdom Bacillati; phylum Actinomycetota; class Actinomycetes; order Kitasatosporales; family Streptomycetaceae; genus Streptomyces; species Streptomyces sp. NPDC001599. Next base: position 183,233 of record NZ_JBIAVA010000004.1, read on the forward strand.
GCCGCCGAAGTTCTTCCCGAAGGTCGTCCAGCAGCTCAAGAAGCACGGGCTGACCGACGCACCGGAGGGTTCCTGGCGCCGTGCGGTCATCGAGAAGCCCTTCGGCCACGACCTGGACAGCGCCCGCGACCTGAACGCGCTGGTGCACGAGGTCTTCGACCCGGAGCAGGTCTTCCGCATCGACCACTACCTGGGCAAGGAGACGGTCCAGAACATCCTGGCGCTGCGCTTCGCCAACCAGATGTACGAGCCGATCTGGAACCGCTCCTACGTGGACCACGTGCAGATCACGATGGCCGAGGACATCGGCATCGGCGGCCGGGCCGGCTACTACGACGGCATCGGCGCCGCCCGCGACGTCATCCAGAACCACCTGCTCCAGCTGATGGCGCTGACCGCCATGGAGGAGCCGGCCGCCTTCGACGCGCGGTCGCTGCTCACCGAGAAGCTGAAGGTGCTGCGGGCCGTGCGGCTGCCGGACGACCTCGGCGAGCACACGGTGCGCGGGCAGTACGCGGGCGGCTGGCAGGGCGGCGCGCAGGTGCCCGGCTACCTGGAGGAGGACGGCATCGACCCGGCCTCCACCACCGACACCTACGCCGCGATCAAGCTGGGCATCGACAACCGCCGCTGGGCCGGGGTGCCCTTCTACCTGCGCACCGGCAAGCGGCTGGGCCGCCGGGTCACCGAGATCGCGGTCGTCTTCCAGCGGGCTCCGCACTCCCCCTTCGACTCCACCGCCACGGAGGAGCTGGGCGAGAACGCCATCGTGATCCGCGTCCAGCCCGACGAGGGCATGACGGTGCGGTTCGGCTCCAAGGTGCCGGGCACGTCGATGGAGATCCGGGACGTGTCGATGGACTTCGCCTACGGCGAGTCCTTCACCGAGTCCAGCCCCGAGGCGTACGAACGGCTGATCCTGGACGTCCTTCTGGGGGACGCCAACCTGTTCCCGCGCCACCAGGAGGTGGAAGAGTCCTGGCGGATCCTCGACCCGATCGAGGAGTACTGGGCCTCGCACGACAAGCCCGCGCAGTACGCGTCGGGCGGCTGGGGACCGCGGGAAGCGGACGAGATGCTCGCACGAGACGGACGGAGCTGGCGCAGGCCATGAGGATCGACCTGACCGACACCACGGCAAGCAAGATCAACAAGGCGCTGGTGCAGGGCCGCCGGGCCATCGGCACCCCGGCCGTGGGCATGGTGCTCACGCTGGTCATCGTCACGGACGAGGAGAACGCCTACGACGCGATCAAGGCCGCCGAGGAGGCCTCGCACGAGCACCCCTCGCGCACCCTGGTCGTCATCAAGCGCCACCCCCGCAACCTGCGCGACCGCACCCGCTCGCACCTCGACGCCGAGGTCCGGGTCGGCTCCGAGGCCGGCACCGGCGAGACCGTCGTCCTGCGCATGTACGGGGAGGTGTCCGAGCACGCCGACTCGGTGGTGCTGCCGCTGCTGCTGCCGGACGCCCCCGTCGTCGTGTGGTGGCCGGTGGAGGCACCGGACAACCCGGCCAAGGACCCGCTGGGCGCGCTGGCCCAGCGCCGGATCACCGACCTCTACACGGTCGAGCGGCCGATGGAGGTCCTGGAGCGCCGGGTCCGCGCCTACGCCCCCGGCGACACCGACCTGGCCTGGACCCGGCTGACGCTGTGGCGCTCGATGCTCGCCGCGGCCCTGGACCAGGCCCGGGTGCCGGTGACCTCCGCGGTCGTGGAGGCCGAGGCGGACAACCCGGCCGCCGAGCTGCTGGCCCGCTGGATGGAGGCCCGCCTCGGCGTCCGCGTGGACCGCGTGGTCACCGACGGCCCGGTCGTGACGGCCGTACGCCTCGGCACGGCGAACGGCGAGATCGTCGTCGACCGGCCGGAGGGCCCGCTCGCCACGATGACCCTGCCCGGTCAGCCCTCGCGCTCCGTCGCCCTGAAGGTGCGCCCCACCTCCGAACTCATCGCCGAGGAGCTCAGGCGCCTCGACGCCGACGAGATGTACGCCGTCGCCCTGCGCGGCGAGGCCGGCAAGGAGACCCCTGTCCATGTCTGACACCCCGAAGCTCAACCAGCGGCCCGAGTGGACCGCGCTCGCGGACCACGCCAAGGGCACGCTGCCCCACCCGGACCTGCGCGAGCTGTTCGCCCAGGACCCCGGGCGGGCGGAGCGGTACGTCGTGCGCGTCGGCGACCTGCGCATCGACTACTCGAAGCACCTGGTCACCGACGAGACGCTGGCCCTGCTCCAGGAGCTGGCCGCCGCCACCGACGTGTTCGGGCTGCGCGACGCCATGTTCCGCGGTGAGCGCATCAACATCACCGAGGACCGGGCGGTGCTGCACACCGCGCTGCGCGCCCCGCGGGACGCGGTGATCGAGGTCGACGGCGAGAACGTCGTCCCCAAGGTCCACGCCGTGCTCGACAAGATGGCCGGCTTCGCCGACCGGGTCCGCTCCGGCGAGTGGACCGGTCACACCGGCAGGCGCATCCGCAACGTCGTCAACATCGGTATCGGCGGCTCCGACCTCGGTCCGGCGATGGCCTACGAGGCGCTGCGGGCCTTCACCGACCGCTCGCTCACCCTCCGCTTCGTGTCCAACGTGGACGGCGCCGACCTGCACGAGGCGGTCCGGGACCTGGACCCGGCCGAGACGCTGTTCATCATCGCCTCCAAGACGTTCACCACCATCGAGACGATCACCAACGCCACCTCGGCCCGCTCCTGGCTGCTGGACGGCCTCGGGGGCGACGAGAAGGCGGTCGCGAAGCACTTCGTGGCGCTGTCGACGAACGCCGGGAAGGTCGCGGACTTCGGCATCGACACGGCCAACATGTTCGAGTTCTGGGACTGGGTCGGCGGCCGGTACTCCTTCGACTCGGCCATCGGACTCTCCCTGATGATCGCCATCGGCCCGGACCGCTTCCGGGAGATGCTCGACGGCTTCCGCATCGTCGACGAACACTTCCGCAACGCCGAGGCCCCGGCCAACGCGCCGCTGCTCCTCGGTCTGCTCGGCGTCTGGTACGGCGACTTCCTGGGCGCGCAGTCGCACGCGGTCCTGCCGTACTCGCACTATCTGTCGAAGTTCACCGCGTATCTCCAGCAGTTGGACATGGAGTCCAACGGCAAGTCCGTCGACCGCGAGGGCAATCCCGTTCAGTGGCAGACCGGGCCGGTGGTGTGGGGCACGCCGGGCACCAACGGGCAGCACGCCTACTACCAGCTGATCCACCAGGGCACGAAGCTGATCCCGGCGGACTTCATCGGCTTCGCGCGGCCCGTGGCCGAGCTGAGCGACGAACTCAAGGCCCAGCACGACCTGCTGATGGCCAACTTCTTCGCACAGACCCAGGCCCTCGCCTTCGGCAAGACCCCGGACGAGGTGCGCGCCGAGGGAGTGCCCGAGGAACTGGTCCCGCACAAGACCTTCCGCGGCAACCACCCCACCACGACCGTCCTGGCCGCCGAGCTGACCCCCTCCGTCCTCGGCCAGCTCATCGCGCTCTACGAGCACAAGGTGTTCGTGCAGGGCGCGGTCTGGAACATCGACTCCTTCGACCAGTGGGGCGTCGAACTCGGCAAGGTGCTCGCCAAGCGCGTCGAACCCGCCCTCACCGAGGGCGCGGACGTGCCCGGCCTCGACCCGTCCACGGCCGCGCTGGTGGCCGCCTACCGTGAACTGAAGGAAGTGCACTGACATGGAGATCGGTCTCGTTGGTCTCGGCAAGATGGGCGGCAACATGCGCGAGCGTCTGCGCAGCGCCGGCCACACCGTCGTCGGATACGACACCAATCCCGACCGGGCCGACGTCGACAGCCTGGTCGAGCTGGTGGACCGGTTGGAGCGGCCGCGCGCGGTCTGGGTGATGGTCCCGGCCGGCGGCGCCACCCAGCACGTCATCGACCAGCTGGCGACGCTGCTCAAGCCCGGTGACACCGTCATCGACGGCGGCAACTCCCGCTGGACGGACGACGAGCGGCACGCCGAGGACCTCGGCAAGCGCGGCATCAACTTCGTCGACGCCGGTGTGTCGGGCGGCGTGTGGGGCCTGGAGAACGGCTACGCCCTGATGGTCGGCGGCGACAAGGAGACCGTCGACGACCTCAAGCCGATCTTCGACGCGCTCAAGCCCGACGGCCCCTACGGCTACGTCCACGCGGGCAGGGTCGGCGCCGGGCACTTCTCCAAGATGGTCCACAACGGCATCGAGTACGCCATGATGCAGGCCTACGCCGAGGGCTGGGAACTGCTGGAGAAGGTCGACTCCGTGGACAACGTCCGCGAGGTCTTCCGCTCCTGGCAGGAGGGCACCGTCATCCGGTCCTGGCTCCTGGACCTGGCCGTCAACGCCCTCGACGACGACCACCACCTGGACAAGCTGCGCGGCTACGCCGACGACTCCGGCGAGGGCCGCTGGACCGTGGAGGCGGCGATCGACAACGCCGTGCCGCTGCCCGCGATCACCGCCTCCCTCTTCGCGCGGTTCGCGTCCCGGCAGGAGGACTCGCCGCAGATGAAGATGGTCGCCGCGCTGCGCAACCAGTTCGGCGGCCACGCCGTGGAGTCGGCCAAGAAGTAGCCGCCCGGAAAGCGGGCGGTCCGGGAAAGCGGGCGGTCCGGAAAGCGCGTTGACGTGCTCGGCCGGTTCGGGTCAGAGTCCCTCCCTGATGGAGATCAACGACCTGACACCGGCCGAGTCGCGTCTTTGGCGGGCGTTCGCCTCGGGCACCGACGTGGACTTCCGTGCCGCGGCCCCTTCCGCCCCGGGCTCCCCCGCCGCGGACCCTCCCAGCGCGGACTCCGACGACCCCGCTCACGGCGGCACCTGGGGGCCCGAACGGACCGTGCGGGCGAGCGTGCTGCGGTCCCTCCTCCTGGACGGCCCCCGGGAGGAGGGCCGGGTCGCCGCGCTCAGCCTGGCCGGAGCCCGCGTCACCGGGCAGTTGGACCTGCAGTACGCGACGGTCGACCACCCCGTGCGGCTGCGGCACTGTCACTTCGACGAGGCACCGAGGTTCTACGGGGCGAGGCTGCGCGAGCTGAACCTGAGCGAGTCCGTGTTGCCCGGGCTGATCTCGCACGCGGTCCGGGTGGAGGGCGTACTGCGGCTGACCCGGGCCCGGTTCGGCGGGATGGTGCGGCTGGCGGGGGCGGAGGTCACCGGCAGCCTGTACCTGGAGAGCACCCGCATCGAAGCGCCGGACACCGACGGGCCGGTGCTCCAGCTGAACCAGGCGGTGCTGGGCGCCGACCTGTGGGCACCGGGGCTGCGCGCGGGCGGCGAGGTCCGGCTCAACGGCGCCCGGGTGGCCGGCACGGTCAACCTCAACGACGCGGTGCTGGACCGGCCGGGCGGCACCGCGGTCCAGGCCGAGACGCTCGCCGCCGAGGCAGACGTGCTGATGCGGCGCGCGGACGTCCGGGGCCGGCTGGAGCTGCGCGGCGCCCGGATACCCGGCCGGCTGGACCTGTCGGACGCCCGGCTGGCAAACGCCGGGGACACCGCGCTGCGCGCCAGCAGCTGCGTGATCGGCGAACTCTGGCTGCGGGAGGGCCCGCCGGTACAGGGGACGCTCAATCTGCGCCGTGCCCAGGTGGACGTGCTGTTCCTCCAACCGGAGGTGGTGCCGGACCGGGTCCAGCTCAACGACCTCACGTACACGTCGCTCATCCCGCACGAGCCCGCCGAGCGGCGGCTGCCGATGCTGGAGAAGGGCGACAGCTACCTCCCCTTCACCTACGAGCAGCTGACCGCGGCCTACCGGCGGATCGGTGACGACGACGCGGCCCGCCTCGTCCAGCTCGCCAAGCAGCGGCGGCGCCGGCGCACCCTGCCCTGGTACGGCCGGCTGTGGGGACACCTCCAGGACATCGCGGTCGGGTACGGCTTCCGTCCGCTGCGCGCGGGCGGCTGGCTGCTCTCCCTGCTGGCGGTCGGCTCGGTCGCCTACGGCCTGCACCACCCGCCGCCGCTCAAGCCTCAGGAGGCCCCCGGTTTCAACCCGGTCTTCTACACGCTGGACCTGCTGCTGCCGGTGATCTCCTTCGGCCAGGAGAACGCGTTCTCGCCCGAGGGCGGGTACCAGACGCTCTCCTACGTCCTGATCATCACCGGCTGGATCCTGGCCACGACCGTGATCACCGGCCTGACCCGCACCGTCAGCCGCCAGTGAGGATCGCCGCAAGGGGGCCAGGAGTTCCGAGCGGGCGTGTACGGGGTATGCCGGACGCGTCCCGAACGAACGATCAAGGAGGGCGATGGCGATGCCACCCCTGCGGCAGGAGGTCGACGCGGGTGCGGCCGGGCTGGACCCCGGGGCGCTGGCCCGGCTCGACCTGCACTTCGCCCGGCAGGTCGACGAGGGCCGGCTGCCCGGGTTCCTGGTGGCCGTCGCGCGCGGCGGCCGCGTCGCCCATCTGACCGTGCACGGACTGCGGGACGTCGCGGCCGGACTCCCGGTGACGGCCGACACGCTGTGGCGGATCTACTCCATGACCAAGCCGGTCACGTCCGTGGCCGTGCTGACCCTGGTGGAGGAGGGCCGGCTGTCGCTGGACGACCCCGTGGACCGGTATCTGCCGGCCTTCGCCGAGCCGCGCGTGTACGTCGAGGGGAGCGGGGCGGACGTCGTCACCCGCCCGGCCGCCGGTCCGGTGCGGGTCCGGCACCTGATGACCCACACCGCGGGGCTGACCTTCGGCTTCTACCGCACCCACCCCGTCGACGCGCTGTACCGGGCGGCCGGTGTGGAGTCCTCGGTACGGCCGGGTGCCGACCTGGCCGATACGGTCGACCTGTACGCAAGCCTGCCCCTGCAGTTCGAACCGGGCACCGAGTGGAACTACTCGGTGGCCAGCAACGTACTGGGGCGGCTGGTGGAAGTGGTGTCCGGGCAGCCCCTCGACGTGTTCTGCGCCGAGCGGATCTTCGGACCGCTGGGTATGGCGGACACCGGATTCCACGTCACCGACGCCCAGGCGGGCCGCCTGGCCGAGCTGTACGGCGAGACGGAGGACGGCGGCATCGTGCCGGTCCCCGGGCTGCCGCTGCGGGGCCGGCCGCGGTTCCTGTCGGGCAGCGGCGGCCTGGCCTCGTCCGCCTACGACGTGCACCGGTTCGCGGAACTGCTGCGGCGTCGCGGCGAACTCGACGGGCTACGGCTGCTCGCCCCGGCGACGGTGGACCTGATGACCCGCAACCACCTCCCGGGCGGCGCCGACCTGCGGTCCTTCGGCAGCCGCCCGGCGCACGACGAACCCGGCAACGACGGCGTCGGCTTCGGCCTCGGCCTCTCCGTGGTGACCGACCCGGGCCGCACCCGGTCGCCCTCCGGGCTGGGCACGTACGGCTGGAGCGGAGTGGCGACGACCACCTTCTGGGTCGACCCGGGCCGTGATCTGACGGTGCAGTTCATGACCCAGGTGCGGCCGAGGTCCTCGCACACGGTCTACCCGGACCTGAAGCGGCTCGTGCACGAGGCCCTCACGGACTGATCCGGCCCGGCGGAATCCGGCTCCCCGCGGTCAGGACGAGACGTGCGCCATCGCGTCCAGGTGCGGCAGGTGGTGGTCGAGCCGCTCCCGCTTGGTGCGCAGGTAGGTGATGTTCGACGCGCACGGCGGTATCAGCAGCGGCACCTGCTCGGCGACCTGGATGCCGTGCCGCACCAACGCCTCGCGCTTGCGCGGGTTGTTGGACATCAGCCGCACCGACCGCACCCCGAGGTCGTCGAGGATCCGGGCCGCGACACCGTAGTCCCGGGCGTCCACGGGCAGGCCGAGGGCGAGGTTCGCCTCCACCGTGTCCAGGCCCTCCGCCTGCAACGCCATCGCGCGCAGCTTGGCGAGCAGACCGATGCCGCGCCCCTCGTGCCCGCGCAGGTAGACCACCACGCCACTGCCCGCGTCGGCCACCTGCCGGAGCGCCGAGGCGAGTTGGGCGCCGCACTCGCAGTGCTGGGAGCCGAAGGCGTCGCCGGTCAGGCACTCCGAGTGGAGCCGGGTGAGCACGCCTTCGGTGCCGAGGTCGCCGTGCACGAGGGCCACTTGCTCGTCGCCGCGTTCGTGGTCGAAATAGCCGAACGCCCGGAATTCCCCGTACACGGTGGGAAGCGGTGTCACGACGACCCGCTCCACGTCCGTGCGCTGTGCTGCCTTCTTGCCGAGTACACCGATTTTTTCTGTCATGATTCTCGCGTTCCTCAACAGTTTGCTCAACCGAGATGAAAGGCCGTGCGGGAATGGATGTTTCACTGGTGCCGGCGGACACGAGCGAAGACGTGCGCGAACGGGGCTCGGGACTTCCGCGACAGGTCGCGGTGCTGCCGGTCGGGAGTTTCGAGCAGCACGGCCCGCACCTGCCGCTGGCGACCGACACCCTCGTCGCCTGCGCCGTCGCCCGGGCGGTGGCCGAGGCGTATCCGGTGCACCTGCTGCCGCCGGTGACGATCGGCTGCTCGCACGAGCACGCGCACTGGCCGGGGACCGTCAGCATCTCCGCCGTGACCCTGCACGCGGTGGTGCGCGACATAGCGGACTCCCTGCGCCGCTCGGGTGTCGAGACCCTGGTCGTGGTCAACGGACACGGCGGCAACTACGTACTGGGCAACGTCGTTCAGGAGTCCTCGGCACGCGGTGAGCGGATGGCGCTGTTCCCGGCCGCGGAGGACTGGGAGACGGCGCGCCGGCGGGCGGGTGTGGTCACCTCGCTGCTCACCGACATGCACGCGGGGGAAATCGAGACCTCCATTCTTCTGCACAAGCATCCCGAATTGGTCAGGCCCGGTTACGAGGCCGCCGATTTCGTCGCGGACGACCGGCGTCATCTGCTCTCCCTCGGTATGTCCGCCTACACCGATTCCGGTGTCATCGGGCGTCCTTCACTGGGCTCGGCGGAAAAGGGGAAGGAACTGCTGGCAAGCCTGGCGGATTCCTTCGGCGAATACTTCGCACTGCTGACGGCGGAGACGGTGACGGCGTCCGACGACTCCGACGGCTCCGACGGCGAGCGCGGATAGCGCACGGCGTGCCGACGTACGACGAGGACGACGGCGCCGGGCAGGCTCGCCACGAGGCTGAGCACGCCGTACACCACCGCGACGCCCAGCCCGGTGCCCGCGCCGAGCCCCGCCGCGCCGAACGCCCACGCGGTGACGCCCTCCCGGGGTCCCCAGCCGCCCACGTTCAGGGGCAGCCCCATGGCGAGCAGCGCCAGCACGGCCAGCGGCATGAGCGCGGCGACGGAGGCCGCGCTGCCGGCGACCCGGGCGGCGAGCACGAACATCGTGAGGTGGCCGGCGAGCACGACGACGGAGGAGAGGGCGATGCCGGGCAGGTTCCGCCGGGACAGCAGCCCGTCCCGTGCCTCACCGAGCGCCGTGCGCACGGCCCGGCCCCGGCGTGCGGGGGCCCGGTTCATGCGCAGGGCGAGGACGACGGCGAGCGCGCCGGCCAGGGCCAGGGCCACCAGGGGTGCGAGGTGCCGCACCTCGTCGAGCACCGGGGAGGGCATCGTGAGCAGTACCGCGACCCCGACACCGGTCAACGCGAGCTGTCCCGCGACCCGTTCGAGGACGACGGCCCGCACGCCCCGCCCCAGGTCTCCGGTGCTCCGTCCGTGCCGCACCGCGCGGTGCACGTCGCCGAGGACGCCGCCGGGCAGGGCTGCGTTGAGGAACAGAGCGCGGTAGTAGTCGGCGACGGCCGCCCCGAGCGGCAGCCGGATGCGCAGCCCCCGGGCGACCAGGGCCCAACGCCAGGCACTGAACACCGTGGTGACCAGCCCGATCCCGAGAGCCGCCAGCACGGTGGGCCCGTCGATCCGGCGCAGCCCGTCCAGGAAGGCGCCGGTCCCCAGCCGCCACAGGAGCACGGCGAGGACGGCGGTGCCGGCGAGCGTGCCGAGGTGGGCGCGCAGGGCGCGGCGGCGGGGAGCCGCAACGCCGGTGCGGGCGTACGGGCGTACTGCCGTCGGCAGCGTCGGTGCGCTCACGGGGCTCCGCCCGTCGGCCGGCACAGCGCCAGCAGGTCGGTGTGGTGGACGACGACCCGCAACTCCCCGGCCGCGCAGGCCGCGAGGCGTTCCTCGAGGTACCGGTCCGCCCGCGCCCGCAGTTCGGGGCGCTGTTCGACGGCCGCACCGACCCAGCCCCGCAGCCACTGGGCGGTGAGCTGGGTTTCGTCGGGTCCCAGCCGCCAGTCACTGGGCTGCTCCCGTACGGTGGCGCCGTGCCCGGCGAAGGCCTCGGCGGCGGCGGTGACCGCGTCCGGACCGAGCATGCCGGTGCGCCGCTGGTGGTCGTTGAAGGCCTCGGTGATCTCGGCGTCCAGGGGGTGGCCCGGGGTGAGGTCGACGCGTCCGGCGACGGAGAGGGTCAGCAGCGCCGGGCAGCCTGCCGCGGTACAGGCGGCGGCGAGCTTGCCGACCTCCTCGGTGGTGAGGACGTCGAGCAGCGCGGACGCCGTCACCAGTGCGGCGCCGGACAGGGCCTCCGGGGTGAGGCGGGCGAGGTCCCCGCGCCGCGTCTCCACGGTGACCCGGCTGCCGTCGGCGGCGGTGCGCGGGGCGGCGACGGCGGCGAAGTGCAGGAGGTAGGGATCCCGGTCGTGCAGCACCCAGTGCTGGGCACCGTCGAGCAGCGGGGCCAGCCAGCGCCCCATCGACCCGGTGCCGCAGCCCAGGTCGTGCACCACCAGCCCGTCCGCCCGCCCGGGCAGGTTGGCGAGCCTGATCCGCAACGGGTCGAGCAGGTCGTGCGCCCGCGCGGCGGCATCGGCGGGCTCGCGCAGTCGCAGCCACTCGGGGGCGTAGCGCGGGGGCTCCTCGGGGTGCTCACGCACCGGCGCTCCGCGCAGGCGGACGGTGGCACGCTCGGCCGCGGACTGCTTGAGGCCGTCGGCGACCGGCCCGACGGAGAACCTCCCGGCGGCAGACCGCCCCTCCTTGTCGGCGACCGGCCCGGCAGCGGACCGCCCGGCGCCGAACCGCCCCCGCCCGTTGGCGACCCGCCCGGTGGAGGGCCGCTCGGCGCGGTCCTCCGTCCGCTCGGCGGCGCCGTCCGGCCGTGGGGTCGCGGGGCGGGCCGGGTCCCCTTCGGACCGGTCGACGGACGAGACCGCCCAGTCCTCGCCCGGACCGTCCCCGGGGCCGGAGGCGAGCCGCTCCACAGGGCGTCCGGCGTCCGGGCGGGCCGGGCCCGAGACGGGGACGACGGGGTTCCGGGAGCCGGTGGGGTCCGACGGGCCGAGCCGGACCGGGCCGGCGTCTCCGGTCGGTGCCGGGACGACGCTTTCGGTCGGTGCCGGGGCGGTGCGTTCGGCCGGTGCCGGGGCGGTGCGTTCGGCCGGTGCCGGAACGGCGCTCTCGATCGGTGCCGAGGCGGTGCGTTCGGCCGGTGCCGGAACGGCGCTCTCGAGCGGTGCCGAGGCGGTGCGGTCGGCCGGTGCGGCGGGCTTGCTCGTGCTCATGCGGCCCTCCTCGGTTCGCCCGGCAGCCGGTGCAGTACGCCGGCCAGGCTCTGGGCCGTGCTCGCCCAGCCGTTCAGGGCGGCGCGGCGGCCACGGGCGGCGGCCTTGAGCCGTCGTCGTACGTCCGGCTCGCCGAACCAGCCGCGCAGCTCCGCGGCGAGGGCGGCGGGGTCCTCCGGCGGGACGAGGATGCCGGGCACGCCTCCGTCGGGCGCGCGTCCGACCGCCTCCGGCAGGCCGCCGACGTCCGTGGCCAGCACGGGGATGCCGCGCGCGAGGGCCTCGGTCACCGCCATGCCGTACGTCTCGGCGTACGAGGTGAGGACCATCAGGTCGGCGGTGGCGTAGGCGGCGTCCAGGTCGGCACCGGCCCGCGGCCCGGCGAGCACCAGCCGCTCCGCCAGGCCGTGCCGTGCGATCAGCGACCGCAGCCGGCCGACGTACTCCGGGTCCTGTGCGAGCCCGCCGACGCACACACAGCTCCACGGCAGGTCGGCCACGGCCGCCAGCGCCTCCACCAGCCGGTGCTGGCCCTTGCGCGGGGTGACCGCGGCGACGCACACCAGCCGCGAGACGCCGTCGGTGCCGGGCGCGAGGGGCGCGATGTCGGCGCCGGGGGCGGCGACGTGGACCCGGCCCGGGTCGAGGCCGTGGTGGGAGACGAGGCGGCGCACCGCCCAGTCACTGGTGGCCACGACGGCCGGGACGGCACGCAGCACCGTGCGCTCGCGGGCGTCCAGGTCGGCCGCCACGGCGGGGTCGAGGCCGGTCTCGTCGCCGAGCGGGAGGTGGACGAGGACGGCCATGCGCAGTCGCTCGGCCTCCGGAACGACGACCTCCGGCACCCCGCAGGCCACCAGGCCGTCGAGGAGGACGACCGCGCCGTCCGGCAACCGCCGCAGAACGCGGGCGAGTTCCGCGCGGGCCGCGTCGTCCGGCCGGGGCCAGTCGCCGGGCACGGGCAGCCCCCGTACCCGCCAGCCGAAGCCGGGCAGGTCGAGCCGGACCCGACGGTCGTAGGCGTTGCCGCCACTCGGCGCGGCCGGGTCGTCGACGCCGCCCGGCATGACGAAGTGCACGGATCGCAGGGACATGGGGACGATGCCGCCGTTCCTCGGGCCGGTGACCAGGGGCGGCCCGGACTGCTGGGTCGCGGACGTCTGTGCGGGGACGTGGGCGAGCCGGGTCCGCCCGGCGGCGGTCGTGCCGGTCACAGCGCGCGCTCGTAACTCGCCCAGGCGACGTGCGACTCGTGCAGGGTGACGGTGAGCCCGGCCAGGCCCCTGGCGCCCTCGCCGAGCGCGCCCCTGTGCACGCGCTCGGCGAGCCGGTCGGCGATCACCTTGGCCAGGAACTCGGTGGAGGTGTTGACGCCGGCGAAGTCGGGTTCGTTGTCGAGGTTGCGGTAGTTCAGAGCGCCCACGACGGCACCCAGCTCCTGGGTGGCCAGGCCGATGTCGACGACGATGTTGTCCTCGTCCAGCTGCTCGCGCCGGAAGGTGGCGTCCACCAGGAACGTCGCTCCGTGCAGGCGTTGCGCGGGCCCGAAGACGTCGCCGCGGAAGCTGTGGGCGATCATGATGTGATCGCGGACGGTGATGCTGAACAACGGACGACCCTCCAGGTGTGGCGCGTCTGGTCCCCCGCCGATCGCTGCGCGGGTGCCGTCTATTACGGCTGGATGTCTTCCCCTGTTCAGTGGGTCTTACGTCTTTCCTCAAGGTCAGGCGCCTCAAGGTCAGGCGCCGGTGTCCTCCTCGTCGTAGCGGACCCGGTGGCACAGTGCGGGTATCTCTCCCGAGGCCAGCCGGGGCATCAGCTCCGGCAGTTCGGCGAAGGCGGACTCACCGGTGACGAGCGCGTCGAGCGCCGGGTCGGCGAGCAGTTCGAGGGCGAGGGCGAGCCGGTCGGCGTAGGTGCGGGTGGCGGCGCGGGCCGGGGAGACGGTGCCGACCTGGCTGCCGCGCAGGGTCAGGCGCCGGGAGTGGAAGGCCTCGCCCAGCGGCAGGGCGACGCGCCGGTCGCCGTACCAGCTCAGTTCGACGACGGTGCCCTCGGGCCGCAGCAGTTCCAGCGACCGGGCGAGCCCGGCTTCCGTCGCGCTGGCGTGCACGACGAGGTCGCGGTCACCGGCGGCGTCCTCCGGGGACGCGAAACCGGCACCGAGCGCCTCGGCGACTTCCGCGCGGGCCGGGTCGGCGTCGACCAACTCCACGCGTACGCCCGGGAATCGGGCCAGCAGGGCGGCGACCGAGCAGCCGATCATGCCGCCGCCGACCACGCTGACCCGGTCGCCGATCAGCGGCGCCGCGTCCCACAGGGCGTTGACGGCGGTCTCGACGGTGCCGGTGAGCACGGCCCGCCCGGCGGGGACCGAGGACGGCACCGGCGTCACGGCCGCGGCGGGGACGACGTACCGGGTCTGGTGCGGGTGGAGACAGAACACGGTGCGCCCGACGAGAGGCTCGGGCCCCTCCTCCACCACGCCGACGCCGAGGTAGCCGTACTTCACCGGTCCGGGGAAGTCGCCCTCCTGGAACGGCGCGCGCATCGCCGTGTACTGGTTCTCCGGCACCCGGCCGCCGAAGACCAGGGTCTCGGTGCCACGGCTGACCCCGCTGAAGAGGGCGCGCACGAGCACCTCGTCCGCGCCCGGTACCGGCAGCTCCACCTCGCGGATCGCGCCCCGCCCCGGCGCTTCGAGCCAGAACGCACGTGCCATGCGGGTCATCGGAAGTCCTCCTGAACGATCGGGAAGCCACTCACGTACCGAGGGATGCACAAGCCGCGCACAAGGTAGCGGCGTTGATCGACTCTGTCACACGGCCGGAGGATGTTCGGTGGCCCTGATCAACCTGAACCACACGGACGACACGGACGGCGCCTTCGACGCGTACGACGTATGTGCCGCGAGGTCCGTCCAGCAGGAGACGGCGGCGGGTGCGGGCGCGCAGCTCCTGCTCCTGGCGTTGCTCGGCACCGCGATCGGCATGGGCACGGCGGGCTGGCTGACCGGCCTGGCGTTCGCGTTCGCGAGCTGGGCGGTGCTCTCCCGGGCCCTGCACCGCTCCCGCCTGCCGTCGTTCGGCCCGGCCAACCGGGTCACCCTCGGCCGGGCCACCCTGGTCGGCGGGGTCACCGCCCTGGTCGCGGACTCCTTCCGCAGCGCGCCGCCCGTCTCCCTCCTCGTCGGACTGACGGCCGTGGCCCTGATCCTGGACGGCGTGGACGGCAAGGTCGCCCGTCGCACCGGCACGTCCACACCGCTGGGCGCACGCTTCGACATGGAGGTCGACGCGTTCCTCATCCTGGTGCTCAGCGTGTACGTCGCGCTGGACCTGGGCCCGTGGGTACTGCTGATCGGCGGCATGCGGTACGTGTTCGTGGCCGCGGCCCGGGTGTGGCCGTGGCTGACCGCCCCGCTGCCGCCGAGCACGGCCCGCAAGACGGTGGCCGCGCTCCAGGGCGTCCTGCTGCTCCTCGCCGGCGCGGAGTTGCTGCCGCGCCCGGGGAACGCCGGGGTGGTGGCGGTGGCACTGGGCCTGTTGGTGTGGTCGTTCGGGCGGGACGTACGGTGGCTGCGGCGGAGGTCGCGGGTTGCCGCGGCGCCTGCCGCGGCTGTGCGGGAACTCGTCGCGCAGTGAGCCCGTCCTCCTAGGCCGCCTCGCCCACCACCGACCCCGCGGAGCGCGCCGATCCCGAGGAGCGCGCCGAGATCCGTCCGCTGATCAGGACGGACCGGCGGCGGGTGAAGAGACGGGGCAACGAGACCATGAGGGCGTTCAGACGCCCCGACTGCACGCTCGGCCGCCGTCCGCGGTCCAGGGTGCGCATCGCGGTCGCGACCACCTGCTCGGGGGTCTGGTAGCTGCCCTGGTAGGCACCGCCCTCGAAACCGTCGAAGAACTCGGTGCGGGTGAGCCCCGGCGCGAGCGAGAGAACCCGCAGGCCGGTGCCGCGGGACTCGTACCACAGGGCCTCGGTGAAGCTGAGCACGAAGGCCTTGCAGGCGGCGTACACCGCCAGTTCGGGGCTGGGCGTGTAGGCGGCCGCGCTCGCGACGTTGACGAGGATGCCCCGGCCGGAGTCGCGGAGCGGCTCGATGAACGCCCGGGTCAGGTCGACGAGGTTGGCCACGTCGACGTTGATCTCGTCGGTGAGGCGGTCGGGATCCTCCTCGTGGAAGGCGCCGTTGGTGCCGAATCCGGCGTTGTTCACCAGGCCGTCGACGCGGATGCCCCGCCCCGCCAGGTCGGCGGCCAGCCGACGGCCCGCGCCCGGCTCGCTCAGGTCGAGCCGCACCGCCGTGGCCCGTACGCCGTGTCGGGTCCGCAGTTCACGGGCGAGGTCCTCCAGGCGGTCGAGCCGCCGTGCGACGAGGACGAGGTCGGAGCCGCGACGGGCGAGTTCGCGGGCGAACGCGACGCCGATCCCGGAGCTGGCGCCGGTGACGACCGTGGTCTGACCGGAGAAGTCGATTGCAGTCATGTCATGCACTGTAGGCAGCACTTTACACTCAGTGCAAGTCATGCCTTCACTGCACGACCTTGCGCACCATGAACATCTGCGCGCTCCATGCAAAGCTATAGGCTGAGTGCATGGCCGACACCCCCACGCTTCGAGAGCGCGCGCGCCGCGCCGCGCGCGCGGAGATCACCGCCACCGCCATGCAGCTCTTCGCGGAGAACGGCTTCGAGGCGACGACGATCGACCAGATCACCAGCGCGGTGGGCATCTCGCGCCGCTCCTTCTTCCACTATTTCGGGAGCAAGGAGGACCTCGTCCTGGGCGACACCCAGGCGCTGGGCGAGTCGGTACGGGCCGCGCTGGAGGCCCGCCCGGACGACGAGTCGGCCTGGGCGGCCATCCGGGCGGCCTTCCTGACCATCCGTCCGGCGGACAAGACCCCGGAGGAGCAGCTCACCCTCGCCCGCATCCACCACGAGGCGCCCTCCGTGCGCGCCCGCCACCTGGAGAAGCACCTGCGCTGGCAGGAGCTGCTCGCCCCGGACATCCAGCGCCGCCTCGGTCTGCCCCCGACGGCCGCCCCGGACCCCCGGGCACTGGCCTTCGTCGCCGCCGCCCTGGCCTGCTTCGACGCGGCCGTCGACGCGTGGTACCGCTCCGGCGGCGAGGAGGACCCCGAGCGCCTCTTCGACGAGGCGGTGGCGACGCTGCGCCGCTAGGACCGGCCCGACCCGGCCGCGGACGGGACAGGTGCGGTGGCCATGGCACCCCGGTGCGGCCACCGGGGCAGCGTCCCCGCCGCCACCAGCGGTACGGCGGCCAGCACCAGCCACGGCACGGCGACCGGCAGGCCGGTGTCCAGCAGGAGGCCGGTCGCGGAGCTGCCGGCCAGCACGATCAGCCCGGAGACCGAGGACAGCGCCCCGGTGTAGAGCCCGAGCCGCCCGTCCTCGGCGAGGTCCGGCACCCAGGCGCGGGCGACGGGCGCGACGAGCATCTGCCCGAGGGTGAGCAGGACGACGAACCCGGCGGCGGGCACCAGCCCACCCGTCCCCGTCCACCCGGCAGGCCGTGCAAGGCCGACGACGGCGAACCCGACGGCGATCAGCACCAGCCCCGCCACCATCGACCGGCGCCGCGCCAGCCGCTCCCCCGCCCACCGGGTCACCGGCAACTGCGCGGTCACCACCAGCAGCGACGACAGCGCGAACAGCCAGGCCAGCGGCGCCTGCGAACCGGCGGCCCGTTCCACCTCGGCGGGCAGGGCCAGGTAGAGCTGGTTGTAGGCGAGGAGGTAGGCACCGTAGGCGCAGCACAGCGCGAGGAAACGCCGGTTGCGCAGCACGAGCCGGGCCCCGCCCTTCATCCGGACCTGGGCCCGCCCGGGAACGCGCTGCGGCAGCAGCCACGCGTGCCCGACGAGGACCAGCACGAAGACCCCGGCCCCGGCGAGGCAGGCCGTACGGAAGTCGACGGCGAGCAGCAGCGCCCCCAGCAGCGGCCCGACGAAGGCACCGGCCTGCCCGGCGACGGTGAACAGCGCGAGCACCCGCGTCCGGTCCCCGCCTCCTTCCTCCTCCCACACGACGGCCTGCCGGGCGACCTCGGACTCGACGGCCGGGGAGAAGAGCGCGGCGGCGAACCCGATCAGCAGTACGGCACCGACGACGGCCCAGGTCCGCCCGGCGAACCCGAGCCAGGCGAAGCCGGCGATCCGCAGCACGCACCCGGCGAGCACGACGGGCCGGATGCCGTACCGGTCGGCGAGCGCCCCGCCGACCACGAACAGCCCCTGCTGGCTGAAGGTCCGCAGCCCGAGCACGAACCCGACCAGCCACCCCGCCATGCCCACGGACTGCCCGAGATGCTCGGCGAGGAAGGGCAGCACGGCGAAGAAACCGACGTTGAAGGCGAGCTGGGTGAGGATGAGCAGCCGGAGCAGCGGGGAGAGCGTGGCGAAGGGGGCGGTACGACGGCCGGGTACCTTCCCGGACCGCCCGCCGGCGGCGGCGGATGTGGAGGTCATGTCACCGGGCTCCGGCTCCGGCCGGTTCCCGCTCCGTCTCCACCGCGGACCGCCGCTCGGCCGCCTCGGTCTTACGAGGGGACGATCCAGAGGGCCGTCGGCGCAGCCCACCCGCGGCGCTGACGGCCAGCGCGCCGAGCAGGGCGAGTACGGCGGCGGGGGCGAGGACGGCCCAGGGGGCGCGCTCGGCGTAGGGCTGGTTCTCGGCGAGGAGCAGCCCCCACTCGGGGGACGGCGGCTGGGCGCCGAGTCCGAGGAACCCGAGCGAGGCGAGCGCGAGGGCGACACCGGGCAGCCGCAGCAGGGCGTGCCGGAGGACCGGCGGCACCACGGCGGGCAACAACTCGTGCCGCAGCAGATGGACTCGTCCCGCGCCCAGCCCCTTGGTGGCGGTGATGTGCAGCGTGGCGCGCTCCTGCCGCAGCAGGGAGGAGGTGTGCGCGGCGAGCGGTGCCCAGGCGACGGCTCCCACGGCGAGCGCGGGGGTGGCCGTCCCGCTCCCGGCGACGGCGGTGACGAGCAGCGCGACGAGCACGGGCGGTACGGCGTTGACGGTGTCGACGAGGGGGGCGGAGACCCGGGGCACGAGCCCGAGCAGTACGGCCACGAGCAGGGCGGCGGCGCTGATGGCGGCGGCGAGGAGCAGCGTGTCCAGCGCCCCGTGGCCGACGCGGGCGAGCAGGTCGCGCCCGAGGGCGTCGGTGCCGAAGGGATGGTCGAGGGAGGGCGCCCGCAGCCGCTGCCCCGTGTCGAGGGCGAGCGGATCACGGGCGAGCCCGAACCCGACGACGGCGAGCAGGAGGGCACCGTAGAGCAGCGGCAGCACTCCCCCGGCGGGCGGGGTGGGCCGGTGCAGCGAGGACAGGGCGCCGTCGCGCAGCGCGGGCCCGGTGAGCAGCCGTGCGGCGACGCGGGTGGCGCCGGTCGCGAGCGCGGCCAGCAGGACGAGGGCGAGGGTCCCGGCCTGGAGGACGGGCAGGTCCTGAGCGAGGGCGGCCTGAAGGGTGGTGCGACCGAGCCCCGGAATGTCGAACACCTGCTCGACGGCGACGGCCCCGCCGGTCAACCCGACGACGAACAGCCCGAGGTTGGGCAGCAGCGCGGGCACACACCGCCGCACGGCCTGACGGGCGACGGACCTCCCGGTCAGCCCACGCGCCGCGGCGGCCAGCGCCCACGGCTCGCCGAAGGCACCGGGCAGCAGATCGTCGAGCAGCCGCCCCAGCACGGCGCCCGCGGGCAGCCCGAGGGCGAGCGCGGGCAGCACGGTCCACTGCGGCCCGTACCACCCCAGCGCGGGCAGCCACCCCAGTTGAACCCCGACGACGGTGGCGAGCACGGAGGCGACGAGGAACTCGGGCAGCGAGGCGAGCACGGCGGACAGGCTCCCGCCCCCGCGCCGCCCACCGAGCCGCCGCCGGGCCCCGAGCCGCAGGGTGCGTGCGCAGATCGCTCCGGCGGTGAGCACGGCGACGAGCAGCGCGACACCCATGAGCAGCAGCGAGGCACCGAGCGCCCGCGTCACGTCGGGCAGGACGTCCGCGCCGGAGATCCACGACCGCCCGGCGTCCCCGCGCACGAGCCCGCCCAGCCAGCCGGTGAGGACGTGCAGGGGCCCGCCGTCGACCCCGAGCTGCCGCCGGATGTCGGCGAGCACCTCGGGCGTGGGCTCACGCTCGGCGGACCGCGCCTTGAGGACGGTGTACGCGGGATCGGTACGGGTGAGCCAGGGCAGCAGCCCGACCCCGCACACGAGCCCGACCGCGAGGAGGATCCGCCACCCGGCGCCGGCCACCCGCTGCCACATGGTTCAGCGCCGGGTGCCGGTGCCGACGAGCGCGCGCTCGTACGGATCGAGGACGACGCCCGGTACGGAGTCGGCGACGCCGGTGATGATGCGCTGGTGCACGAGCGGCACGACGGCGTCGCTGCCGAGGATGCGCGCCTCGGCGGCCATGGCGGCGTCCTGGCGCTTCGCGGTGTCGGCGATCTTCTCGGCGTCGGCGACGGCACGGTCGACGCCCTTGTCGCACAGCTGGGCGATGTTGAAGCCGCCGTCGCAGGTGTAGTCGCTGGCGAGGACGGCGACGGGGTCACCGGTGTCGAGGAGCGTGTTACGGGCAAGCACGAAGGCGTCGAACTTCCCGTCGAGGGCGTCCCCTTCGAGCCGCGAGTACTCCCGCACGGTGAGCTTGACGGTGAACCCTGCCTTCTCCAGCTGCTGCTCGACCACCTGGGCGACCTCAGGCAGCTCGGGCCGGTTGTCGTAGGTGGCGAGGGTGATGGTGTCCCCGTCCCCGGGCTTCTTGGCCGCCGCCCGCCCGACGGGCGCGGTCCGCTTCCCTTCCGCCCAGGTCACCGCGGGCCCGTAGACACCGGCACCGGGATCGCCGTACCCCTCGTACACGTCCTTGGCGAACACGGAGGTGTCGAGGGCGGCGCGGGCGGCGGCCCGCAGCCCGGCGTCCTTGAAGGTTCCCGACGAGGCGTTGAGGAGCAGGCTCGTGGTCCGGGTGGTGGCGGTGTCACGCCGGGTCTTCTCGTCCAGCGAGGCGGCCTGGGCGACGGGAACCGCCTCCGCGATGTCCAGCTCCCCGGTCCGCAGGGCGTTGGTACGGGCGGTGCCGTCGGCGATGAAGCGGGCGTCGATACCGGAGGCCTGCGCGCGGCCGCCCCAGTAGTCGTCGAACCGGTCGAGGGAGGCGGAGGTGGCGCCGTTGACCTTGGTCAGCTCGAAGGGCCCGGTGGCGTGACCGACGGGGTCGACACGGCTGCCCTTCCCGTAGGCGCCCTTGGAGAGGACGGCGAGGCTGGGGCTGGAGAGCCGCAGCGGCAGCACGGGGTCGGGCTCGGCGGTGGTGATCCGGACGACCCGGTCGCCGCCCGCCTCGGCATCGAGGGTGACACCGGCGAGGGCGGCGGGCGCGGGCTCGGCCTCGGTGGCGCGGGTGAGGGATGCGGCGACCGCGGCGGGGGTCACGTCGCCGCCGTCCTGGAAGGTGGCGTCGCGGAGCGTGAACTCCCAGGTCTTGTCGCCGTCCCGGCGCCAGGACTCGGCGAGCGCGGGCGCGGCGGACCCGTTGGCGTCCAGCGCGGTGAGCCCCTCGGTGACGCCGAGGCGGCTGAGCAGCGTGGCGTCGGCGCCGTACGGGGACAGGTTCTCGGCGGGCGGGAAGGCGAGGGCGACGCGGAGACGGGCGCCGTGACCGTCGCCACCGTCACCGGACGCGGAGTCGTCGCCCCCTCCGGAGGCGAAGCAGCCGGCCATCAGCGGGACGAGCAGGAAGGGGGCGAGCAGCCGGGGGCGGCGGTGGGAGCGCATGGTCCTCGGATCGATCAAGTCAGGTGCGGGCACGTGGTTTTGTGGCGTCGGGCATCGGGCGTCGGGCGCGTGCGAGGCAGCGCACGGGGAGCCTACATGGAAACGATTTTCACGCCTACCTGGCCCCGCGCCATCCCGCCATGGGCACCTCGAAGTGCACGATCCCCTGCCCGCCCCCGGCATCCTCCCGCTCGTCGTGCACCACCTTGGCCAACGACCGCCAGAAGGGCTCGGCCCCGGTGACAGCGGGGTCGGTGTGCAGATAGACGGCCCGGTATCCCCCGTCGGCGACGGCGAACGCCAGCAGCTCGTCGACGAGCCTCCGCGCCAGCCCCCGCCGACGGTGCTCGGGCCGGACGTAGATCCGCCGCAGCTGCGCGGTCACTCCCGAGGGGAACCGCTCGGCGACGTGCGCCGGGTTCGGCGGGTGCGCGGGCCCCCGGGAGTCGAGGGCTCCGGTACCCACGACCTCGCCGTCGGCGGCGACAGCGACGAGGAGCGTGTGCCGGGCGGGGCTCAGGTACGCCCCGGCCGGGTCGATCACATCGGCGTGCCAGCGCGGGACATAGCCGCTGCCGAAGTCGCGGTAGACGGTGTCGAGCATGACGGCTCGGGCGGCGTCGAGGTCGGCGGGAGCGGCTGTCCTGATGCTGTAGTCGGTGGTGCGCACTTGCACATCGTACGCATTAACTGGAAATACGCGATCACCCTCCCCTGCTGGGACGACCGTCATCCCCTCATCAGGTCTCCTCTTCCCACCTGGGCAAGCAGCGGCGGTTCCGCAGCCCCTTCGTAGCCGAGATGGAGTTCACGCCGAGCCCGGGTCGCGAGGACGTAGTACGTCATGCGCAGAGCCGCCGAGGTCGGGTCGGTGGCGGCGTCGGTGTGAGTGTCCGGGACAACGACGGTGTCGAAGCCCAGGCCCTTGGCGCTGGCCCGGTGGACGATGACGATGCCGGGGCGGCCGAGGTCGAGATTGCGGTACTGACCTCCTTTGGCCTCCGACGTATAGAGCTGGGGCTTCAGCCGTGGTGCCCTGCGCGACAGGCTGCCCAGCAAGGAGAACTGGGTGTGTTTGGAATTGACGATCACACCGATGGCGTCCCCGGGGCGCCGCTCGGCGAGCAGCGCCAGTAGATCGGCCGCACCTCGCTCGGGGAACCGGTGCAGCCGTGGCGGCGGACCCTGCCGGTCGGGCAGGAGCGGCGTACCGGGTCCTGTGCGGAAATGAGCCGCGAAGGACGCGATCTGTTCCGTGTTGCGGTGGTTCCCGTCCAGGTCGTGGCGGCCACAGCGGCCGAGGCGTCCGGCGATCTCAGCGAGGGTGGAGTGGGTGTCGGTCAGGCGCTGGCATTCGTCCGCGAACACCGTGACGCGGGCGCCGAGCATTCGGCAGAGCCGGTAGAACTCGGGCGGCAGGTCCTGACCCTCGTCGACAACCAGGGTGAGGTCCGGCACCGGTCCGGTGTCGGCTGCCCGGTCGAACAGCGCGCTCCAGTCGTACCAGCCGTCCGCGGTGGTCGGAGCCTTGCCGTCGTACCACTGGGCGAGCCAGGCGTGCGCCGTGGTGACCCGTACACCTCGGTCGGTGGGGGCCAGTGCGTGGACCGTCGCGGCCAGCGACTGCCGCAGCAGGTTGGACCGGGTGAGCAGGGCGACAGGCGGACCGGTGAGGCTGAGCATGACGGCCCGTTGAGCCGCCAGGAGGCTCTTGCCGCTGCCCGGCGGTCCGCTGACCAGGTGGTTGCCGTCGAAGGGCAGGGCGTCGAGACCGGCCCGCTGGTCGGGGGTGAGGTCGAGGTAGGTGAGGGTCACGATTCCTCCAACGCGTCTGCCGCGGCGGCCCGTGCGGCGGTGACGATCGGCTCCAGGTACCCGTGTACGTGCTCGCCGCCGACGACGAGGGTCCGGTCCAGAAGGGTGTTGCCGGTCTCGCAACTGGTCTCCGGCAGCAGGGCGCAGGCGTGGCAGGCCGCGCGGTTGAGGTTGCCGAAGCCCTGGCCCGTGTGTTCGGAGCACAGTGGGTCGGCGGAACACCAGGCGGCGGCCTCGGTCATGCGCAGCAGTGTCTCCGCGAGCCGTGGGGGCTCGCCCTGGCGTACGAGTCCGCCGAGTGTTCCCTCGGCGTCCCCCGCAGCGGTGTAGACGAGGATGCCGTACTGGTCCTGTTCGGGGCGGGCGTAGACGCGTTCGCGCAGGCTCGCGGTGGTGTAGCCGGATTCGAAGGAGAGCTGGCGGATGAGGAGGTGCGCGAGCGTGTGCAGGAGGACGAATCGGGGGGCGAGTTCGGGACCCGTGAGGGCTTCCAGGCGGTCCCGTTGGAAGGAGCGGTCCAGGTCCGCCCGCATACCGCTGACGCGTTTGCGTACCTCCCGGTCCGCCTCCCAGCCGGCGAGTTCGGCCGGATTCAGGCTGAGGAAGATTCCTTCGCCGAACACCTCCACGGCCGGCAGCCACTTGAGCCGACGGGCGGTGTCGGCCGGTACCACCGTGGCATCCGGGGAGAGCCTCGTGAAGCCGGACAGCGCCCGCACCTCGCGGAGTCGGTCGGCGAGGACGATCCTGCCGAAGCGACGGGCGAGCGCGGCCCAGGGGTCGGCGCTCTCCCCCGCCAGGCCGAGGGTGCTCTCGCGCAACGCGAAGTCCCGGGTCGCGGGCGGGCTCGGCGCGGTGAAGGCGGTCCACTCCTCGCGGCTGAGGTCGGGGCGAGCCGGGCCGGTCTGCGGATCAGACGACTGCGCCTGGGGGGAAGGTTGTGCCTCCCCCGTCTCCTCCGCTATCAGTGCGTCCAGGAGGGCGTCGTCGGCGCCGGTGTCCTCCTGGATCATCGTGCGGAACGCCGCAGCCCGCGGTGTCGCGGCCACCCGGCACAGGGGGACCCACAGGTCGTGCTCCCGCACCTTGGCCACGACGGCCTCGTCGCCGTGGGCCGCCGGTGCGTCGCTCTCGGGGATGTCGAGGGCCGAGTGCACGATCGGGTAGTACAGATTACCGGCCGTGCGTTGCACGATTTGCACCGGTCGGGGGCATTCCACCCGTTCGTTCGCCCGCTGCCACGGGTTGCGTCCCGAGCAGCGCATGCCGTGGGTGCCGAGGATGTCGAGCAGGTCGCGGGACGCACCGCAGCCCTTGGCGGTGCAGGTCACGGACAGCGCCTCGAGGCCGGAGGCCCGTTCCGAGACCAGGAACCTCAGCCGGTCCCGCTCCTCACAACGTCGACGTTCACCGGCGTCGCGCCGCGAGTGGGCCCAGAACCACCAGTCGACGTCGCTGAGGTGTCCGGCCTGGCAGATCTGTACGAACCGCATGGGCGCCAGCGTCCGGGCCGGTGAGCAGGAGGGGCAGCGCGGCGGCTGACCGGGCTTCTCGTCGGCGATCCGCCAGCGCTTCATCCGCCGGCAGGACCCGCAGAACAGCCAGGACGGGAAGCGGATGTACGGCGCTCCGGGCGCGTCCGGGGCGTCGAAGCGGTCGTTCGCGGTCGCCGGGGCGGCGTAGAACCCGGTGACGCCCAGGCGGGAGGCGAGACGGGCGGACTCGACCCGCTGTCTCCCCCTGGTGGGCCAGTCTCCGATGCCGGTGGCGACGAAGGACTCACCCTGGATGTCGAAGACCGCTCCGACGCCGAACGGCACCACCGTCTGCGACTGCCGTACCCGCAGTGTGCGGCTCACAGGTCCGCTCCCTTCACCGTCACCTGGCACTCCCGGTCCACGTTGCGCATGGAGTTCGGTGTCTCCCAGAGGCCGTAGTTCTGTTCGAAGCTCTTGATCAGGTTGGACTGGCCCTTGCCCTGGCTGCGGTAGTACAGCTCGCGGCCGTCCTTGTGGGCCTGGCGGGCCGCGTCCTCCCAGTCGGTGATCAGGCCCGCGAGCTCCGCCCGCACCTCGTCACCGACGCCGGGTTCGACGGCCACGGCACGCGCGGTCAGCTCGTCGGCGAGCGCTTCCAGCTCGGGGATGCGCTCCAGGACCTGCCCGGCCTGGTTTTCGGCGGCGAGGCCCAGCCGGTGCCGGACGAGGACGACCAGTGCGGCGTGCAGGGCCCGTCGGCGGGAGGGCACCGACCAGGGGGTGACACTGGTGGGCTCCACGTGCCGGTACAAGGACCGGTGGTACACGTCGAAGGTCTCATAGTGCGAACGGTCCCGGGGGCGGGTCGCGTTGAAGAACGTCACCACGAGGCCGGGCACGGTGTGCCGGCCCACGCGGCTGGTGGCCTGGATGTACTCGGCGGTCGTCTTCGGCTGCCCCTGCATCAGCATCAGCGCGAGCCTCTTGACGTCCACGCCGACGGACAGCATGTTCGTGCAGGGCAGGAAGGACACCGACTGCGGGTCGTCCCAGCCCTTCTCCAACCGGTCCAGCAGCACGGGCTGTTCGGCTCGCGGGAGGTTGCTGGTCAGTTCCTGCACCTGGTGGTCCGGCAGAGCCCGAACCGCGTTGCCGGTGTCGAGTCCGGCGAGCTGGGCGGGGATGTCGTCGGCCGCGGCCGTGACCGTGCGGCCGAGTTCCCGCAGGCTGTGGTGGTAGGCGACCAGCGTCCAGTAGGCGTCCCGGTGTTCCAGGGGCAGTTCCCACGCCCCTTGGAGCAGCGCGGCGGCGGTGGCCACGGCGGCACGGCCGGCCGTGTGTCCCTGGGCCATGACGCCGAGGTAGCGGCGGCCGGGCCTGGAGGTGTCGGGTTCGGCGAAGTAGGAGTGGCGGGCGTCGAGACCGGCCGGCGGGAAGAGCTGGACGCTCCCGCCGTACAGGGCGCGTACCTGCTCTCCGGAGCGGCGGATGGTGGCGGTGGAGGCGACGACCTTGGGACCGGTGCCGTCGGGCCCGACGCACAGCCCGAGGACGGCGGACTCGTACAGTCCGACGGTGGTGCCCAGCGGGCCGGTGAGCAGGTGCAGTTCGTCCTGAATGACGAGCGAAGGAGGCAGGTTTCCCGCGCCGTCGCCGCTCGGCGCACCGAACAGCCGGCCCGCCCGCGGTTCCCAGGCCAGCCGGGCGAACTTGTCCACGGTCCCCAGGACGAACGTCGGCGGCCGGTCGTAGAGGTGCTCGTCCACGACGGCGACGGGCAGTTCGTCGTGGAAGACACACTCACGTCGCGGGCAGAAGAAGGCGAAGGAGTCGGCCGTCGCACGCACCCCGTAGTCGCCCGCGTCGGGTGACTTGTGCGCGGGCAGGATGCGCGTACCGCACCAGGGGCAGCGGTCGAGGATGAAGACATCGTCGGGCTGGGCGGCCTGGCGCGCGTTCTCGTAGGCGGTGCGGGCCTTGTCGTACGTGTTCGGGGTGGTGGTCTCACCCACCCACAGACCGATGGAGAACGGTTCGCTTCCGTACGCCGCCGGTTCGGCACGGCGCAGCGTCTCGAGAGCGCAGACGGTGGTGGCGGCGCGCTGGAACTGCTGGGTGGTGAGCAGGCTGAGCGTGTAGCGGCTGAGTACGGCCGTGCCTCCGCCGCCCGGTTCGCGTCGCCGCAGCACCATGGCGAAGGCGGCCAGCAGCAGGTACGCCTCGGTCTTGCCACCGCCGGTCGGGAACCAGATCAGGTCGGTCACGGCCCGGTCCGGGTGCCGCGGATCGGCCGTGCCGTCCACCGCGAGCAGGAAGAACGCCAGCTGGAACGGGCGCCAAGTGGCCCCCTGGTACGGCTCCGGGGCCGGCGGCACTGCCTCGCCGGGCGAGCGCCGGGTACCCGCGAGATCGGCGGCGGAGTGGCGCATCTGCAGCGCCATGGCGCGGTTGGCGGTGCGGAAGGCGTGCAGCAGTTCGGGGCGGCGCGGGTCGCAGAGGGTGCGGACACCCGACTCGATGCGGGTCACGGCCGCGCCGATACGGTCGAGGACCCGGGAGGCGGCCGCGCGTCCCCATTCGGGAACGTCCTCGTTCAGCTGCCCCACGTACCAGGCCCGGTAGTGCGCGGCGAACTCGGCGAGCTCCTCTCGCAGTTGCTCGACCGATACGGCCGGGTCGGCGAGGTGGAGAAGATCGAGCACCGGCGAACCGCTGAGCCCCGCGGCCCGTACGCCGGTGACCTCGGCCTCCGGCATGACGGCTGCGCTCAGTTCGGTCACCTGCTCCCCGGCGTCGTCGCGCCGTTCCGCCACAGCGCATCCGTGGCCGACGGCATGGGTGCGGACGTGGCGGTACTGGAGGCGGAGCTCCTGCTCCTCCGCATCGCGGCTCGCCAGTCGAACGCTGGGATACTGGAGCACCCTGCCGTCCACGGGCCGGGCCCGCAGCTCCACCTGGAACAGCATCCGGTCCCAGTGGGCGGACTTGCCGAGTCCGGGTTCGTGGCGGGCGGAGTTCACCAGGGCGACGGTGATGAGGTTGCCGGTGCCGAACGTCCGGTGCCGCACGCGGATTTCGGCCCGGCCGTCCAGGACCGTGACCTGTTCGCGTTCGGGCGTGAGCCGGTGCGTCTCGGCCGGCAGGGGGACCCGCTGCCAGCTACGGCCCCGCTCGCTCGTGCCGGCCCGGGTCTCGTAACGCGCGGCCGAGCAGTCGACCTCCACGGTGTCCGCATCGGTGTAGAAGCTGAACCCCAGGGAGGAGGGCAGCCACGAGTTGGACTCGGGGACAGGGTCGGAGGCCGGCGCGGCGTCCTCGGCCCGGGTCTCCGTACCCGAACCTTCCAGTTCCTCTGCGGCCACTTCCAACTGACGCTGGAGATCGGCTTCCTGCGGATAGAGGGTTCCCATGAGGTACTGCCGGTCGGGCGGGGCGTCGAGTGTCTCGTGTTCGCCTTCGGCCGGGCCGACGAGCTGCCGCCGGAGGTAGGAGACGAGTTCCTGTCGGGGGTCCATGGCGTTCCTGGGGCTGTGTCGAGTCCGTGAGGTGCTCGGACGGGCGAAGGTGTCAGTGGCGGACGGGGCGCAGGCGGCGCCGAACGGGGCGGTGACGACTCAGGTGCGGCGCCAGCGGTCCCGGATCGAGGTGCGGCCCGCAGCCGCTTCCTGCGCCGCGGACAGCTGGCCCCGTGCGTCGCCGAGTTGTGTTTGCAGATCGCTGAGCTGGGCCTGCAGGTCGCTGAGTTGTGTCTCCAGATCGGTGACGCGCAGCCAGGTGTTGTGCTCGCTCTGCGCGATCCGCTGGGCCGCCTCCCGCTCGGCTTCCTCGGCACGCCGGCGGGCCGCCTGGACGAACAGGTCCCGCTGAGCGACCGCCGCCTCGGCGTCCCGCAGTCGCGCCTCGGTCTCGGCGACACGCAACTGCGCGCCCTGGCGGTACTCCTCCAGTGCCGACTTCGCGGCCCGCTCCCGCAGTTCGGCGGCTCCCTCTGCCGCCTGGAGCCGGGTCTCCAGCTCGGCGGCCCAGGCACCGGCGGTGCGTTCCCGCTCCACGGCGACCGTCTCGGCGTCCCTCAGGCGGGACTCCAGCTCCCTGATCCGGGCCTCCGCGCCCTCGCGGTAGTCGTACAGCCGCCGCTCCAGCTCCTGCGCCCGCTGCTCCCCGTCCGACGCGTCAAGGGCCACCTCCTCCGCGAGTTCGGCCCTGCGCACCAACGCCGCGCAGGCCTCGCGATGCCGTTCCTCCAGCTCCGCGACGTGCGCCTCCGCCTGGCGCCGCGCATGCGCCGCTTGCCGTTCCCGTGCCCGGTCGGCGCGGTGCAGCAGTTCCTCTTCGAGCGCGTCGAGCCGTCTCTCGGCCTCCGCGCGGACCACCGCCACCCGCTCGTCGGCGGCGTCGCGAACCTCGCCCAGCCGTCGCTCGTGTTCCTGCGCGAGCGTCGCGAGGGCCCGCTCGTGCCGAGCGCGGGCGTTGGTCACGGTGTCGGTGTCGGGGCTTGCGTCGAAGGCGGCGTCGGGTTTGGTTCCGGTCTTCGCTCCGGCTCCGGCTCCGGCTTCGGCAGGTGACGACTCGACAACGGCCGGCGGTTGTTCGGCCGGAACGGGTCCTACCGAGGAGAAGGTTGCCGGACGACCGGCGACGAACTCCCGCAAGGCCTCACGGACGGCGGCTCGCGACTCGGCCCGCACCAGCGGCGTCGAGGCCAGGTAGGTCCGGGGAGTCGCCCCGGCCAGCGCGGCGACAGGCCGCTCGAAGAAGTGCTCGGGTCGCAGACCTGCGTTTTTGACCGCGTCAAGAACCGCCTTGAGGACTTCAAGCGCCTCCACCACGGGCCGGTCGAGCATCCCCCGTTGCCGCGCGGACCGCACAACGGCATCCGTCACGGAAGGCCCGAGCAGTACGGTCAACTGCAGATGCCCGAGAGCCAGCAGCGCGTACTCGGCGAGCCAGGAGACTCCCCCGCCCAGCGGCGGCTGCGTCAGTGTCAGGGCCTTGTCCCAGTCGGCGGTCGTCTGCGGCGCGGCCGGGGCGTTGCTCTCCCCCACGACCGGCGCCGGCTCGGCCTTGTCGGCTCCGTTCACCGATTCCTGAGCCTGAGCGCCGATGCGTGTCTGTTCCGGCTCCTCCAGCGCCCGGTCACCGGAGGGCGCCGCGGCGAGCAGCTCCCGCAGGCTGTCACGCACGGCCAGTCGCGACTCACGGTTCACCAGCGGCCTGGCCGCGAGATAGCCGCGGGGGGTCGCCCCTCGCAGGGATTCGGCGGGGCGTTCGAAGAAGTCGTCCGGTCGCTGCCCGGCTTCCACCAGGGTGTCAAGCACCCGGCGCAGCACCTCCAGCGCGGTGAGCACGTCACGCGCAAGACGTCCGTTCCCCGGGGCGTCCCGCACCACCATGTCGGCGGCCGACTGTCCCAACAGCGCGGCCAGACCCTCGTCTCCCAACGCCGTTCGCACGTACTCGGCGAGCCACGAGACCTGGTCGACGGGTGCTCCCGCCATCCGACAGGCCCGTTCCCAGTCGGCGGCGATCGCTGTCGAAGCTCCGGCTTCCGCGACTTCCCCGAGCTCCGTGGCTTCCCCGAGCTCCGCGGCAGCCTCGTCCCGGCCGGTTCCCTCGGCGAATGCGGTCGACACGTCTGCGGCTTCCTCCCTCTCCCCCGCCACCGGGATCTGCGGCAAGGCCTCCGCCACGGGCTCGTTGTCCGCCAGCCGTTCCTGCTGCCGTTCCTGCTCCCGCCTGACCTGGGCCAGGCGTTCCGCCCTGGCCCTGCGGAGGGCGAACCGAGCTCGGGCCGTGCGGGCCGCGTGGGTGGCACGGACGTAACGTGCCGCCCTCTTGGCCTCGGCCGCCTTCTCCGCGGCGCGCTCGGCCTCCTCGCACAGGGCGTCCAGACCGACGAGCCCTGCCGCGCGCACCCGCTCCCGCAGCAGAGGACGCGTCTTGACCTCGATCTGCCGGATCCGCTCCCGTGTGACGCCGAACTCGCGTCCGAGGTCATCCAGCGTCGTGGGCTCGTCCCCGTCCAGGCCGAGCCGCCGCACGAGGATCCGCGCCTCGCGCTCGGTGAACGTGTCCACCACGTCCATGACGGCCTCGGCGAACAGGGCACCGATCACCTGCCGGTCGACCGACGGCAGGAGGTGCGTCCGCGCCACGAAGTCCCCCAGGGTCGCACCGTCGCCGATGACGCGGTCCAGGGAGTCGGTGCGACGGGTCAGGCGGCGGATTTCCTCCACCTTCTGCAGGGTCATGTCGCACCGCACGGCGACGTCGGCCGTGCTCGCGTACCGTCCCTCGGCGGCCAGACTGCGCTCGGCCCTGGCCACCTTGCGCATCTGTTCGTGCATGTGCACGGGTATCCGGATCAACGCGCCCTCGTCCGCGATGGCCCGGGTGACGGCCTGCCGGATCCACCAGGTGGCGTAGGTGGAGAACTTGTTGCCCATGGTCGGGTCGAACTTCCGCGTGGCCCGCATCAACCCGAGTACGCCGTGCTGCACGAGGTCCTCGTAGTCGAGGCCCTGGTTCAGATGCGAACGCACGAGGGAGTGCACGAGCCGCAGATTGTGAAGGACCAGACAGTCGCGTGCCCGGACTCGAACGTCGTCGCGTGGCAGCGCCTTGAGTTCGTCCTCGTCGGGTTCCTGGGCGATCCTCTCTGCCCCGCCCCGCAGGAGCGCGGTCAGCCCCACCTCGGCCTCGGCGCTCAGCAGGCGGTTGTGCGGACTGCGTTCGAACCGGTCGGATTCCAGCACAGCCCGAGCGGCCGCCAGTGCACTGTCCAGGTCATTCCCCGTCACGACGGCAGCGGTGCCGGCCGCAGGCGCTGCTGCGGCCTCCCGGGGCTCTTCGGGCGCCTCCGCATTCCCCGCCGTCCCGGCGTCCGCAGCAGGTCGCACAGTGACCCCCGCCCGCAACTCCTCGGCCTCGCGGGCGTCAAGCCCTGCCAGTCGCACCACGCCCTCGACCGCTCGGGCCGACAGGTATCCGGTGCCGTCCTCATACCGGGAGAGCAGCCCTCGAGCGAGCAGAACACGTGTGGTCACATTTTCTTCACGGGCGCCTACAACCTTTTCACTGCTACTCGAGTCGACCTTCACGTGCATATGCAACCCCCGCACCAGGAGGCCCACCCGGGCCAGCTCGGCACGCAACCGAGCCCGTTCGCCGTCGCTCAGCCCGAGCGTGCGCACACCCTCGGTGAACTCGGCCTCCGGCACCACACCGCCGACCGCGACGAGTCGCAGCCGCTTGAGCAGCTCGCCCAGCACGACTGTCGACACGGGCGCGTCGGACCCCTCGACCATGTGGCGCCTCACAATCTCCACCCCAACCCGCGAACACAGGCGAGTGTACTTCGATGCGTTGACAGTATCAACGCATTGATCCTCGTGTAATGTTCACACGCCGCGTCACCTGAAACGACGTCAGGGAGGCGCGAAGTCTCGGGGGCACGTCGGTTCCAAAGGGAACAGCGGGCCCAAGAATGAGGGGGCGGCCATGGGCCACGAGCTGATCGACGGCAGATTCCGCAACGGCCAGGTCATCGGCAAGGGCAATATGGGGGAGGTCCACCGGGCCGAAGATCTTCAGATACCGGAGGGCACCTCCGGGCGTTCGGTCGCCGTGAAGACGATCCTGCGCAGCCGCACGGGCGCCCTGATCGACACCGCCGCGGACACGAAGGCGGTGGAGCGCTTCGCGCGCGAGGTCCGCATCATGCGTCGGCTCGAGCACCCGAACCTCACACGACTCATCGCGGGCGGGGTAGCCGGGGACAGCGGACTGCCGTACCTGGTGATGGAGTTCCTGGACGGTGAGACGCTGCGCGATCTCGTCGAGGAGGAGCACCAGCTGCCCCTGTCGTGGGTGGCCGCGATCGGCGCGCAGATCGCCGACGGTCTCTCCGCTGCCCACGCCGCCGACGTGGTGCACCGCGACCTGAAGCCCGCGAACGTGATGCTGACCCGTGGCGGAACCGTCAAAGTCCTCGACTTCGGCATGGGCCGCATCGTCGACGATCCGGACGAGGCTCGGCTGACCAGCACCGGCGTCAGCGTGGGCACGGCCCGCTACATGGCACCGGAGCAGTTCGAGGCCCGCCAGGTCACCCAGGCCGCCGACCTGTACGCGCTCGGCTGTGTGCTGTACGAAATGCTCGTCGGTGTACCGCCCTTCGTCAGCGAGTCGCCGTTCGAGCTTGCCCGCAAGCACCTCGAGGCCGAGCCGACTCCCCTCGGCGTCATCCGTACGGAAATCCCTTCCGAGCTCATCCGCCTCGTGGGCAGGCTGCTGGCGAAGGACCCGGCCGACCGTCCCGCGACCGCGGCCGAGGTCCGCGACGTCCTGCACCCGCTGGCTCTGCGGGACGGGGACGCCGCGCAACTCCCCCACTGGAGCGCTCTCGACCCGACACGCCCGCTGGCGGTCGCTGCCGCCCGTGGCGCGGTCGCCCGCACAGCCCCGGCCACACCTGTCGCGCGGCCCGTGCCGGTCACTGCCTCCGGCACCGCGATGGACGTCTTCGGCGTACACCGCTCCCTCATCAAGGACTATCGCGACTTCACCGAGGGCGGCACCGTCATTCGGGACGACCGCGTCGCGGCGTTCGTGGAGAAGGACCTCGACAACAAGTCGCAGTGGCCGGACCCGTGGCTGTCCCTCAACCCGTTCTTCCAGAGCGGCGGCACCGTTGCCGAACTGGTCGGCGACCAGGTCATCCACCCAGAATGTGCCCGCATCTTCCAGGCCGGCAAGACGGAGGGCGGCACGGTCCCGGACGGCCGGCCGCTCACGCTCCACCGCCACCAGCGCGAGGCCGTCGACGCCGCCGCGCGCGGCGCTTCGTACGTGCTGACGACCGGCACCGGCTCCGGCAAGTCGCTGTCGTACATCGTCCCGATCGTGAACCGGGTGCTGCACGAACGGGACGCCGAAGGGCCGAAGGCCGTCAAGAGGGTGCGCGCCATCATCGTGTACCCGATGAACGCGCTGGCGAACAGTCAGCTCAAAGAGCTGGAGAAGTACCTGCGCGACGGCTACGGCCAGGGCCGCGAGCCGGTCACCTTCGCCCGCTACACGGGCCAGGAGGACGACGCCAAGCGCCGGGAGATCCGGGACAACCCGCCCGACATCCTGCTCACCAACTACGTGATGCTGGAGCTGATGCTGACCCGGCCCGCCGACCGGGCCAGCCTCATCAAGATGGCCAAGGGCCTGGAGTTCCTGGTCTTCGACGAGCTGCACACCTACCGCGGCCGACAGGGCGCCGACGTGGCCCTGCTGATCCGCCGGGTCCGCGAGGCCTGCCAGGCACCCGGCGTGCAGTGCATCGGCACCTCGGCCACCATGTCGACCGAGGGCACCCTCGAAGATCAGAAGAAGGTCGTCGCCGGTATGGCGAGCAGGCTGTTCGGCACGCCGGTCAACCCTGAACACGTCATCGGCGAGACCCTGGTCCGCGCCACCGACGGGGCACCGGGAACGGTTCCCGCCGAGCGGCTGACCTCACCGGCCGCTCCGCGCGCGTATGCCGACCTCGTGCGGGACCCCTTGGCCCGCTGGATCGAGACCCGCTTCGGCCTGGCCACGGACGAGGTGACGGGCCGCCTGGTGCGCCGGCGGCCGACCACGCTGGACGCGGCGGCTGCTGAGCTGTCGGAGCAGTCGGGGGTCACCAAAGAGGACTGCGCGAGGGCTGTCGAGGCGACCCTCGACGCCGGCTCGCAGGCCCGGCACCCGGTCACCGACCGGCCGCTGTTCGCCTTCCGCCTGCACCAGTTCCTCTCCAAGGGGGACACCGTCTACGTCACCCTGGAGGACAAGCTCTCCCGCCATCTGACCCGTTCCTATCAGCTGGAGCAGCCGGGCAGCGGCGGCAAGCTGCTGATGCCGTTGGCCTTCTGCCGGGAGTGCGGCCAGGAGTACCTGACCGTCTGGCGTGACGAGAAGGACGGCGAGGTCCGCTACGAGGCCCGCCGTGACACCTCGGCGACCGGTGGACGGCAGGGCGACGGCTACCTCTTCATCGACCCGGAGCGGGCCTGGCCGTCCAGCGTCCAGTACGCCGTCGACGACCGCCGCCTGCCGGAGTCCTGGCTGGAGCTGGACGAGAGGGGCCAGGAGGTCCTCAAGAAGACGTACCGCGACCGGGTACCGCGCGCCGTCACCGTGGACCCGCTGGGCTACGAGGGCCGGGGCGAGCTGCAGGCCGCGTTCATCCCGTCACCCTTCCTGTTCTGCCTCCACTGCGGTGTGGCCTACGAGCAGACCCGCGGCCGGGACTTCGCCAAGCTCGCGACGTTGGACCAGGAGGGCCGCTCTTCGGCGACCTCCCTCATCTCCGCCTCCGTGGTGCGATCGCTGAAGTCGGTTCCCGAGGAGGCCCTGGACAAGGAGGCACGCAAGCTCCTCACCTTCGTCGACAACCGTCAGGACGCTTCCCTCCAGGCCGGGCACTTCAACGACTTCGTGCAGATCACCCAGTTGCGCGGAGCCCTGTTCCGGGCGGCACTGGACGCGGGCGAGGACGGCCTCACCCACGAGGAACTGGCCTCGGCGGTGACGAACGCGCTCGCGATCGGCCCCGCGGACTACGCCGGGGACGCCGACCAGCCCCCGACCCTCGCCAAGGCCGCCGCCAAGACCCTGCGCGACGTGGTCGCGTTCCGGCTGTACCTCGACCTGGAACGCGGCTGGCGCATCACCATGCCGAACCTGGAGCAGACGGGTCTGCTGGAGATCGACTACGCGGACCTGCACTGGGTGGCGGAAAAGCAGGACCGCTGGGCGCACACGCACGCGGCCCTGCGGGACGCCGACCCGGCCCTGCGCGCGGAGATCACCAAGGCGCTGCTGAACGAGATGCGCCGCTCCCTCGCCATCGACGTGGCCTACTTCCGCGACGACTTCGACGCGTTGCAGCGGGCCAGCGAGGAACGGCTGGTGGATCCGTGGGTGCTGTCGGCCTCCGACCGGCCGAACGTCGGCACCGCCTACCCGCAACCGTCGACCGGCCGGGGGCTGAACCGCTCCGGCCTGTTCCTCTCCGCGCGCGGCAAGTTCGGCAAGTACCTCAGGCGCGCCGACCCGTCGTTCAGGAATCTCTCCCCCGAGGACCTGCAACTCGTCATCGCCGAGCTGCTCAAGGTTCTGGCGGCGAACGGCCTGGTAAAGGAGGTGTCCGAGGCCCCGCAGCGGGCGGGCGGCCGCTACCGCCGGCCCACCGCGGAGGCCCGGACGGGATACCGGGTGGCGGCCCAGTCGCTGGTCTGGCGGCCCGGCAAGGGCGAGACGGGCGCGCACGACCCGTTGACGCGGACCTACCCCAGCGGTGACGGCCCGCGGGTGAACAGGTTCTTCCGCGACCTGTACAAGGAGGCGGCGAGCGCGCTGTCCGGCATGTTCGCGCGCGAACACACGGCACAGGTCGCGCCCGAGGAGCGGGAGCGACGCGAGGAGGCGTTCCGCAAGGCGGAGCTGAAGCTGCTGTACTGCTCCCCCACCATGGAGTTGGGCGTCGACATCTCCTCCCTCAACGCGGTGATGATGCGCAACGTCCCGCCCACTCCGGCCAACTACGCCCAGCGTTCCGGCCGAGCGGGCCGCAGCGGTCAGCCGGCGCTGGTGACGACGTACTGCGCGACGGGCAACAGCCACGACCAGTACTACTTCCGCCGCTCGGAGCGGATGGTGGCGGGCGCGGTGGCCCCACCCCGTCTGGACCTGGCCAACGAGGACCTGGTCCTCTCGCACCTGCAGGGCATCTGGATCGCGGAAGCCGGCCTGAAGCTGGGCCGCGCGATACCCGAGATCCTGGACGTGTCGTACCCGGACACCGGCGACCGCCCGAATCCGGCCCTGGGACTGCTGCCCGACATCCTCGACGCCTCCCTGGACGAGAGCGCCCAGGACCGCACGGTGGACGCGGCACTGCGGGTGCTCGGCCCGCTGCTGCCGGCATTCGCGGCCGACACGACGTGGTGGCACGATGACTGGATCCAGGACCGGGTCCGCACGGTTCCCCAGCGTTTCGACCAGGCCTTCGACCGGTGGCGACAGCTGTTCCGCGCCGCGCTCGACGACCAGTACATCCAGAACAGGCGACGCCTGGACTACAGCCTCACGGAGCTCGACCGCAACCGTGCCAACGCCCGCCGCCGCGAGGCGGAGACGCAGCTCAACCTGCTGATGAACGAGAGCGTCGACAGCAAGTCGGTGCTCTCGGACTTCAATCCCTACCGCTACCTCGCCTCCGAGGGCTTCCTGCCCGGTTACAGCTTCCCCCGTCTGCCGCTGGCCGCGTACATCCCGACGGTCGGCCGCCGCCGCGGCGAGGGCGACTACCTCCAGCGCCCGCGATTCCTGGCCATCCGCGAGTTCGGCCCCGGTGCGCTCATCTACCACGAGGGCGCGCGCTACCAGGTGACCCGCATCCAGCTCCCGCCGGACTCGTCCGGGGACCTGGCGACCAGCGAGGCCCGCCGCTGCGCGCACTGCGGCTACCACCACGACCCGGCCGAACGCCAGGACCGCTGCCACATGTGCGACGAGCCCCTCGGCGCGGCGACCCACGGTCTGCTCCAGCTGCACACCGTGTACACCACGCGCCGGGAGCGGATCTCCTCCGACGAGGAGGAACGCCGCCGCGCCGGCTACCGCATGGAGACGTCGTACCGCTTCCAGGACCACGGCGCCCGCAAGGGCCGCCTCAACGCGTCCGTCACCGACAGCGGGGGCGTCCCGCTGGCCGACCTGGCGTACGGCGACTCGGCAACAGTCCGGATCACCAACCTGGGCCGGGTCCGCGCCAAGAAGGACGAACCGGCGGGCTACTGGCTCGACCTCGCCGACGGCCGCTGGATGAACGACAAGGACGCCGCCGAGGCCTCCGGTGACTCCAGCGAGCTGCCGATGGTCGAGGAGGACGGCAAGGAGCGGCGCCGCAAGAAGCGCGTCATCCCGTACGTGGAGGACCGCCGCAACATCCTCGTCCTCACCCTCGACGAGGCCTTGCCCGAGCCGGAGGCACTGTCCCTCATGTACGCGCTGGAGAGGGGCATCGAGGCCGCGTTCGAGCTGGAGGACGCCGAACTGTCCAGCGAACTGCTGCCGCCGGACGGCGGGCCGCGGGGCCGGTTCCTGTTCATGGAGGCCGCCGAGGGCGGCGCGGGCGTACTCCGCCGTCTCCAGGCGGAGCCGGACGCGCTGGCCAAGGCAGCCCAGTACGCGCTGTCGATCTGCCACTTCGACGACGACGGCACCGACCTGGGCGGTCCGCACCCGGACCGGCCGTGCGCACTCGGCTGCTACGAGTGCCTGCTGACGTACGGCAACCAGCTCGACCACGCCCGGATCAACCGCCACGCCGCCCGGCACCTGCTGGTGCGTTTCGCGTCGGCGACGGCGAGGCGCGAGGCACGCGGCGAGTCGCGGTCGGAGCAGTTCCGCCGCCTGCTCGACCGGACCCCGACGGCACCCACCCCGGTGGAGACGTCGACCGCCGCCGATCTCGCCGCCCAGGGCGACTTCCTGGGCTGGGCGAAGGCACGGGGACTGCACCTGCCCGACGAGGCCGCGCCGTTCCTCACCGAGGCGAACGCGCGACCCGACTTCGTATACCGGCTGCCCGGCGGAAACGTGGCCGTCTTCGTCGACGCTCCCGGCCAGGAGCAGGACACCCTGCGCGACGAGGACGCCGAGGACCGCCTCTTCAACGCCAGTTGGGACGTCGTCCGCTTCGCCCACGACGCCGACTGGGACGCCATCGCCGCCGCGAACGCCCGCTACTTCGGCACCTCTGCCGCCAACTGATCACCTTCACCGAAGGACTTGACGACACACATGGCACTCACGTATTCCGCCGGCTCCCTGGTGAAGGCGCGCGGCCGCGAATGGGTGGTACTCCCCGAAAGCAAGCCCGACCTGCTCGTGTTGCGCCCCCTCGGCGGCTCGGACGACGACGTCGCCGCCGTCTTCCCGGTGTTCGAGACGGTCGAGGAGGCCCGTTTCGCCGCTCCCGAACCGACCGACCTCGGCGACCAGCGGGCCGCCGGCCTGCTCCGCACCGCCCTGCGAGTCGGCTTCCGCTCGGGCGCGGGCCCGTTCCGCTCACTGGCCGGAATCGCGGTGGAACCCCGTGCGTACCAGCTGGTGCCGCTGCTGATGGCGCTGCGTCAGAAGACGGTCCGCATGCTGATCTCCGACGACGTCGGCATCGGCAAGACGGTCGAGTCGGGTCTGATCGCGAGCGAACTGCTCGCGCAGGGCGAGGCGACGGGCCTGGCGGTCCTGTGCTCCCCCGCCCTGGCGGAGCAGTGGCAGCAGGAACTGCGCAGCAAGTTCGGCATCGACGCGGAACTGGTCCTGTCCTCCACGGTCACCCGTCTCGAGCGGGGCCTCGACCTGGGCCAGTCCCTCTTCGACCGCTACCCGCACGTCATCGTGTCCACGGACTTCATCAAGTCCACCCGCCACCGCGACGACTTCGTACGGCACTGTCCCGATCTGGTGATCGTCGACGAAGCCCACACCTGCGTGGCCGCCGACGACACCAGGACCGGCACCCAGAACCAGCTGCGCTACGAGCTGTTGCGCCGGGTGGCCGAGGACCCGGACCGGCACCTGCTCCTGGTGACGGCGACCCCGCACAGCGGCAAGGAGTCCGCGTTCCGCAACCTGCTGGGCCTGGTCAAGCCCGAACTGGCCGCCGTGGACCTGGAGTCGGAGGCGGGCAGGAAGCTGCTGGCCCAGCACTTCGTGGCCCGCAAGCGCGCGGACGTCCGTCGGTACCTCACCAGGGCGGACGGTCTGGCCGACGACTCGCTCGCCGAGCGCACCGCGTTCCCCTCGGACCGCTACTTCAAGGACGAGACGTACAAGCTGTCCCCGGAGTACCGGGCCCTGCTGGACGACGCGATCGCGTACGCGAGTGAGCGTGTGGAGGAGGCGGACGGCCGGGGCCGCCGCGAGGCCCGTATCGCCTGGTGGTCGGCGATCGCCCTGCTGCGCTCGCTGGTGTCGTCGCCGAGGGCGGCGTCGCAGACCCTGCGGACGCGGTCGGCTGCGGCGGTCGCGGCGTCGGCGGAGGAGGCCGACAAGCTCGGCGCCCCGCTCAACAGCGACGCGGCGGACAGCGACTCGATGGAGGGCATGGACGTCGCACCGGGTGCGGAGACCGCGGAGGACGACACGCGCTCGCGGCTGGCGGAGCTCGCCGACCGGGCGGCAGAGCTGGAGGGCCCGGCGAGGGACCTCAAGCTGAAGGCCCTCATCAAGCACCTCAAGTCGCTGCTGGCCGACGGCTACCACCCGATCGTCTTCTGCCGCTACATTCCCACGGCCAAGTACCTGGCCGAGCAGCTCGCGAACGACCCGGAGACCAAGAAGCGCGGCCCGCTCGGAGCGAAGACCGTCGTCAAGGCGGTCACGGGCGAACTCTCGCCCCAGCAGCGCATCGACAACATCGAGGCGCTGGCAAGGGAAGCCGGCGAGGAGGCCGCCGCGCGCCGCGTCCTGATCGCCACTGACTGCCTGTCGGAGGGCGTGAACCTCCAGCACCACTTCGACGCGGTGATCCACTACGACCTGGCCTGGAACCCGACCCGCCACGACCAGCGCGAGGGCCGCGTCGACCGCTACGGCCAGCGCCGTGACGAGGTCCGCGTCATCACCCTGTACGGCGACGACAACGGCATCGACGGCAAGGTCCTCGAGGTATTGATCAAGAAGCACCGTCAGATCAAAAAGGACCTGGGCATCTCAGTATCCGTCCCCGACGAGCTGTCGACGGGTGTGACGGACGCGATCGTCGAGTGGCTGCTCATGCGCGGCCGTGAGGACGACGGCGCGCTGTTCGGCGCGGACGCGTTCAAGGTGAGCACGGCCAAGCTGGACAGCGACTGGAACTCGGCGGCGGAGCGCGAGACGGCCTCCCGTTCCCGGTTCGCGCAGCGCTCGATCCACCCGGAGGAGGTGGCCCGCGAGGTCGCGGCGGTCCGGGAGGCGCTGGGCGGTACGGGAGAGGTGGAGACGTTCGTCCGCGAGTCCCTGGGCGCTCTCGGCGCGGTGCTGCGGGATGCCGGTGAGACGACGTCCGACTTCACCGCGCAGGTGGGCGGCACACCGGCGGGCTTGAGGGACGCCCTCGCGACGGCCGTGGGCGCGGAGGTGATCGAGCGCGACCGTCCGATCCCGTTCCGGAACGATCCGGCCGTGGCACGGGGCGAGGTCGCGCTGGTACGGACAGACCCGGTGGTGGGCGCGTTGGCGTCCCACGTCCTGAACTCGGCCCTGGACACCGAGGCGGACGGCGCCCGCCCGGCACGTCGTTGCGGCGTGGTGACGACGGACGCGGTGTCGACCCGTACGACACTGCTGCTGGTCCGCTACCGCTTCCACCTGACGCTGCCGTCGCGGAGCGGCGAGAAGCAGCTCGTGGCGGAGGACGCGCGCCTGCTCGCCTTCGAGGGCTCCCCGAAGAACGCGGTGTGGCTGCCGCAGGAGCGCGCGGCGGCGCTGCTGGGCGCGACGGCGTCCGAGAACACGGACCCGCACTTCGGCGAACGCATGATGAAGCGCGTCCTCGACCAGCTCCCCGAAACGACCGGCCACCTGGAGTCGTACGGCGACGAACTGGCCGCCGAGCTGGACGCCTCGCACCGCCGGGTGCGCCAGGCCTCCGGCGAGATCGTCCGCGGCCTGTCGGTGACGGCCCAGAAGCCGGCCGACGTCCTGGGCGCGTACCTCTACCTCCCCGCCAACCCCGCTGCTGCCTCTGGAGCGTCCGCCTGATGTCCGCCACGACCCGCCACCAGGTGTTCACCGCAGTCCACACGGTCGGAGGTCTACTCCCCTCCGACATGCTGCTGCGCATCTCCGAGGGCAAGGACGTCCCGGGCTCGAAGCCCGCTGATTACGGCCTGCCGTCGTCCCGCTCGGTCCGCGACGAGGCGGAACGCAGCTGGGAGTACCTGAAGCCCCTCTGGCGCGACCTGCGCAAGCACCTCCCCGAGGACCGGGTGACGGGCCAGCCCGCCAGCGATCCCACGGGCCGCGCGGTCGCCGACTGGCTGGCCCCGCTGTGGCGGGAACTGGGCTTCGGCCGCCTGACGCCGATCGGCGCGGAGGGCATCACGGCCGACTCGGACACGGAGAAGCACTTCCAGGTCTCGCACCGCTGGCAGCACGCGCTCATCCACCAGACCCCGTGGAACGCCAACCTGGACAAGCGTCCCGGCGGCGCGGGCACGGTGCCGCCGCAGTCGATGCTCCAGGAGTGCCTGAACCGGACCGAGGCCCACCTGTGGGGCCTGCTGACCAACGGCCGCCAGGTGCGCCTGCTGCGCGACTCCAGCGCGCTGGCGACGGCGTCGTACGTCGAGTTCGACCTGGAGGCGATCTTCGACGGCGAGCTGTTCAGCGAGTTCGTCTTGCTGTACCGGCTCCTGCACGTGTCCCGCTTCGAGGTCGCGGAGGACGCGGCACCGTCGACGTGCTGGCTGGAGAAGTGGCGTACGGAGGCGATCGCACAGGGCACGCGCGCCCTGGACCAGCTCAGGAAGGGCGTCCAGCGGGCGATCACGACCCTCGGCACGGGCTTCCTGAAGCACCCGGCCAACCGCGACCTGCGCGAGACCGTGGACGTCAAGACCTTCCACTACGGCCTCCTGCGCATGGTCTACCGCCTGCTGTTCCTGTTCGTCGCGGAGGACCGGGAAGTCCTGCTGTCCCCGTCGGCGGAGGAGTCGGCGAAGGATCGCTACAAGACGTACTTCTCGTCGGCCCGCCTACGCCGGCACGCTCACCGCCGCCGGGGCACGGCCCACGGCGACCTGTACCGTGCGCTGCGCTTCGTCCTGTCGGGCCTGGGCAACGACGACGGCCTGCCGGAGCTGGGCCTGCCGGGCCTCGGCGGCATCTTCGACGACACGGAGGCGGACAAGGTCCTGCACAGCCTGTCCCTGTCGAACGAGCCCCTGCTGGAGGCGGTACGGGCGCTGTCGATCGTGCGGGACACCACCAGCAAGCGCAACCGGGTGGTCGACTACCGCCACCTGGACGCGGAGGAACTGGGCTCCATCTACGAGTCCTTGCTTGAGCTGGTCCCGCAGCACAACGCAACGGAGCGCACCTTCGAACTGGTCGAGCTGGCGGGCAACGCGAGGAAGACGACGGGTTCGTACTACACCCCGTCCTCGCTGATCGAGTGCCTGCTGGACTCGGCGCTGGACCCGGTGATCGACGACGCGGTGAAGCGGGGCGAGATCCGGGCGACGCGTTCGGGCGAGCCGGACGCCCGCGATGCGATCGAGAGCGAACTGCTTTCGCTGACGGTCTGCGACCCGGCCTGCGGCTCGGGCCATTTCCTGGTGGCTGCAGCTCGGCGGATCGCCAAGCGGGTGGCTGCGGTCCGGGAGCAGAACCCGGAGCCGACGATCGACGCGGTACGGCACGCCCTGCACGAGGTGGTGGCGCGGTGCATCTACGGAGTCGACCTCAACCCGATGGCGGTCGAGCTGGCAAAGGTCTCCCTGTGGCTGGAGGCCCTGGAACCGGGCAAGCCCCTGGGCTTCCTGGACGCCCACATCAAGCACGGCAACGCGCTGATTGGAGCCACGCCGGCGCTGCTGGCGAAGGGCATCCCTGACGATGCCTTCAAGCCGATCGAGGGCGACGACAAGAAGATCGCGTCCGCCATCAAAAAGCGCAACGCGGCGGAACGCGGCGGCCAGCTGAGCTTCCATACGGAGGAGCGCATCTGGGTCTCCAACGCGGCCTTCGCGGCGAGCTTGCGGGATATCACTGCGACTCGGGCCAACACTTTGCGCGACGTCCGCCTCCAGTCGAGCCGCTTCCGCGAACTGGAGCAGTCCGCGGAATACCTACGCGCCCTGCACATCGGCGACGCCTGGTGCTCAGCCTTCATGTGGCCCAAGGTCCAGGGCGCGCCGACCCCGGTCACGGAGGGCGTCTTCCGTGACCTCCAGAGCGCGGGCGCGGGCATCCCGGTGAGCACGAACGAGGAGATCATT
Source organism: Streptomyces sp. NPDC001599 (assembly GCF_042893535.1). Classification (NCBI taxonomy): domain Bacteria; kingdom Bacillati; phylum Actinomycetota; class Actinomycetes; order Kitasatosporales; family Streptomycetaceae; genus Streptomyces; species Streptomyces sp. NPDC001599. Next base: position 226,833 of record NZ_JBIAVA010000004.1, read on the forward strand.
CGCCTCGCGGAGCAGCACAAGTTCTTCCACTGGTACCTGGAGTTCCCAGAGGTCTTCGCGGTCTCCAAGGCTGCGGGCGACGACGTGGATCCATCCGTGGGGTGGGCCGGCGGCTTCTCCTGCGTGCTGGGGAATCCGCCGTGGGAGCGCATCAAGCTCCAGGAACAGGAGTTCTTCGCCCAGCGCGACACGGAGATCGCCAACGCCCCGAACGCCGCTGCCCGCAAACGGCTCATCGCAGCCCTGCCGCGGAAGAACCCTGACCTGTTCGCCGAGTTCACAGCAGCCAAGCGCCAAGCTGAGGGCGAGAGCCAATTCCTGCGCTTGTCCCTGCGTTACCCGCTCACCGGCCGGGGTGACATCAACACGTACGCCGTCTTCAGCGAAACGGACCGCACGATCACGGGGTCACACGGCCGCATGGGCGTCATCGTGCCGACAGGCATCGCGACGGATGCCACGACGCAATACTTCTTCAAGGATCTGGTTCAGAACGGGTCGATCGCGGCGCTGTACGACTTCGAGAACGCGGCACCACTCTTCCCCGGTGTGCATCGCTCGTTCAAGTTCAGCATCCTGTCCCTCACCGGGCGCGCCATGCGCGAACGAGCCGCCCGATTCGCCTTCTTCCTCCACGACCCGTCGGAACTGGACGCCGCAGATAAGGCGTTCACTCTCACGCCCGAGGAGATCACCCTCCTCAACCCCAACACGGGCACCTGCCCGGTTTTCCGATCCCGCCGCGACGCCGAGATCACCCTCGGTATCTACCGTCGCGTCCCAGTACTCATCAAGGAAGACGACCCGAACGGCAACCCGTGGGGCGTGTCGTTCATGCGTATGTTCGACATGTCCAACGACTCGCACCTCTTCCGGACTCGCGAGGAGTTGGAGGGTGAGGGTTGGCAGCTTAGGGGCAACGTCTTCACACGGGCGGGGGCGAAGATGCTCCCGCTTTACGAGGCGAAGATGCTGCACCACTACGACCACCGCTGGGCCACCTATGACAGTGACGGCTCTACGCGGGACTTGTCCTTTGAGGAGAAGCAGAACGCTGGCGTTGTGGTGCTGCCGCGGTACTGGGTGGCCAAGCACGAAGTGGACGACAAGCTTGCTGCCAAGCAGAGTGCACGCGGCTGGCTCCTCGGATGGCGAGACATCTGCCGTGCGACTGATGAGCGTACCGCCATCGTCGCTGTCCTTCCCCGCACAGCAGTGGGCAATAATTTGCCTGTATCCACATTCACCGTTCAAAACCGCAACCTGGCCGCCTGTGTGACAGCAATGGTGTCATCCTTGGCCTTCGATTTCACCGCTCGTCTAAAGGTCGGTGGAACTCACTTGAACTTCTTCATCTCTCAACAGCTGCCCGTCCTGCCTCCAGCCAGTGTCGAGCCCCATGCCCTCTTCATTGCACCTCGGGCCTTGGAATTGACTCACACCGCGACCGATATGGCGCCTTTCGCAGCCGACCTTGGTGACGAAAACACACCATTCCGTTGGGACGCCTATCGACGCCAGCAGATCCGAGCCGAACTGGACGCCCTTTTCCTCCACCTTTACGGCATCTCCCGAGAGGACGCGAACTACCTCCTCGACACCTTCCCCATCGTCCGCCGCAAGGACCAGACCAAGTACGGCACCTACCGGACCAAGGAACTGATCCTCGCCGAATACGACCGCATGGCCGCAGCCGGCGTCACCCTGGAGAACCCGTTGGTGGACGGCGAAAACTACACCTCCACCCTCACCCCGCCCCCGGGCCACGGCCCTCGACACCCCGCCCGCTGAGAGCACTCCCTTGATCGACAGCACGCCCATGCGGCGGGACGGGTCCACCCCCGTCCCGCCCGCCACCGTCCCCGCCCCCTCCGCGATCCGGGCAGAGCGCCGCCAACTCATCGAGTCCATCCGCGCCCTCCGCCGCCTCCTCGACAAGCGACCTGCCTTCGAGGTCTCCGACCAGCAACGCCTGAACCGCGAGGCACGGGACCGCAACCGCGCCGAGGCGGTCCACGACAAGGCCCTCCAGCGCATCCACGAACGACAGACACGCCAGGAAGCCTCACTCAACCAACAGCTCAACGGCCTGGACGGCAAGCGTGAGAGTCAGGAGACGCGCGCCCTGGCAGTCCTGCGCCGTGAGTCCATCGAGCGCACGCTCAGCCGCACGTACCTCACCTCAAGCGAGGTGAACGGCATCGGCAAGGGACTCATCCGCGACCTCGCAGCCCACGGCATCCGTACAGCCGCCGACTTCGAGCGCGTCAGCTGGGACAAGGCACCCAACGGCAAGGGCGGCGACGTCCTCTACATCCACCGCACCAAGGGCGCCAAGGTCCACATCAACGGCATCGGCCAACACCGCGGCCGTCCCCTCCTGGAGTGGCGTCAGTCCGTCCTTGCCCGCGCGGAGGCCCGCGCCCCACACCGGTTGCCGCCGGACGAACGCCACCGCATCGCCGAGATCATCGATGCCGAACGCGTCCGCCTGCGAAAGGAGCTGGCAGAGGCCCCGCGAGCAGCAGACAAGGCGCGCAAGGAAGCCACCCAACTGCAGACCGAAAGCCTCAGCCGACTCACCGCCGTCGAAGAAGAGGCCAGTCGGCTCGCTGCCGTGCGCAGGGCTGAATTCGATGCCATGGCCGAGAAGCTGCTCGACCTCCAAGCACAACTGTCGGCTCACATGGACACGTACGGCGATATCGGCCGCCGCCTCCGCCGCGCGCAGCACCGTGCCCTGCGGCCGATCCCCCAGGCACCGCCGCTCTCCGGCATCCCGTCCCCCCGCACTGCGGGGGATGCTCCCGCCACGGTCAGCCTCACCAAGGTCACCGACCGGACCAGTGAGGCCCACCCCGTTCCCGGCACCCGGGCGCACCCCGCCTGGTTGGTCCCGATTCTCTACTTCACGCTCACAGCCGTCGTCGGCGTCGGCGAACTCGGAGACAACACAGCTTCCCTCTCCCTGATGATCACGTCCCGTCTCGTGGCCTTCGCAGCCACCGCGGAGCTCCTGCGCCTGTGGGTGCCCCGCATCCGCTGGCGTACCGCAAGCCCTATGCCGTCCGGAACCGGCTGGCAGACCTCCGGGGTGTTCCTCGGCCTCACCGCCGCAGGCATGTTCGCGGACGAGCACTCGGACGTCTTCAGAGCCGCCTGCGTCGTGTCCGTCCTCGCCGGATTGTGCTTGCTGGCGGGAACCGGCCTGCGCATCGGCAAGGACACCACCACATCCCTCTGACCAACCGCCGACCTGCGTCACTCGCAGTGCGCATCACCCTCGAACGGAGCGCCTCATGACCGACAACCCGCCCGAGAGACCGGCCGCCACGCCCGTCCCGCCCCCGCTTCCTACGGCACCGCCCGCACCCACCACCACAGGACGCCGTCCGGGCAAGCGCACCCTGATAGTCGCCGCAGCCGTCGCGGTGCTCCTCGCCGGTGGCGGCGTCACCTGGTGGGCTCTGGGCAACGGCGACGACGCGATGGGCCACGTCGAAGTCTCGGGCGGTAAACTCGTCGTGGACGAAAGCGACGACGAGTACTGCGACGACACCGACGTCTACTCGTTCAACGACTGCGACGCGGACACGGACGAGACGTACGAGTTCGTCTACAAGATCAGCAACGAGGGCGACGGACCCGCCAACTACGCCGTGGTCGTCAACGCCTTCGACGAGGACGGCGACTTCGTCGGTCAGACCTTCATCAGCTCGACCCACCTGGCGGCAGGCAAGACCGACGCCGACAAGGGTGAGTTCAGCGAGTACAGCGAGGTCGCGGACAAGCGCGAGCTGTCCGACATAGCGTCCGTGAAGGTCGCCCACGTGGAACGCCTCGCTCTGGCCAACTGAGCCGACCCATCAGGTCCCGGCGGTCTTCGCGGCCACCGGGACACAGGTCACACCTCGGTGACGAACCCCACGAAGCGCGACCATCCCTCACGTCCCACAGCGAAGGGCGGGCGCCGTACGTCCTTGGAGTCCCGCACATGGATGACCTGCTCGGTGAGGGCGACTTCAACGCAGCTGTCACCTTGTGCACTGCTGTAGCTGGACTTGAACCAGTCGAGTTCAGACGGCCTCATAGCGCTCCTCGCATCCGCTCCAGCAGGCCCCGAGAGTCGTTCGGGGTGAGGGCCTGCGAGCGCAGTCTCGCATAGCGCATCTGGAGCGTGCTGACCTGTTTCGGGTCAGCAATCAGACGGCCGTTCTCCTGTCCTTCTGCATAGCCGCGCCAGCTTCCGTCCGGTGTCTCCAGCAACTGAAGCGGCCCAGCCGTGCAGGAGTGATACTCGCTGTCGGCCGGCATGATCTGAAGAGTTAGGTTCCTCGGTGTAACGGCGTCAAGCACATAATCGATCAGACCGCGCGTCACGTCCGCCCCACCCAATCGCCTCATGAACACGGACTCTTCCACGATGAAGTCGAAGGCTGTGTTGGGCCGCTCATGCATCAAACGCTGACGCTCCAGGCGCGCCTGCACGGTGGCTTCCAGATCTTCGTCAGACAGGGGCGGGACGTCGTTCTCGCAGAGAGCCCTCATGTACCCCTCCGACTGCAACAACCCCGGCACCAACCGGCACTCATACGTACACAGACTCACGGCCACCCGCTCCAGCTTCGCCCACCGCCGGAACCACACCGCCAGCCCCGCCTCCCCCCGCGTCAGAAACCTCGCCGAGTTCCGCAACGCCCCCGTGTTCCCCAACGCCTCCTCCGCCCGCTCGACGAACGACGCGTCCGGCATCCGCCGCCCCAACTCCACCGACTCGACGGTGTGCTTGGAGAACCGAACCATCTCGCCGAATTGCACCCGGCTCAGCCCCGCATGCTCACGCAACGCCTGAACGACGGCTCCGAACGTCCGCAGACTGTCCGACGGCCCCGGCTCCCGCTCACACTCCCCGCCCGGCACCGCCGGCTCTACGTGGTCGGTCGTCATTCGAGGCCCACCTCCAGGTGCACACGCGCCAGTTGCCTGGCCGAGGACTCCCAGAATGACCGGCCCGAATTCGTACCGTCCACCGAACGTGTCCGTACGGCGACTCAGCGTACGGAGGGGAGTGTGAGCGCTGTCGGCACGCCCCTACCCGCCGGGAAGATCAGGCACCGTCTTCCGGCACCACGAACGGCATGGCCAGCAACCACTGCTGATTGCCCCCGCCGTGTGGCTCCCAGAACACGGGCTTCGTTCTGGCCTCGGCCTCGTGAGGGCAGTCCAACGCATGACCTGTTCCCGCGTTGATGATGCGATGGGCCCGGAGCCCAGGAGCAGCGGAGACGTGCCACCGCTGCCAGGCCGCACCGTTGTCGTTACGCCCCCGCATACGGACGTGGTCGCCGAGCCCGGCCGCTTGGCCGTCCAGCAGCAGGTTGTTGCTCGCGGAGATGACGTGCACTTCCCGTCCATGGCCGGACGCCTCCAGGTACCACAACTGATGCGGCTGCCCGTGGGGTCCCCAAAGGTGCGGCACACTGCCGTCTCCGCTGTGAAACGCGGTGTCGAGTGCCAGCCCGCTGCTCGCGGAGATGAGCAGGAACGGGCCGGTCGGTTCACGTCGACGGCGCTTGAAGAAGGCTCCTACGTCATTCGTACCGATCTTCAGAAACGGAAGACTGATCTCAGCACTGACCTGACGGTCCCTCGGAGGCATACCCGCCATCCTATTGAGCCGACGCATGGTCGGCAGTGAGTCGCCGAAAGATGACGCCGCCGGTTCTCCCAGGCGTTCTGAACCCCGTCCTCGCAGCCCTCAGATGGTGGTCACGGTACCTCGATCGGCAACGGGACGGGCCTGGCGCCGGCCTGGGGGACGGAGCGATGCCGGGCAACGAGAAGAGGGAAGCGTCGCAGGGTTGAGCCGCCATCACATCGGCCGGCGGGAAGCCGGTGCAGTACGAGGCACCAGGAGTTCGCCCCAGCCGACAGGCACCAATCACACGGTAGTCAGCGCAGACGAGCCTCGGAGAGCGGGAACCAAAAGTGCATTGACGCTGTCAACACGTGATCACCTGCCATTCGCGAACGGAACCGTGTACCGTGAGGGCCGCATCACCACCTGTTCTGGCACGACGGGCCGTGCCACAGCAGGTCAGGGGGCGCGTTCCGTTTCGGACCGCGAAAACCGCGAGAACCGCGCAAGCATCGAGAGCGCGAGAAGCGGAGATGGGGGCGGCAGTGAGCCAGGGGCTCGTCGACGGTGGACTCCGCATTGGGCGCGCCATCAGCAGGGGCAGCACGCGGAAGGCCCACCGCGCCACGGTCCTGCGCCTCCCCGAGAACTTCCCCGGCCGCGCGGCCGCCATGACGACGATCCCGCACCACCGTACCGCCGGCCTGGCCGCCGCCCGTGCGAAGAGCGTGGTCCGTCACCCCTGCCCCCACGAGGAGCAACAGTGACCGAAGTCCCCGGAGGCACGAGCCCCCGAACCGAGATCCTGGCCCTCCTGCTCGAGCCGCTGGGGGTCGACGCCATGGCCGGACAGGCCGCGCTCCGGCGGCTCGCCGAGAACGTGGACGCGGTGGCGCAGGAGCACGGGTGTGCCGTTCTGCCCGCATACGGGAGCACGCTTCCGTGGGTCTCGGACGCCGTGTCGGCGTGCGTCGAGGAGCACGAGCTGGCCGGTATGGCGGCGGCCCCCGAAGAGGCCAGAGCTCTGCGGGAGTTGGCGCGGGTCGACGGAGCACGGTCGCACCTTCCGGCCCTTGAGGGTGTCCCGGTGGAGGCGCTGCGGACGGACCGCGTGTCGGTGACGACCGCGGAACGACTGATACCCAAGGCCCTGGAACCGTACTGTCGTGCGGATCAGGACTGGCCCGAAGAGGTCTGGCGCTCGATCATCGACGTCGACGGCGGGACCGACGTCGACGGCACTCTGGCCGACCTGAACCGCCCCCGCGCCACCCGTCGGGCGGCGGCCGCGCGGGAGCTCGTGCTCCAGCACAGCGTCTCGGCGGCCCAGGACCTGCAGAACCGGGAGCTGGCGGCGCGGCTTGAGAAGGTACGGGACTTCGTCGCGGCGCGGAAGGCGTACGACGCGTTCCTCTCCACACGGCCGGCATGGTGGCGCTGGCTCGGGCCGGACGCGTCCTCCGGGTTCAGGTCTGACCGGCGTGACGCCCTGGTGTGGGCGCTCACGGCCCGCGACACCGGCGCCCTGTCGGGGAGCGCTCTGGAACTGCTCGCAAGGGACGCCTGCCGGGCCGTGCTCGCACACGCGCCGGGTCCGACATCGGCACTGGCAGTGCCCGCCCCTCCCACCTCCACCACGTCCCCGGCCCTACCGCCGTCGGCCACAAGTTCGGCCGCAAGGCTCGCCTCGGGGCTCCTCGCGGTCGGCTCCCGACACGATGCCGGCCGGCTGCGCGCTCTCGAGTCCTGGTACGGGAAGAACATCGCGCTGTTCGACCGTGTGGCGGCGGCCATGGACCTTCGGGAGAGCCAGCCCGGGCTCCGCGAGGCCCTCGCCCCCCTGGTCGGCGAACTCGCCCTGCCGCCCGGAGCGGTGGACACGAGCCGCTCGGACTACCGCGCCGTCCAAGCCGTTCTCCGGACCGAGGTCGAGGACCTCCTGCTGCAAACAGGTCGGACGGGGCTCTCCGAGCATGCTGTGGAGGGCGAAGGACTGGTCAGGGTCATCGGCCGCGTCGGCACGCTCGAGCGTGAACTTCGCGATGCCATGCGGCCTCTGCCCGCCGTCCGGGGCAGGCTGCTCGTGGCCGTCGCCGGAAGAACCAAGTCCGGGAAGACCACGCTCCGCAAGGCCCTGACGCGTGACGCGGACCGGTCCGGGATCGGGCAAGGAGCCCACCGCACCACACGGAAGACCTCCGCGTTCGACATCGGCCCCGTGACCTACCTGGACACGCCCGGCTTCGCCGCGAAGGACGACGACTTCGACGCGCAGCACGCGCGGGCGGCGTGCGACGGCGCCGACGCGGTCGTCTGGAACTACGCCGACACGATGCGCGACGAGGAGGCCGCGGAGTTCCGACGGCTTCTCCTCTCGGGGAAACCGCTGCTGGCCGTCATCAATGTGAAGAAGAAGGTCGACGAGCCCGTCCTGCTCACGCTCTTCGCCAATTCCCCGGCCAAGGAGTTCAGAAGGGCGTCGGAGCACGCCGCTCGCATCGAACAGGTCGCCCGCGCGGCCGGGGCCGCCCCGCCCGTCATCCTCTCGGTCCACACCGGTGCCGCGCACGAGTCGCTGTCCGTGGAGGATCGCGAGTTGGGCGACAAGGCCATGCGGGCAAGCAGACTCCTCGAACTGGAGCTGGCCCTCTCCCAGCTCCTGGCAGAGCGAGCGATTCCCCTTCGTGCCGTACGGCTGGCCGAGGACGTGCGACGGCCGCTCGCCGCCTTCCACGACCGGACGGCCGAAGAACTCCCGCGGATCGGTCTCGCACTCGACGCACTGGAACGCTCGACGCCGGGTGAACGGGCCGCACTGCTCGAAGCGTTCCGGACCGCGGGCCGCGAGGCGCAGGAACGCCTCGTAGCCGAACGTCACCGGGCCCGGGAGCGGTTGCCGGAAACGGTCCGGAACCTGGGCGGGGAGGACCACGCACAGCGGTGGAGCGACTTCCTCACCGAACTGGAGTGGGACGGTCTCATCCTCGCGCTTGAGGACGAACTCGTGCGGCGAGCGGGGGAACGGGGCCGGACGCTGCGTGCACCGGCGAGCGCCCCGGAGCGACAGGACGACGAACACCCGCGCGTGGAACCGCACCCCACCTCGAAGATCGCGTCAGCCGCCGTCAAGGGGGCGGCCACTACCCTTCTGAACTCGTTCTCCACCGAGGGTCTCTCCAAGGGACTCACCAAGGTGTTCTCCAAGAAACTCGCCACCTCCGCCACCACCACCGCTGCCTCCGCTCCCGTCACCGCGGCGCTCTACGCGACGGACGCCCTGCTCGGTGCGATGAAAGCCGTCAGCAGCGAGATCGACCGCGCGCGGCAGGCGAAGGAGGAGTGGGCCAGAACGGCCACGGAAGTGGCCGAGACCTGCCTGGACGATCTGTTCGACTGGGTCGATGCCCGGATGGCGATGGTCCTCGAGGAGGCGACGGCCCAGGTGGAGGCCCAGTTCGCGGCAGAGACGGCGGGCATCGGCAGCACCCGCGAGCGGTTCGAACGGCTCGGCCGGCTGCAGTCGTCCGTGCGGTCCGCCCTCGACACGATCGACCTCACCCTGGCACGCCGGCTGCTGGCTCTCGCGGGCGGGGATCCGGCGGCCGTCCGGCGAGCACGCCGGACGCCGGGGGTCGAACTCCGCGTCTGGACCGATACGTCCCACGTCGCGGACGTGCGGGCACACCTGCACAAGCACCTCGTGGATGTCCTCACCGAGCGGATCGAGGTCCGCCCGGATTCAAGAAGCGGAGAAGGCGATGGGACTGCGGACGACGGCTGACGGGGGGCCGAGCGCCCCCGTGCTGGCCCTGAGCGCTCGGGCGGAGGAGGTTCTGAACGCCCACCCGCGCACCCGGGGCCTGACAGCCTCCCTGCCCCGCACGGACACGGGCCCGCTGCGGATCGCGCTCCTGGGCCCGTACAGCTCCGGGAAGTCGACACTCATCGCCGCACTCCTCCGACTCCCGGCTGCGGAGGTCGAGAAACTCGTCGACGCGGCACCCAAGACACTGGAGGAGACGCCGTACCCGTGGAACGGTGTGACCCTGGTCGACCTGCCCGGAACCCTGTCGGGCGACGACTCGCACCGTGCCTCGGCCGAACGGGGTGTGCGCGGAGCAGACGCGCTGATGATCGTGACGACGAGCGAACTGCCGGGCGAGGCGGAGACGGAGGCCATTGTCCGGGCCCTCGACGCCGACGGTTTCGCCGACCGAAGTGTGGTCGTCGTCAACAAGATGAACGCCGAGAACAGCGACCGCGAGGTCATTCTCGACGAGATACGCAAACGGCTCGGCCCCTTCGCCGACCGCGTCCCGATCGTCCCGACCGACGCCCGCGACTTCCTCGACGCGACCAACGATGTCGACCTCACGGACGAGGAACGGGAGTTGCTGGCTTCCGGGAGCGGCATCGACGCTCTCACCACCGAGTTGCGGAGAATCGTCGCTCCCGGAGTCAGCGGTGTCCGTCCCAGAGCGCAGGCGTACGAACTCCTCCGGGTTCTGGCGGACGCCGAGGAGATGTGGCACCTGCACGGCGAGGACCTCGACGCCGTGCGGACCGCGGAGAAGGTCGAGGCGTCGCTCTCCCGCGCGAGGGAGGGCGTGCTGAAGGCCCTGGAGAGGGAGAGCGAGGTCCTCGCCGCCAGGATCAGAACAGAAGGGGGCCGGATCGCCGACAGCGTCTCTGAGAAGAACGGCACCGTCCCGACCGGCATCGCGACCGACGTCGCCGGAAGGCTGGTCGATTCCCACACCGACTTCGACATCAGCTTCTCCTCCTCGACCAGGGCGGCGTACGACGCGCTGACCGCCGAGTTCGGAGATGTCGTACCGGAGCCGGAGGAGTGGGTGAACAACGTCAACCCGCCCGAGGCGAATCCCGCCACGCCCACGAAGTCACCGCTCGAAGAGGCGGTCAAGAAGGCGGCGGAGAAGGCCGCGAAGCAGGGGGCCGGGAAGCTGTCGGAGTGGCTCAGGAAGATCGCGACCGACAAAGAGAAGGCAGCCGCCGTAGCGGACTGGCTCAACAAGAACAAGGTGGGCCAGAAGCTGCTCGACTCCGGCGGGAAGGTCACCAACGGCGCCAAGAAGTTCAAGCCGTGGGGCAAGGTCAACGCGACGAACAAGGTCTCCAGCTGGGCCGGAAAGGCCCAGTGGGCACCGATGGTCATGGGACCCGCCCTGGACGCCGTCGTCATCATCAAGGACCAGAGCAATCGGATGGCAGTGGACAAGCACCGGAAGGAGATCCGGGACCATTTCGCCCACGTGGCGCTCCAGCAGCAGGACGGCCTGGTCGACGCCGGCGCAGCGCACCTGCGCGGGTGGATCGCCGAGGTGGAGGACGCACTGGGCGATCTCACCCGTCCGGGCGGACAGATCGGCGCCACCCGCGAGGCGGCGCTGAAAGAGATCGGAAGTCTGCGGGACGCGACCAAGAAGCTCATCGAGCAGGCCGCAGGCTGACCCGGCTCCAGTTGAGTCCTGAAAATCAACCGCCGCTCCGACCTGCACACCAGCGCCCCTCTATGCCGACAACGGTGCCAGAAGAGCAGCAGGCATAACGGTTCCTCAAGTCTCGATCACGCTGAGGCGGAGCATTTCGGACTGCCCATCCATCGGTCCGCGAAGGCCGGTCACCGGTGGGGATACGCTCAGCAGTCGGAGAAGTTCCAGAACATGCCGACCTCGGTGTCCGAGACGACGATCAGGCCGCAGTCCTCCGTGTGGACGCTGAGCGGGCTGTACGCACAACTCGACGACGTGAAGTCGAGCGTGCCACGCACATGGCCGGGCATGTTGACGTTGGTGTGATAACGGGCCCCGTCCCCGTAACGCGCGAGGATCGTGCGCGTCATGTCCCTCAGTTCGTCCTCGCTCTCCGTGAAGCGTTTCAGATTGGACAAGGTGCAGCAGTCATCGGTGAGGGCCAGCAGCAGGTTCTCGGCACTGCTCCGGTCGATCTCCTGCAGCCGCGCTGCCACGTAGTCGCGGGAGTGGACGGCGAAGGGGTAGGTAGGGGAGGTCTCGCGCTCCGGCATCTGGGCCGCGTCGTCGAGACCGGACCAGCCTCGTGGGTCCGGTACGCGCGCCATCAGCGTGAGTACGTCAAGGACCCAGTCCTCGTGGCGGCGCGGGCCCGTGGCGTCGTACGGGTACGCGTCCTCGTACAGGTGACGTACCGCGGCTTCCCAGGATTCCTGGTCGACGGACATGGAGTGTCAACTCTCTTTCGGTAGCGGTCACAGGACAAGCGACCTACCCTGCAACTTTTCAGGATCCCTCCGCCACTCCCTTCCTGGACCATGTGCCTGGCACCAAGCCCCCGGCACGCGGACAGCCGGCGAGCTGAGAACCTGCGAGAAGTACGTCGACACGGACAACTGCCCGTGTTCCGTCGGCGCCCCTTACGACGGCACCTACTTCCGTCATGACCCCGGCGGGAAGGCCGTCAAAATCAATGTGTACGACCCCGACACGGGAGCCTGGCTGGGCAAGATCGAGTGGCACCCGTACGGCGAGAAGCTCTGGGTCTACGACACGAAGAACGACGGTGACACCTTCTACGTGCAGCTCGAGTACGTCACGGCTACCGGCACGCTGCCCACGGGGCCCGTGGTGTCAGCGCCCGGAACATCCGCCGCCGTCGAGTACGCAGCGCGGTCGCCAGTCCGCGCTCGCAGGGGTGCTGTGTCCGCGTACAACGCGCAAAGGGCGACCGTACGACAACCGTGCGTACGCGGGTCACCCCTCGCAGACGCCCTCCGCGCCCGCCACCGTGGTCCCATGAGCACAAGCATCCCCCGGCTCCCCGCCGCCACGCGGACGTTCACGCTGCAGTTCTCGTCCACCCGGCGCGGTGCCCGTCTTGCCCGTCTGCTCACCTACGAGCAGCTGCGGAGCTGGAAGGTGTCACCCGGAGTCGCCGACCGCGCGGAGCAGATCGTCGCGGAGCTGGCCGCCAATGCGGCGCTGCACGGCCGGGTCCGGGGCCGCGACTTCCGCCTCACCCTCGCCAACGACTCGGCCACCGGCGTCCTGCGCGTCGCGGTCACTGACGCCCGCGGGGACCGGCTGCCCTCTCCCGTGGCGAATTTCATCAGGCCGCCGGACGACGAGTCGGGGCGAGGGTTGCTCATCGTCGCCGCCCTCGCCGACCGGTGGGGCACCGATCCGTATCCACCGAGCGGCAAGACCGTCTGGGCCGAGTGCGACTTCCGAGCGGCTGGTCACGCCGACTGAGGTACGTCCCCGCCAACTCGCGATCAAGCCAGCAGCTGAATCTCCGTGGCCCAGCACTCAGTTACCACCTACCAGTTCCTCGGCAGCTATTTCCATCAGGACTTCTTCGACGAGTACGCCTCCCACAGCGAAGCCGTCGACGACTACCTGGCAGGAGCCTCCCAGGGCGACCGGAAGCAACTCGACAGGGACATCACCAGCCTGCTGGCTCTGGCCGGCACCGAGGGAGAACTGAAGCAGGCCGTCTCGATCCTGGGCCTGGAAGTGTCGCCCCCCAGCAGGAACTGACCAGCAGCGATGGCTGAGGGACGTGCACAGCATCGTCTCCCGCTGCCCGGGGGCATGAGCGCGGCGGCGCTGTTCATCGACCTTCGCGCCACGCAGCGTGGCAGTACCAGGTCACTCCCCCTCGCTCGTACACCAGTTTGGTGAGCGTACACAACGTCGAATCACCAATAGGTCAGAACTTGTTGACGCCGCTAACAAGCTACCGCCATGCTTACGGTGCGAACAGTGCATCAGTCACAGCTTGCTCTCTCCTCGCACCGAACAAGGGAAATCGACCATGCTCGACCAGTCCCCCACGTCCCTGCGGACCCTCCTCCTCGATCGTCTGAGTCACTCCGGACTCACCCCGGAAGTGCAGGCACTGCTCAGCGAGCTGCTCCCTGAGGACCGGGCCAAGGACACCGGCGGACGGACCGGGCCTGTGCATCTCCGGTCCATCACCGCAGCAGGCTGGCGAGGTATCGGTCCGCGGACAATGCTCGAACTGCCGCCGGGGCCGGGCCTTGTCGTCGTCGCCGGCCCCAACGGCTCCGGAAAATCGAGCTTCGCCGAAGCCGCCGAGACCGCGATCACGGGTCACAACTCCCGGTGGGAGGGCCGCCGGGCCGGTGACTGGCAGAGGGGCTGGCGCAACCTGCACAGTCCCGATGTGACACCGGAGGTCGGCGTGGAGTTGGTCGTCGGCGAGCGGTCCGACGTCGTCACCGTGCGGCGCACCTGGCACGGCACCAAGGTCGACGACGCACGTACCGAGGTCCGGGGTGCGGACGGCTCCGAGCGGAAGCTGGGGGAGGTCCTGGACGCGGATGCGCTGGACCTCGCCCGGCCGTTCCTGCCGTACAGCGAGCTCGGTTCGATGATCAACGGCACGCTCGGCAACCTGCACGACGCCTTCTTCAAGCTCCTCGGCCTCGAGCTGCTCGCCGAGTTCGACGGCCGGGTCATGGCTGCCGCGAGCGAGTGCGAGAAGGTCATCAGGCACGCGGACTCGCTCACTGGCGGGCTTCTCGAGGAGCTGGCCTCGCTCGACGACCCCAGGGCGCGTGAGGCGTCGCAGGCGCTGTCGGGGGCCAAGCCGGACCTCGGCCGGGTGCGCGCGCTGCTGGAGAGCCGAACCCCGGCCGCGGAGGGCGAGTTGGCCCGGCTGCGGCAGTACGCGAGTCTCGCAGGACCGGATCTGCGAGAGGTCCACGGCACGGTGACCCGGCTTCGCGACGCCGCCGCGGCCGCCGAGGAGGTGCGCCACGGCAACGCCGAGGAGGCGCGCCGCCTGGCCGGCCTGCTCGAGTCGGCCTTGGAGCACCGGCGTCGCTCGCAGAGTACGGACTGCCCGGTCTGCGGCGCGGAAGAGCGGCTCGACCGGGCCTGGGCCGAGCAGGCACGGGCCGAGGTGGAGCGACTGCGGACGGAGGCCGTGGCGGCCGAGGCCGCCCGCAAGGCCGCCACAGTAGCGGTCCGGGCCGTACATGATCTCGTACAGCCGCTCCCCGTATGGCTGCGCGGGGAAACGTCGCCGCTGGCGTCGGTGTGGCAGGAGTGGGCCCGTTGCCGGGACGTCACACACCCCAGGGAACTCGCTGACCGTGTCGAGCATGCCGCGGCTGCACTGGACGAAGCCTGTCGGCAGGTGCGGGAGGAGGCCGCGCTGCGGCTCGCGGAGCACGACGGGGTCTGGCGGCCGGCGGCCGTACGGCTCGCCGAGTGGCTCGGTGCGGCGGAGGCGGCCGAGACGGCGCGCGACCGGCGCAGGCATGCCCGCAAGGCGCGGACCTGGTTGCGGCCCATCATCGACGAACTGCGCGACGAGCGCCTGCGTCCGTTCGCGCAGCGCTCTCAGGAGGTGTGGCAGAAGCTGTGCGAGCACAGTAGCGTCGTGCTCGGATCCGTGACGCTCACGGGTACTCCCGGGCGTGGCAAGGTCGAACTCGGCGTCTCCGTGGACGACATGCAAGCCCCCGCCTACAGCGTGATGAGCCAGGGAGAGCTTCACTCTCTGGCGCTCTCGCTGTTCCTTCCCCGCGCCACCCATGAAGCCAGCCCCTTCGGTTTCCTCGTCATCGACGACCCGGTGCAGTCGATGGACCCCGAGAAGGTCGAGGGACTGGCACGAGTGCTGGACGCGTGCGCCAGGAACCGCCAGGTCGTCGTCTTCACCCACGACACCCGGCTCCAGCAAGCCATCGTCCACCTGGGCATCAAGGCGACCGTTCTGCGCGTCACCCGGCAAACCGACTCGGTGGTGGGCGTGGAGCCACTCACCGATCCGGTCGAGCAGGCGCTGGCGGAGGCGCGTGCCGTCTCGCAGGACCGTGGAATCCCCCAGGATGTCGCGGAACACGTCCTGCCCGCCATGTGCCGGGTGGCGGTGGAAGCCGCCTGCCTGGAGGCCGCCCGGCGCACGCTGCGTGACGAGCGGGGGTTGAGCCTGCGGGCGATCGAGGAGCGTGTCGCCTCTCTGGACCGCACGAAGTCATACGTGGCACTGGCCCTGCTCGGCGACGAGCGGCAGCATGCTCGTGAGGCGGTCGAGGGGGTCTGCGTGGGAGGCTGGGCGTTGGTGGAGGACTTCAACGCCGGGGCGCACTCGCCTCTTCCGCGTGTCGACGACCGCACGGACCTCGTGCGTCGCACCACGGCGCTCGCGACGGCGATCCGCAGGGGTGCCGGGGCCCGGCAGATCGGAGGTGCTCGATGAGCACCTCTCCCGAAACCCTCGTGACCGCCGCCGGCAAGTTCCTGCTGCCCGAGCCAGGAACCGTCCACACACTGGCTCCGGGCCTGCGCGCCCGTGCCGCGGCGGTGCTGCTGCGCATGGCACTGGACATGGCCCTGGACGCGTACTGGCTGCGAGTCACTCCGTCGATGACGCGGATCGGCAAGCATCGCATGCTCTGCCTGGAGTGGTACGCGGGCCACGACACCGCCCGCAGGTGCCGCACCACTTGGACGTCGCTGAGCGCAGCCTGCCACTACCGCAGCTATGAGCTGGCGCCGGCCCCGGCGGAGATCCGGGCCCGATTGCTCGAAGTCACCGGTCTCCTCGTTGCACTCGCCTCCGAGGACGCGTGAGCACCCCTCGCTGTGCGTCTCGTGTTTCGGATCGGCTCGTGGAGTTGCCGATCCGCCAGCAACGACCCGGCGACGAACCAGCCGACCTCGCGCCGCAGATCGAGCGTCGCGCTCCCTCCTGGAGTCAGCTGAGTCAGCAGGGCGATGGCGCACGAGACCGGACGCCCATCAGGCTGCGAGGCTCCGGTCCCGCATAGTGTTGCATCTGAAATCTCTGTGGGGGGAACGATGACGGCCAATGGGGAACAGGCACGGCACCCGGAGTTCCGGCTCCGGCTGCCCAACGGCGGACCGTACGCGCGAGGACGGGTGCTCTCCTCGAAGGGGATGAACGGCAGTCCGCAGTTCCTGGTGCTGGCCGGTTCACCGGTGCGGCGGGAGGCGCTGCCGGGCACCGGGTCCTACGCGACGGCCCAGCGGGAGGCGCTGGTCGAGAAGGGTGCCATCCGGGAGTCGGAGCGCTGGCCGGGCTACCTGGAGACCTCACGGGACATCGAGTGCAACTCGCCGTCCGCCGCCGCGTCGATCGTGGCGGGGCGCGGCTCGGACGCCCTGACCGAGTGGCGCACGGAGGAGGACTACCCGCTCGTCGACTACCTCGGGCACTCCTGGCGTCCGCCGCGCAAGGCCTGGCTGGTGCGTGGGTCCAACGTGGCGGGACGCGACCTGGTGAAGCGCCTGTGGCTGTCCGACGGGCTGGTCACTCTTCCGGCGACGCACCTGCCGTTGATCGACGAGAGCGATCCCACCAAGAGCGCACTGCGCCGATACGTGCAGGAGGGGTACGACGCCACGACCTCCTACAGCCAGAAGCAGGCGATGGTCGACGAGCTGCACTACTTCCTCACGCAGATACGCCCCGGCGACACCGTCTGCACCATCTCGGGCGGACTGCTCCACGTCGGTCTCGTCGACGGCGGTGCGGAACGGGTCGACTCCGAGGGCGGGCTCACCAGCCTGCGCCGCAGGGCCACGTGGCTGCGCGACGGCGTGCCGTACGACCAGTTGCCGGAGGCCTTGCAGCAGAAGCTGTCCGTGCAGCACGACGTCGTCGACCTCACCGCCGTGCTTCCCCTCATCGACGGGCTGGGGCGGAGCGACGCGGAGCTGGCCGAGGAGGCAGAGGCGGCGGATCGCGACCCGACCACGGAGGTGCCGGCCATCGTCGCCCGCCGCGATCCGGAGTTGCCCGAGCCCACGGACGATCTGGCCGCCGAGCTGCTCGTGCACGACACGGCGTGGCTGCGCGAGGTTCGTGACCTGCTCGCCGATGAGCGCCAACTGGTGTTCTACGGCCCTCCGGGCACCGGCAAGACGTACCTGGCACTGAAGCTCGCCGAGTTTCTGGGCGGTGGTCCCGAGCAGGTCAAGCTGGTGCAGTTCCATCCTTCGTACGCCTACGAGGACTTCTTCGAGGGGTTTCGGCCGAAGGAGGACGTGGAGACCCGCAAGGTCGACTTCCGGCTCACCGCGGGCCCCCTGCGGGAGCTCGCGGACCTCGCGTCCCGGGAGGGCAACCGGCACGTCCCGCACTTCCTGGTCATCGACGAGATCAACCGCGCCAACCTTGCGAAGGTCTTCGGTGAGCTGTACTTCCTGCTGGAGTACCGGAACAAGTCGGTGCGTCTCACCTACTCCGGTGACGACTTCGCGCTGCCGCCCAACCTGTTCGTCATCGGCACCATGAACACCGCGGACCGGTCGATCGCCCTCGTCGACTCCGCCATGCGGCGGCGGTTCGCGTTCGTGGAGTTGTCGCCGCGCACCGAGCCGACGAAGGGGCTGCTGCGGCGCTGGCTGGAGCGGGAGGGCAGAGATCGTGAACCGGCTGATCTGCTCGACGCGCTCAACTCCCGTATCGATGAAGCCGACTTCCGCGTCGGGCCCTCCTACCTGATGAAGAAGGGTGTCTTCCGGGAGGGCGGACTCGAGCGGACCTGGCGGACGAGGATCCTGCCGCTGCTGGAGGAACACCACTACGGGGAGGGTATGGACGTCGAGGCCCGGTACGGGGTTGCCGCTCTGCGAGAGACGCTGAGATGACGACGTCCACGTCCGCCGGAGACGGCACGGCGGAGGGGGTGGCAGCGGCAGGCCTCCTGTCCGGTGTCGACCTCGCCGAGTACGCGGCGGTCAACGCACTGGCGCTGCCGGACGGAGTGGGGCGGGCGCTGGCGGCGGGAGATGTCGTCGAGGCGGCGCCCGACCCGTACGTGTCCGGTCGCTGGTCGCTGCGGGCCGGCTCCAAGGTCGGGGCGGTGGCTGTCTCAGTGCCGGGTGCGCGGGAGCCGTTCACTGTGCGGGTGGCTCCCAAAGTCCCCATCGCCCGGCTCTTCTTCCTCCTTGGTTACAGCCTCGATCCCGCTGGCGGCTGGCGCGACGGGGAGGTGGGTGTGAGCGAGCACGAGGGGCTGATGCCCGCCCTCGCCCATGCCGTCGAGCGGCAGATCGACCGCGCGCTGCGTCAGGGGCTGTTGCAGGGATACCGGTCCGCGGAGGAGAGTTCCCTGGTCGTCCGCGGACGGATCAGGGAGGCCGAGCAGATCCGGCGACGGTTCGGGGCGACGCTGCCGGTGGAGGTCGCCTACGACGAGTTCACCACCGACATCGCGGAGAACCGCGTGCTCCGCACGGCCGTCGAGCGGCTGCTGCGGCTGCCCGGTATTCCGGGTGACGTGCGACGCAGGCTGCTGCATCAGCGGGCCCGGCTCGCCGATGTGACGCCGGTCGTTCGGGGGCAGAAGCTGCCAGGATGGCAACCGACCCGTCTCAACGCCCGCTACCACCACGCGCTGCGCCTCGCCGAGGTCTGTCTGCGCGGAGCATCGGCCGAGCACTCGCCCGGCGGTCTCCGCATCGACGGGTTCCTCTTCGACATGAACCAGCTTTTCGAGGACTTCGTGACGGTCGCGCTGCGTGAGGCGGTGCGTGGCGGGGGCCGCACGTCCCGGCTACAGGACTGGCATCACCTGGACGAGGCATCGGCGATCCGTATGCGGCCGGACTTCGTGCTGTACGGCGCTGACGGCATCCCGTGCGCGGTCGCGGACGCCAAGTACAAGGCTGAGAAACGGGGCGGTTATCCGGACGCCGACTTGTATCAGATGCTCGCCTACTGCACCGCTCTGGGCCTGCGTGAAGGACACCTGGTCTACGCGAAGGGCAACGCCCCGCACGTGTCCCATCAAGTGCGGCACGCCGGCATCCTGATCCACCAGCACGCTCTCGACCTGGACCAGGACCCTGCCGGTCTGTTGGCCGACATCGCCCGGGTGGCACGGCGGATGTACAGCGCCTGACGCTGCCGCACCCCCGTGGAGCGGCGGCAGGCCACCCGTATGATCGACTGCTCAGGGTCAGTCCGGGGTGGGGAGTCGGCACCGTGCCACAGCTTGCGTTCGCCAACAGTTTCTGGGAGAGCTACGACGCTCTCGAGAAGCCGGTCAGGAACGGCGTGCGCAAGGCGATGCAGAAGTTCCAACAGCTGACCGTACCGGAGCTGCAGCAGGACAAGGGGCTGCATCTCGAATCGGTGGAGAAGGCAGCGGACCGTCGTATGCGGACCATCCGCATCAACGATTTCTGGCGAGGGGTCGTGCTGGCCCCGGACGACGGCAGTGATGTGTTCCTCCTGGTCAACGTGGTCCGGCACGACGACGCCTATACCTGGGCCGCCAAGCGGCTGTACACGACCAACTCCGCCACCCGGGCCCTCGAGGTGCGCAACGTACGGGCGATCGAGCAGCTGACGCCGCAGCTCGAGAAGGCGGCCGCCACCGCTCCCTCGCTGCTGTTCGCCGCGTACTCGGACACGGTGCTGCGCGAACTGGGTGTCGACGACCAGGTGCTGCGGGCCGTGCGCACCGTCATCGACAAGGCGCAGCTGGAGGCCTTCGGGACGTTGCTGCCGGAGGACCAGTTCGAGGTGCTGCAGTACCTCGCCGAGGGATTCCCTCCCGAGGAGGTCTACCGGGACGTGGTCGCTGTACGCCGCCCCGTGCACGCCGGCCCCGATCCCGACGAGACGCTCGCCGCGGCCATCGCCAACACGGCGAGCCGGATCACCCTCGTCAGCGGGCCGGAGGAGCTCGCCGAGATCCTCGAGAAGCCCTTCGCCGCCTGGCGGGTGTTCCTGCATCCTTCGCAGCGCCGGGTCGCCTACCGGGTGTCGTACGGGGGCCCGGTGCAGGTGACCGGCGGGCCGGGGACGGGCAAGACGGTGGCTGCGCTGCACCGGGTCAAGCATCTCCTGACCAGATCGCCCGACACCCGGATTCTCCTCACCACGTACACCAACGCGCTGGCCGCCTCGTTGCGCGAGAGCCTCGGCCTGCTGCTGGACGGTGAGGAGTCGCTGCTCAACCGGGTGGAGGTGACCACGGTCAACGCGTACGCGCGCGGTGTGGTGGCCCGTATCGACGGCGGCGTGCTCTCCCCCGTCGGTGACCGGGAGGAGCGGCAGTTGTGGCAACGGGTCGTCAAGAAGCTGGCGCTGCCGTGGACCGAGCAGTTCCTCGCGCAGGAGTACCGGCACGTGGTGCTGGCCCAGGACGTGCGCACACTGGACGCCTATCGCTCGGTTTCACGACGGGGACGCGGCAGCGCGTTGGGACCGGCCCGGAGGGAGCAGCTGTGGCCCGCGGTCGAGCTGTTCGAGTCGATGCTGCGCGACCAGAGGGCGACGACACATCTGAAGGTGTGCGCCAGGGCAGCGGAGCTCTTGGCCGCTTCCGCGCCCACGCACGACCACGTCGTGGTCGACGAGGCGCAGGACCTGCACCCGGCCCAGTGGCGGGTGCTGCGCGGCGCGGTGGCGGCGGGCAGCGACGACCTGTTCCTCACCGGCGATCCGCACCAGCGCATCTACGACTCCCGGGTCTCGCTCGGTTCACTCGGCATCTCCGTGGCGGGGCGCACCCACCGGCTGCGCATCAACTACCGCAGCACGGAGGAAATCCTTGCCTGGTCGACCGGCATCCTGGCAACGGTGTCCGTCGACGACCTGGGAGGTGAGGGCAGTGACACCCTGGCCGGGTACCGTTCGCTGCTGCACGGCCGACGGCCGCAGGTGGCGGGGCACGGCTCGGAGCAGGCGGAGGTCGCGGCGCTGGTGGAGCGGGTCCGGGGCTGGATCAATCAGGGCATCGCTCCGTCCGAGATCGGCGTGTGCACCCGGTTCAACGTGCTGCTGGACAAGGCGTACGACCGGTTGACCGCGGCCGGGGTACCTGTGGTCCGGGTCAAGGACGGCCAGGGATCCGGTGTTGACGGCGTACGTCTCGCGACCATGCACGCCATGAAGGGGCTGGAGTTCCGTTGTGTCGCAGTCCTGGGTGTGACGGCGGGTGCGGTGCCGTTCGCGCGCGAAGTGACACCGGTCTCGGTCGACTCCTTGCAGCACGACTCCGACCTGATGCGGGAACGCTGCCTTCTGTTCGTTGCCTGCACCCGGGCACGCGAGGCTCTGGCCGTCACGTGGAGCGGGGCGGGCAGCCCGTTCATCCCGGACAACCTGTGACGGGCCGTCACTCAGGCGGTCGCAACGCACCGTTCCCGATGCCGTCGCGGGCCAGCTCGGATGCCTGTCTGCTCAGTTCGGCGACTCGGCGCGCCAGTTCCTGGAACGCTTGCAGCCTGCGGAAGGCGTCTCCGTAACGGCGCTGCTCGGCGATGTCCATCTGTGGGATGCGGGCTCCCTTGCCGTCCAGCCGGAAGGTACCGCTGGCGCTCGTGGAACGCCGGGTGTTGGACGCGCTGCGCAGGAAACCCTGGAGGAAGTCCGTGTCGAGCTGATCGCTGGTCGACACGGGTTCCAGGTCTCCGTACTCGACCAGACCCGCGCGTGCGAGGTCGGACACGCTCACCGAGGAACCGTCCAGGGCGCCGGAACCTTCGCCGGAGACCAGCTCCGGTAGTGACTCGGCCAGCATCAGCACCTGTTCGCCCAACTCCTGCCGGACCGCCACGTACTCGGCCGCGTAGTCCCGGTGCGATCCCTCCACGTGGCGACCGGGCGTGAGGTCGACCGTATCGTCGAGGAGGTCGATGAGCGGAACTTCGGCGATCTGCTCGGGTACCGGCTCCAGCTCGCCGTCCGGATCGTTGGCGGTCAGGTCGATCATGCGCACGCTCGTCGCGGCGTCGCTCACGGTCTCAGGACGGCGCAGGTGCCACAGGTGCACGGGGAGGGCGTGCGAGGCCGCGCTGCCCGCCGGCAGGGAGACGACCTGGGTGAGGACGCCGCGGCGCACCAGCTCGGCACGGATGCGCCGGCCGGCCTTGCGGTAGGCGACCGAAGCAGGCATGACCATGATGACCTGACCGCCCGCGGCGGTGTGCGCGTACGCGTGCTGGAGCCAGGCGAGCTCGCCTTCGGCTCGCGAGGGTGTTCCGAGCTCCCACCGGGAGTCGAGGAGGAGGTCCTCCCGCCCCCAGTCGGCGTCACCGACTGGAGGGTCGCAGACGACGAGGTCCGCTTTGAGGCTCGGCCATCTGTCATCACGCAAGGAGTCTCCGGCGACTACCTCCACGTCGATACGGCTCGCGAGATCCGCCCGCAACTGGGCGAACCGAGCACTGTGCGGCTCGCTCTCCTGGCCTCGCCGTCGCGGTCCGCGGTCCGGACCGACGGCGAGCAGCAGAGAACCGATTCCGCATGCGGGATCGAAAACGGTGGCGTCGGACGCCACATCGCCCGCGAAGTGGCGCAGTGCCCTAACGATGCGCGGCGAGGTGACCTGGTCGGAGCCGGCTCTGCGCACGGAGTCCGTGAAGCGCTCAGCCAAAGCCTCCACCACTTCGCTCGGCGGCCCTGTCTCGGCAAGGGCAGCTGCCAGACGAACGGCGTCTGCCGGCAGTTCGGAGGATTCCGGGGTCTTTTCTTCGGAGAGAACCTGCGCAACCGCCGCGAGCCCTCGGATCATGTCCTCACCGTAAGTCGCCCGCAATGCCTGCCAGAGCTGTACCTCCTCGGACACGTCCTGGCCCTTCCGCTGCTTGCTCAGCCATGTCTGCACATCGGCCAGAGCGAAGAGCGGGCTGTTCGCACTTCCACCGGCGGGCGCGGGGAAGTCGTCATACCGGCGTCTCCAATTGGAGACCGCGGCACGGGTGACGCCTGCGAGCCGAGCGATCTCGGAGCCGGTGACCATGGGGGCGTCCGGGGCCGCGGGAGTGTCTACCATAGTCCGTTACCGTACACACCGCCTATCGTCGGTTCAATGAACCCTTTCGTTGACTACGCTAACGGCACCATTGGGGCGATCGCTCGTAAAACACGTACCGGACTGCACAGGTAGCGGGACATGGGGACGCCAGCCCCTTCACTTCAAGACTCGGGCATCGAGTCGACGCATCCCGCAGCGCACGGCGGCCCGTTGCGGGCGGGGTCCAGTGTCCGTCACCGGTTCCCGCCCGACTTGCGTCACGCCGGCAGCGCGTGCAGCTTCTTGCCGTGCAGGGCGAAGACTCGTTTGCCGTCGGTTGCCACCAGCCAGGCGTGGTAGTCGTCCGTCTTGTCGTTGAACGTCCAGCGCACCGCGCCGGTCCTCGCGTCCATGGCGATGATGCCGCCCTGCTTGTCCAGGTCCGTGGCGCCGTAGAGGGTGTCGCCCGCCTTGACGTACTGCCGCGGCACCTGGAGGCCCGCGTCCGCGAGGGCCTCGGACTTCCAGAGCTGCTTGCCGGTGCGCGGGTCTACGGCCCGCATCGCCCTGGCGCTGTCGGCGGCGTAGAGGACGTCCTCCAGTACCGCCGGTTCCCGGAAGAGAGCCCCGTCCGACGCTTCCAGGGACCACTTCTCCTTGCCGTCGGCCACGTTGAATGCCTGGAGCACGTTCCCCTGGGGGACGATGACCAGGTCCTGGTGGACGGTGAAGAAGCCGTAGTTCGTCCTGGTCGTCTTGTGCGTCCACACCTGCCCTCCGCTCGCGGTGTCGCGCACGGTGAGGTTCTTCTTGAAGTCGGTGTAGACGAGGTGGCGGCCCCGGACGGCGGCGTGGATGCCGTTCTGCTCGGTGCCGGCGTCGCGCTGTTCCTTCCAGGCGATCCTGCCCGTGGTGCTGTTGAGGGCGGCGATGACGTTGGTCCTGGACGAGCCGTCGTCCTCGAGGATCTCGGCGATGACGTACACCTGCTCCTCGTCCACCGCGATCGGTCGCGGCTGCCGGTACTCCTTGCCCAGCCGGCTGCGCCAGGTCTCCTTGCCGGAGGCCGGGGCGTATCCGATGACGGAGCCGTCGTAGTCGCTGCCGGCCAGGTACAGGGTGTCTTGGCCGAGCAGCAGGGGTGCGCCGGGGACCGCACCGCCCGGCAGGGACCACTTCTGCCCGCCGGTCGCGGCGTCGAGGGCGGCCAGCGGACTGCCGCTGGCGATCACGACGCCGCCCGCGGTCACCAGTTCGTCGTTGTCACCGTAGGTCTCGGCCGAGGTCGGCTTCGTCCACAGCGGTTCGGGAGCCTGGCCCTTCTCGCCGGCGCCCGCGCCGTCGCCGTCACCGTCCCCGTCGCTGGAGCCCTTGCCGCCGCCGTTCGGCTCGTCGCCGCCGGGGCTTCCCGGGTCCTCGACGTCCACGGCGTCCTCGTCACAGCCGGCCGTACCGGCGGTCAGCGCCGCCAGCGCGAGGCCGCCGCCGGCCAACCGCAGTACGCGCCGCCGGGAAAGAGGACCGAACGCCCCCGGTGTTCTGTCGTCCGACGTGCTGTCTCGCCTGGCCATGAGCCGTACCCCCGTGATGCGTCAGTGCAGGAACCCGAACAGGGAGGCCCACGCCGTACCGGACATACGGACGTACGCCCCTGCGGCCAGGAACGTTAACCGGGCTCCCGTGCCGCTCCCACCGTCAGATCCCAACCGCGACAGCACCGTGAACCAATCGAGACAACTCGTCGCCGATCACTTCGACCACTTCACGCACCTCACGACGGTGCCGCGGGCGGCCGCCCCGCCTGACCTCAGGCTCCCTCCGCAGCCGGGTCGAGGGCCTTTCCCAGGAGATCCACCAGCTGGCGCAGTTCCTCGTCCCCCAGCCGTGCGAAGGGTGTCAGCGCCAGCGTCGCCTCGATGACCGCCGCCCGCACGCGGCGCCCGTCGTCCGTCAGGGCCACGACGCGTGAGCGACGGTCGGCGGGGTCGGCGGAGCGTTCGACCAGGCCGCGGTCGGTGAGCTGGTTCATGACGAAGCTGAGGTTGGGCGCGTTGCAGTACAGGCGGCCGGCCAGTGTCTTCATCGAGGGCGGCGCCTGGTCCGGGTCGATGGCCCAGAGGGCCTGAGCGGTCGCGGGGGTCAGGCCGTGCTCCAGCAGGACGGCCTCGATCCGGTCGCCGGTCCGCATGAAGAGCTCGTGGTTCGCCGCCACCGCCGCCTCGAGGGTGCTTCGCGTCATGGGTCCATCGTACGCCTATTTACTTCGAGACTCGAAGTGTATGTTGGGGGTCACGAGATTGGTTCGAGGCTCGAAGCATCTGCCTGCGGACCACTCCCGCACCATGCCTTCTTCCAGCCGCACCTCCTCCAGTCGCACCTCCTCCAGTCGCATTTCTTCCAGCCGCACCTCCTCCAGCCGCACAGAAAGCACTCACCCATGCACAAGTACACGAACACCACCGCCCTGGTCACCGGCGCTTCCAAAGGGCTGGGCGAGGCCTACGCACGCGAACTCGCGTCCCGGGGCGCGAACTTGGTCCTCGTCGCCCGCTCGGCCGACGCGCTGCACGCCCTCGCCGACGAGATCCGGGCCGCGCATTCCGTCCGCGTCGACGTGATCGCCGCCGACCTGTCCGACCGGCGGTCGCCGGAGCGGATCCTCGATGCCGTCGACGGACTCGGTCTGGACGTGGATCTCCTGGTCAACAACGCCGGGATGGGGGCCGTGGGGCCTTTCCTCGGCCGGCCCCTCGCGCCCACCATCCAGTCCGTCGACGTGAACGTGACCGCCCTGGTCGGACTGGTCCACCTCCTGGGTGCCCGCATGGTCGAACGCGGCCGGGGCGGCATCGTCAACATCGCCTCCACCGCCGCCTTCCAGCCCATGCCGTACCAGGCGAGCTACGCCGCCACCAAGGCGTTCGTGCTCTCGTTCACCGAGGCGGTCGCCGAGGAGGTCCGCGGCACCGGCGTACGCGTGATGGCGGCCCACCCGGGAGCCACCGCCACGGGGTTCTTCGACCGGACGACCGCGTCCATGAACCCCAGGTTCACGGATGCTCCCACCGACGTGGCCGCCAGGACGCTCGACGACTTCGCCCGGGGCCGGGCCGTCTCCTTCCCCGGGCGCGCGTCCCAGCGCACCGGGGTCTGGGTGTCGCGGGTGCTTCCCCGCACCACGGTCACGCGCCTCACGGGCGCCCTCAACCGCCGGCTGGGACTCCATGACGTCAGCGATCGCGACCCCGCCGCCGCGCCGGGGCAGTGACGATCCCGGGTGGCATACTGCGCAAGGGAGCGGTGCGAACAGGGGGGCGGGCCATGAAGTGGTTCCAGCGGGATCGGGGGGAGCGGCCCGCAGGTGTGGTGCCACTCTCCGGTGTCGTCAAAAGTGAGAGCGTGCCCGGACAGGCACCTCCGCCGCTCAGCCCAGGTGGCCCGGTGCTGCAGCGGATCGGTGGCGACGATGACCAGGTCGCACGGGTGACGGCGCTTGCGGAGCCGGTCGTCCTGGACATCATCCATCAGGGACGGGGGCACTTCGTCGTGGACGCCCTGGACGCCGGTCTGCATTCCCAAAGCCAACTCGTCTATACGGACGGGCCTTTCGCCTGCCGGGCTCTGGTCAACGCCGACGACAGGACTGTACGGGCACTCAGAGTCCAGGCGGACGGGCCGTGGGTGATCGAAGCCACCCCGGTGTCGAGCGCATCGGTCCTGGACGGAGCCGCACGGTTCCCCGCCTCGAACGTGCTGCGCTACGAAGGCGGCCCGGGGATCGCTTCGCTCTGCCACGAAGGCGACCCGGGGGCCGAAGACGGCGGATACTTCCTCGTCGACACCTTCGAACAGGGTGGAAACGGTTTCCTGGACGAGCTGGCCAACCATGTCGGACCTTGGCGGGGTGAGGCGCCGTTGACCGGACCGTGCCTCATCTACGCCCGCTCGGACGGGCCGTGGTCCATCAGCGTGCAGCCCCTTTAGGCCGGGTCCCAGGTCTTCGTCGATACGACCACGGAGCGAGACGCGTGGTTCCAGGCGACGGAGACGCCGCCGCGCGCTCGGTCCGGGCAAGCATCGATGATCCGGACTCAACGACCGTTGCCTCTCGGTGTGTTCATCACATAGGGTCCCGTCAGCCACACGAGGCGTCAGCCCCCGAACCGGGAGTGCAACGGTGTTGTCACCCTCTCCCCTCTCCGAGACCCTGCGGCGTCTCGACAGGGTCGTCCAGGAGAAGGAAGTCCGTTCGGAGCTGCTGGACGCGGCGGAGCTCGCCGTCCGGGCGGCACTGCCGGTGTCCACCGTCCGCAGTCTGCTCCAGGGCGGTGTGCCACCGGACGACTCCGTCAACGACCGGGTCCGGACGCGGATCGCCGCGCTCGCCGAAGCCGAGATGGCCGCTACCGGCAAACGCATGTCCGACCTGGCCTCGGACATCTCCGAGCGGCTCGGTGTCTCCGGGTACTGGGCCCGGCAGGTCTGCGACGGCAAGAAGGTGCCCAGCGTCGAGCTTCTCCACGGGCTCGTCGAGTACTTCGGGGTCGAGGAGGGAGAGGCGTTCTTCACCGCGTCGGCCGCCGACGCGCTCAACCGGGTCCTGCTCCCCGTCCTGCACGGACTGGAACACCCCGAGAGCGATCCCGTGCTCGCCCTGATGGACCGGTACGGCGTGAGGTCCGCCGACCTGCGCGCGCACGGTTCCCTGACCCGCGAGCAGTTGGAACGCCTTCTCGAAGGGGTCCTGCGGTCCGTCGTACCCCCGGACGGAGGTCGCGAGCAGTGAGCGCCAAGGCGATGAAGTCCTTGCTCTCCGTCCTGGGCCGGCACTCGGCAGGGGCCATTCAGCGGCCGGCCGAGCCGCAAGAGGTCATGGAAACCTTCTGCGAGGCCATGAGCGCACGCACCGGTCGGCCGATCCGCCTCGTGTTCCGGGGGTTTCCACCAGACATTCCTGTCTCCGGCATGCGCCTGGACTGCGGGGACCACTCCATCATCGTGGTGGAGGAACACACGGTTCCCGAGGCTCAGTTGGTCATTCTGGGCCACGAGCTGTGGCACGAGGAGCAGGGCGACTGCGGACACCACGTGGCGGGGATGCCGACCGCCGCCCGCGCGCTGCCCACCGAGCAGGCCGGGGACGTGATCGAGCGGGCCGTCGAACAGATCCTCGCAGCGCACGAGGTACCCCCGGACGCGCTCCTTGCCGTCGCGGCCCGTGCCGAGTCCCGTGAGGACCGCGAGGCGGATGCCGAGACGTTCGGTCTGCTCTTCGGCCGGGAGGTCCGCACCTGGATGAAGGGCCGCTACGCGCAGGGCCCGGTCAGCGCGGACACCGTGGAAGGACGCATCAACCTGTCCCTGAGCAACCGCGGCGGGCACCTGCTGCCATGAGCCCGTCCTTCCACATTCCCTACGTCCTGCCCACCGCTCTGCTGGCGCTGGCCCTCGTGCTGAAGCTCCCCACGTTCCTGCGGGCCTCGCGCGACCCGGACGTCAGGGCGACCACCCTGCTGCTGATCTGGGCCACCGCCGTCCTGGTCGTGATCACCCCGGTCAACATAGAACGGCTCAACGTCCTCACGGGTGTGCCGAACATCGCCTCTCCCTGGGCCTACTCCTTCCTGACCGCCTTCTGCGCCACCGGCCTGACCATGATCATGCGTTGGCGGGAGGCACCATCGGTGAGACGGCGGCGCAGAATCCGCCGCATCTACTGGATCTACGCGGGGGTCGTCGCCGTCCTGTGGCTGACGTTCATCCTGGCCGACGTCCCCACGGCACGCGTCTACGACCTGGACACCTACTACGCCGGCACCCCCTGGATGCGCGAGCACATCCTCCTGTACATCGCGGCGCACACGGTGTCGTCCCTCGTGGCGGTCTCCATGCTGTGGAAGTGGTTCCCCGAAGTGGCCAACCGCTGGCTGAAGGCAGGAGTGGTGTTCCTGCAACTGGGCTTCGCGTCGGGGCTCGTCTTCGACGTCGCGAAGACGGCTGCGATCGGCGCCCGCTGGTCGGGACACGACTGGGACGTACTGAGCACCCAGGCCGCGCCCCCGTTCGCGCTGCTGGAAGCCGCCCTGGTCGCGCTCGGCTTCATCGTCCCCCAGGCCGGGCCCTTCCTGCAGAAGTGGATCCGGGACCGGCGCGAGTACCGTCGGCTCGCCCCGCTGTGGCACGCGCTGAGCAGCCTCACCCCCGCGGCAGCCGAAGCGCGCTTCGGACCGTGGACCCCGCTCGACCTGCGGCTGCTGCAACGCCGGCAGCGCATCCACGACGCGCTGCGCATGCTCGGCCCCTATGTCGACCCGGCCCTCTACCAGCAGGCCCGCGAAGCCGCACGGGCCGGGTACGGCGTCCCGGACGCCGACGCGGACGGTGTCGCCGGAGCCGTCACGATCAGTTCCGCCATCAGCACCTACCAGCAGGGCGGGCCTCCCGTCGCCCAACCCCAGGGGCCGCAGCAAGGCGCGGTCGTCGGCGGCCACATCGAAGGCATCGCGTCCGCCCTGCACCGGCCCCGCATCCTCCAAGACGTCCGCCGACGCATGACCAGCACAG
This sequence comes from Streptomyces sp. NPDC001599, assembly GCF_042893535.1. Lineage (NCBI taxonomy): Bacteria > Bacillati > Actinomycetota > Actinomycetes > Kitasatosporales > Streptomycetaceae > Streptomyces > Streptomyces sp. NPDC001599. The sequence continues at coordinate 256,784 of NZ_JBIAVA010000004.1, forward strand.
AAAGCGCGCATCACCATGGCTGAAGGATCCGTCTCCCGCCGGCCCACCGCAGTGGTCATCGGCGCCAGTGCCACCGGTCTGCTCGCCGCGGCGGCCCTCGCGGACTTCGCCGACGTCACCGTCGTCGAACGCGACCGCCTCCCCGACGGGCCCGAACCGCGCAGGGGCGTTCCCCAGGCCCGCCACGCACACCTGGTGTGGAGCGGAGGAGTCAAGGCGTTCGACGACCTCCTCCCCGGTCTCACCGGTGAAATCGTCGCCCACGGGGGCCGCTTGGTGCACATCATGGCCGACATGGTCTCCCGGGCCCCGAACGAAGTGTGGTTCCGCCGTTTCACCTCCACCCATCACCGCAACCTGGTCTGCTCCCGCGACCTCCTCGACTCCGTCCTGCGAAACCGCGTCCTGGCCGACGAACGCATCACACTCCGCCAGGAGACCACCGCGCTCCGTCTCGAAGGCGACGCCACGGCGGTCACCGGCGTCCGCATACGCACAGCCACCGACGCAGACGCAGACGCAGGCACAGGCACAGGCACAGGCGCAGACGCCGGAGCCGGAGCAGGCGCCGGGGAACGCACCCTGCGCGCAGACCTGGTCGTCGACGCCTCGGGCCGAGGGTCCCGCGCGCCGCAATGGCTCACCGAGCTGGGTGCGCCGAGTATCACGGAGCGCGAGGTCAACGCCGGCGTCGCCTACGCCACCCGTCTCTACCGCGCCCCCGAGGCGGCCCGTAGCATCGACTTCCCCCTCGTGAACGTGCAGGCCAACCCGGCCAAGGCACCCGGGCGGGGAGGCATCGTCCTGCCCATCGAGGGGAACCGCTGGATCGTCACGCTGGCCGGCACCCGCGGCGGTGAACCCACCGACGATCCCGACGCCTTCGTCGACTTCGCACTCGACCTCGACGATCCCGTCATCGGCGAACTCGTGAAGGGCCTCGAACCACTCGGGGACATCGTCACCACCCGTGCCACGGCCAACCGCCGTCGCTACTACGAGCGGGTCACACACTGGCCGGACGGCTTCCTCGTCCTCGGCGACGCCATCGCCGGCTACAACCCCGTCTACGGCCATGGCCTGACCGTCGCAGCCCAGTGCGCCCTCGCCGTCCGCGACACGCTCGGCGCGACGGGGCTGGGACAGCCGGGCCTCGCACGGCGCATTCAGCGCGCCGCCGGCCGACCGGTGGCCGCCGCCTGGGACTTGGCCGTCGGCCAGGACGCGCTGTATCCGGGAGCCACCGACACCCGGCCGAACGGCGTCGAACGTCTCCTCGCGCGCTTCGTCGACAAGGCCGTGGAGACCGGCGCACGCAATCCGCGCGCCATGGCTGCCCTGCTGGATGTCATGAGCCTGGAGCGACCCGCGACCCGGCTGTTCTCGCCCGACATGCTCATCCCCATGCTCATCGGCCCCAGGAGGCCACACCTGCAAGGGCCGCCGCTCACCGATGCGGAGCGGAAGGCCGCCATGCCGTAGTGCGGGTGTTCCGGCACCCGCCCCTACGACCAGCTCAGGAACACCGTGTAGGTGTCCAGGAGGTCGTTGACCACGTCGGTCGTCGCCTCTCCCCCTGTGGTCGGCACCACCCTGAAGTCGGGCTTCCGGTACGAGTAGTCGTCGTCGCTCCGCCGGGCGTTGGGCTCGTGGACGGCGACGAGGAACCGCTTCCCGTCCGGCGACACCAGCATCCCCTCCGCGACCCTCCCGTCCTGCGGGCCGACCACGCCGATCGGGGCGCCCGAGGCCCGGCCGGTACGGGCGTCCATGATCCGGAAGGTACCGGTCGAGGTGCGGCACAGCACCCGGTCGTCGCCGGTCCAGCCGACGAGGCCCTCACACCCGCTGAGCAGGGTGGCCCGGTGCGCCGAGCGCGAGGTGAGCGGTCCTGAGGAGTTCCAGGTGTCGAAGACGTTCCCGAAGACCTTCGGCGCCTTGGCGGTGAGCCGCCGGCCGCCCGGTGCGAGGTGGACCGTGTCCGCCTGGACGGCCCGTGGGGGCCTGCCCAGGACTGTCAGGGGCAGGCCGTGTCCGGCGGCCGGGCCCTCGTCGGACAGGTGGTGGGAGCCCTCGGTGGGCCGGGAGCCGATCCTCTGCCCGCCGCCCTCTGCCGTGTACGTGAACCACACGCCGCGCCCGTCCGGCGACATCACCGCGTTCTGTTCGTCGGCACCTGGCGCCCCGCCCAACCGCACGACGTCGTCGAGGCCGGCGCCGCTCACCACGTAACCGACGTGGGAATCGGCCTTGTTGCCGGGATCGCGCAGGACCACGGCCATGCGCGTGAAGGCCAGGTCGAAGAGTGCGCGGACCCGGGGAGCCATGTACTCCAGGGTGGCCACCTTGTAGGGGGACGGGTTGTCCGGATTCATGCCGCAGAGGTCCACGAGGGGGCTGTTGACCGCCTTCGCCCCGGCGTAGTTCGTGAACGCGGCGTCGCTGGGGATGGGGAACGTCCGTTCCGCGCGCGGCTGCCACGTCTCGGCGTCCCAGGCCCGTACGGTGACCGCGGCGTAGCGCGCGCCCATGCCGCACGTGGCCGTGACGACCGTGTCGTCGCGGGTGAAAGGACTGTCGGGGAGGACGTAGTCCCGGTTGCCCAGGAAGGGCGCCGCGGACGCCGAGGGTTTCGAGGCCGGCTTCTCCTCGGCCGGCTCAGCGCTGCACCCCTGGACACACAGGACGGGCAGGACGGACAGGGCGAGGACGGCAACGGCCTTGACGGTCAGACCAGATCGCACAGCGGCCCCTCGGGATTCTCGTGGCACGGCGTCCAGGCGACGGAACCGAAGACCCACTTCTGCCGGAGGTCCGCCGGGACGGACTCCGTAAGGATGCGCAGCGGCTTGCCCTTGGCGTCCTTCAGCTGGAGCCACTCGCCCTTCTGGTAGGAGTCGTTGTAGTGGACCTTGATGCCCCACTCGCACGCCTGTCCCCGTGGCGCGATCGCCTCCACCCTGAGACCGCCCGCGGGCTGGCCGCCTCCGACCTCGATGTAGTGGGTGCCGAAGTAGGACTCGCCCTGCCCCTCGGCGTCGTCGGTGAGCACGGGCTCGTCGGCGCGCGGCGGAAGATGGAGCCGGATGCCCTGATAGGTGGCTCCGCCCTGGGGCGGTATGGCGACGACGGTCTGCGTGGTGCTCTTGTGACACGCGATGCCGGTGGTCTTCCAGCCGTCGATGACCACGGCGGAGGACCGCGTGCTCAGCACGGTCATCTTGAACGCGTCGGTGAGTTCCAGGCCGCCGTCCCTGGTGTGCCGCTCGTACCGCTCGGGGGCGTGTTCCATCACGGACGCGTACACGAGCGGACGGCCGCCCAGCTCCCTCAGGTAGGAGAAGGCGGTACCGGGGTCGCCGGTCGTCAGTTTCCGCGCCTCGTCGGCGGTCAGCTCACGGTCGAGGACCATCGCCCACGTGGGGGGCTCGCCCTCCTCCGGCCGCACCGACACCGTGAACGGGGTCTTGGCCGCGTCGATACCGGTGTTGGTGTCGTTCTCCCTGATCGTGCTCGGCTTGATCATGAGGTAGGCCACCAGCACCGCGCCCAGGACGCCCAGGAGACCGACGGCCGCCTTCACGAACAGCCAGCGGACCTTCTTGCGCCGGGATGCCTCGGGGTCCACCCCGAGCACGTCGGAGACGAGCGCCTCGAAGCTCTCGTCGGGGCGGTCTCCCCCGTGGGCGGGCGGCTGCGGTGCGGGCGGCGCGGGGTCGGCGGGCGGTGGGGGCGTGTCCCCGTCCGCGTCCGCGTACTGCCCCGGGGGCTCGGCGGGGGCGCCGCCGTCGTCGGGGCGCGGCTCCGGAGTCCCGTCCGGTGAAGCGGTCGTCGTCATGCTCGTCCCCCTGCAACACGTCGCGTCCCGTCCCCGGCGGCCCATGGCACCCGCGTCGACCGGGCCGCTCGAAGCCCACCTGATCCCTTGTCACGTACCGGTTCACCCGTCACGTACAGCAGTCTGCCGTACCGGCGTCACCCCTGGTGACACACCGGTCACACTCGGGGTCCGGACGCCACGCACCTCGCTTCCTCACAGCACTACCCGCCCGACACGGCCATGGCAATGGTGATGTCAGACGAGGGGGCCCCGGTCGGCCGCGTCCTCCTCCTCGCTTCGCCGACGGGCGCGGTCCACCTCGGCCATGTGTGCCTCGGCCCACTCACGGAGTGCGGCCAGCGGCTCTTCCAGGGTCAGGCCGAGCGGGGTGAGCCGGTAGTAGACGCGCGGCGGGACCGTCGGCTCCACTCGGCGGCCGACCAGGCCGTCTCGGGTGAGGCCCTGAAGGGTCACCGACAGCATCTTCTGCGAGATGCCGGTCATCCTGCGCTGGAGCTCCGCGAACCGCACCTCCTCCGGGGAGGCCTCCGCCAGCACCTTGACGGCCATGGACGTCCACTTGGTGCCGATCCGGTCGAGGAGGCGGCGGGTGGGGCACTGCGGGTCGAACAGGTCTCCACGAGAGACGTGCGGAGGGCGTGACGTCGAGGAGGTCACCCGGGGCTCACCACCTGTCGCGAAAGTGCGGTCTTGGATCGCCCAGCCTAGTTTCCTATCGTTTGGTTGTCACTATTGGTAACCGCTTCGCCCGACCCGAGGGATCCTTGTGCTCACGCCCGCCGCCTCGTCCCGCTCCTCCGATCCCCGCCCTCCGGGCGTCGAACTCCGGCGCCTCGCGCTCAACGGCGTCGAACTCTCCGTTGCCGTGCAGGGCGAGGGCCCGGCCGTGCTGCTCCTGCACGGATTCCCGCACACCTGGCAGCTGTGGACCCGTGTCATGGGCCCGCTCGCCGAACACCACCGGGTCATCGCACCGGACATGCGAGGCGCGGGGGCGAGTACGCGTGCGGCGGACGGATACGACGCCGGCACACTCGCGTGCGATGCCGAAGCGCTGCTGGAGGCCCTCGGAGTCCGATCGGCGGACGTCGTCGGCATCGATGCCGGAACCCCGCCCGCGTTCCTCCTCGCCATGCGCCGGCCCGACCTCGTCAGACGGCTCGTCGTCATGGAGTCGCTGCTGGGCGCGCTGCCGGGGGCCGAGGAGTTCCTCGCGCGGGGGGCGCCCTGGTGGTTCGGCTTCCATGCGGTGCCCGGTCTCGCGGAGACGGTGCTGACCGGGCACGAGGCCCAGTACGTCGACTGGTTCCTGGACGCCGGTTCCCTCGGGGAGGGCGTCGATCCCGCCGTCCGGGACGCCTTCGTGCGGGCGTACACCGGGACCGACGCCCTGCGCTGCGCCTTCTCGTACTACCGGTCGCTGCCCACGAGCGGCGAGCAGATCGCCGAGGCCGTCGCCGGCGGGCGGTTGACCGTCCCCACCATGGCCGTCGGTGCCCGTCCGGTGGGCCGGGCCCTCGAACGGCAGCTGCGGCCGGTCGCCGACCGCCTGGTCGGCCACGTGATCGAGGACTGCGGGCACATCATTGCGCTGCATCGTCCCGAAGAGCTGCTCGGCCTGCTCGAACCGTTCCTCGCCCCACGCCCTCGGAGCCTGCCGCCCGGGAGTTGAGGACCGAGAGGACCGAGGGGGCCAGGGACCGAGACGGACGTACTCCGTCAGTGGTACTCCGTCGGGAGCACCGATGAGTTCCGGGCCGGGCGGCAGTCGTTACGGACAAGAGAGCAAGGAGTCCGCCATGTCCGTGCAACGACCCGGCGCCGAGCAGCCCACGACCGAGCTCGACGCCCGCTACAGCTCCGCACTCCATCCCCGTCCCGGCGCCGCGGACGTCACCGCCACCGAGTGGGACGAGGCCCGGCGGCGTCTGGAGGCCGCCGAGATCTTCTGGGTGGCCACGGTGCGGCCCGGCGGCGGGCCGCACGTCACGCCGGTGATCGCGGCGTGGCACGGCGGTGCGCTGTATTTCTCCACCGGGCCGGGTGAGCAGAAGGCCCGGAACCTGGCGCACGACGCGCACTGCGCGCTGATCACGGGCGGGAACTCGCTCACCGAGGGGTTCGACCTCGTGGTCGAGGGCGAGGCGGAGCCGGTCGGTGATCCGGCGGTGCTGGAGGAGGTGATCGCGGCGTACGAGGCGAAGTACGGGTCGCACATCACGTCGGCCGACGGCACCTTCCACGGCATCGGGGACGCCATACGGCGCGGAGACGCGGTGCTGTTCGCGGTGGCCCCGGTCACCGCGTACGGGTTCGGCCGGGACGACGGGGTCTACAGCCATACGCGGTGGGGGTTCTGAGCGGCGCTACGGTGTGTCAGCGGCCGACCGTCCAGGTCGCCGAGTTGGACGTGAGGTCCCGGACGGCGTGGTTGCGGACGGCGGTCGTCGTGTCGACCACCGTGGCGGTCACCTTGTGGGTGCGCCGGTCGGCCGGGACGCCCAGGGCGGCCGGGAGGACGGAAATCCTGCCTCGGGCGTGCCTGGCCTCGCGTCCGTCGACGTACCAGCGCAGTTGCGGGCGGGAGAGGCCCGTGCCCGTGTCCAGGTCGGCGAGTTCCACGGAGAGGCGGGTGAAGCGGGTGGCCCTGGTCGCCGTGTTCCGCAGCGGGGTGAGGGCGTTGGCCGAGCGGTAGAAGCCGGCGATCATCGCCTCCCGGCCGGGGAGGTTGAAGCGGTCGGTGTTCAGGGAGCGCATGATGGAGTTCTCCGTGGGACGGAAGATGCCGTACTCGTAGTAGTCGGCGCCCTCGAAGGTGCCGACGACGCCGCCGCTCGGGTCGGTCTCGCCGAGCCATGCCGCCCACTTGGTGCGCTGCCTGGCCATGTCGGCCGCCGTCAGGGTCGAGGCGTTGGGGTAGGCGGGCTCGGGGTCGGGGTAGTCGCCGTAGCCCTCGTACTGGTACTCGTCCGCCAGGAGGCCTATGGAGTGGGCCATCTCGTGCGCGGCTATCAGGGTGGACCGGTCGTTGTCGGAGGAGAGCGTGGAGACGCCGTCGTAGCCGTAGTCCGCCGCGAGTCCAAAGTAGCCGGCCCCGCCGTACTTGGTGGAGTGGGAGACCACGATCACCAGGTCGGTCGCCGGTGCCTTGTCCGCGTAGGTCTTCGTCCTGTCCAGGTCGACGCAGATCAGGCGCTCCGTGTCGCCGCACCAGAAGTACGAGCCGAGCGCGGTGTTCCTGACGACGTCCCGGGTCGGGTCACCGGTGACGCCGGAGTCCTCGGAGACGGCCTTTACGGCCCAGACGTTGAAGAGGCCCTCGTAGCTCTTGTACGGGTCGATGTCGGTGACCTCGTCCCACTTCGTACGCGCGTCCTCGAGGAAGTCGTCCTGCTCGGCGGCCGTGTAGCCGTCGCCGATGATCGTGACGTCGAGGCGGTCGGCGGTCGGGCCGGTCTCGGCGAGCGGGACTACCTCGCCGTCCTCGGATGCGGCGGCGGTGCGCTTCCGGGGGTCGGACGCGGCCGGCCCGTCCGGCTGCGTGTGCGGGCTGTCGGCCGGGACGCTGGTACGTGCGCCCTCGCCGGTCGGCTCCGGGAAGTACTCGACGTCGACGTACGGGCCGGTGCCGGCCGTCGGTGCGTCGGCGGCGCCCGCGACGTCGACCGCGGTCAGGGAGACGGAGAGGGCGAGGACGGTTGCCGCCGCCGACCTGCGCAGGCCTGTGTGCACGAAGCTCTCCCCAACCCGGTTGACGCGACCGCGATGTAAGTACCGCACTTAAGTGCAGTTAAGTGTTCGCTTAAGTTAGGGGTCCGCCGGAGCTTCTGGCAAGGGGTGTGCGGGGTACGGGAGTTGCCCGGCGTCGTGCGGGTCAGTCGTCGGCCCCCAGCGCGCCCAGCAGCATCGGCAGGGACGCGTGCAGCTCGCGCTCCCAGTAGGCCCAGCCGTGGGTCCCCGGGCCGTAGAAGTTGGTCGTCACGTGCCGCGCGCCGACGCGCTTCAGCTCGGCCGCGAGCGCGTGGTTCTGGCGGTTGAAGTCGGCCTCCAGGGCGCTCGTGGCGCCCGGTGCGTCCAGGGGGCCGGTGGTGCCGTCGCCGCAGGAGAGGTAGACCGGGATCGACCTCAGCCGCTTCGCCAGGTGGAAGGGGTCGTGGGCCTGCCAGATGCCGCGTTGGGCGACCGGGTCGCCCCAGACGCGGAGCGGGTCGTTGTCCTGGCCGGCGAAGAAGCCCATGATGCGGTCGACCGACTCGTCGTTCAGCAGGGGGTGGGCGGAGCCGGAGAAGGCGGCCGTCGCCCTGAACATCCCGGGGTGCCGGGCGGCGTACAGCAGGGCGCCCTGGCCGCCCATGGACAGGCCGGCGACCACGCGGTCGCTGCCCGCGCCCCAGTCGCGTTCCAACAGGTGGCGCAGTTCCTTGGTGTGGAACGTCTCCCATGCCGGGTCGCCGCCCTGCCCGTGGTTCCACCAGTCGCTGTACCAGCCGTTCCAGCCCGCCTCGGGCATCACGACCAGGACGTCGCGCAGGCTGTCCGTCTCCGCCACGTCCGTCATGCTCGTCCACGAGGTGTAGTCGCCGCAGCAGCCGTGCAGGAGCCAGAGGGTGGGCCAGTGCTGCCGGTGGCGTCGGTCGTGCGGGTTCCAGCCGTCGGGGGTGAGGAGGCGGACGTCGACCGTGCGGCCGCCCAGGGCCGTCGACCGTACCGACAGGTCGACCTGCCGGTTGGCGACCCGGGTGACGGCGACGACCTCCGCGCCGGGGCGGGTGGTGCCGGTCTCCGCTTTCCCGGCGGCCAGGGCCCCTGGAGCGGTCGGCGTCAGGACGGCCAGCAGGACGGCGAGGACCAGGAGGAGTCTCGCGCGCAGCGGGGTGAGGACGGTGGGCACGTTCGCGAACACGGCGGCTCCCTGGGTGGGTTGCTGTGCGTGGTGCCTGGTGCCTGCCTGGTGGTGCGTCCGGCGGGCGTTCGTGGCGGATCGGGTCAGGTGTCGTGCCGGTGCGGCAGGATCAACAGCGCGTCGCCGACCGGGCGTTCGCCCGCGGCGTCCGAGGGCGAGTTGAGTACGGCGTCCTCGGCCACCATCGTCGTCGAGCCGCCGCCGTCCAGGTTGACGGCGTCGCGCAGGCCGAGTGACCTCGCGACCTCCGCGCTCTCGCCGATGCTGAGTCCGAGGGAGTCCGTGCTGCGTCCGTCGGCGGTGACGAGGACGGTGCGGCCCGCGGCGTCCACCCCGGCCAGGGTGCGCGGGTTGCGTTTGTGGACCCAGCCGTAGTACCAGCTCGGGTCGCCGGGGTGCACCATGCCGTCGGTGGCGGGGGTGACGTGGACACGGCCGTCGCGGACCAGCTCGGGACCCGCGTTCACGATGTCGGTCCGGGGCGAGGTGGACATCCGGCGGCCTCGGTCGTCCAGGAGGGTCGTGCTCACGCGCAGGCGGTCGCCCACGTGGGCCAGGGCGGCGAGGTCGGCGACGCGTTCGCCCGTCGCCTGGACCGAGCTGCCGCCCCGGGGGATCGTTCCACCGCGTGGTGAGCGCACTTCCACGACCCGGTCACGGGCGTCCAGCACGGCTTCCACGCCTTCGCCCCCGGGGGTGCGTCCGCCGTAGTCCGGGGTGAAGGCGACCAGCTCGTCGGGGTTGGTGCAGGTGACGTCGTGCAGCGGGAGCGACGTGGGGGCGTCGCCCGCGCTGCCGCCGCAGTTCCTGATCAGGCCGGGTACGCGGTTGACGCCGTTCAGGGGGAGGGAGGCCGCGCGGGTGGCGATCCGGCCCTGCCAGGTGAGGCGGGCGATCTCGGTGCGGCGCCCGTTGTCGTGGACGACCAGCGCCGGGCGTCCGGCCACCGGTTCGCTCAGCAGGCGGCCGTCGTACACGCCCACTCCGGCGGGGTCGCCCGGTGCGCCCGCCTTGGGGTCGAGGACGAAGAAGCCGGCGTTGACGGCGGCCGTCGCGGCGGCCGACGCCGCCAGCGCGCTGGTCGTCTCGCGGTTCTCCAGGTCGGGGCCGTACGACGCGTCGAGGGTGCCGCGGAATGTGCGCGGGTCGATGGTGAGTACGTCGACGTGCCACGGGCCCCGGTCCCTCGCCTCGCCGTCCCAGCCGGTGTAGACGGCGGAGCCCGAGTACCCGGCCGCTCTCAGGCGGGTGCGTTCGGCCGTCGCGGCGGCCTGCGCGTCGAAGGTGCCGATGCGGACCCGCCAGCCGAGGGTGCCGCCCCGGTAGTCGGCCGTCGCGGGTGTCGTCACCTCCTCCACCCTCGCTTCGAAGCCGTCCCGCCGCAGTTCGGCGGCCAGTTCGTCGGCGCTCGCCCGGTCCTTGAGGGCCGTCGGTGGTGCGTCGGGGTCCGGGGAGGTGTCGCCGCCGGGGATGGACACCTCGACGGTCCAGTGGAGTGCCGGGTCGTCGGCGTTCCCTCGCACGATACGGGTCAGGGTGACGCCCGGCTGAAGGGTGGTCGTGGTGCGGCGCTCGGGTAGGCCGGCGGGGCCCAGGGGCAGGGCGTGACGGGCCGACGGGGGGTGCCCCCCGGGGTGCGGGGACGCCACGGCGGCCGGTGGGAGCGCGGCCGACGCGGTGAGGGCGCCGAGAACGGCACCCGTGGCGGCGCACAGCCGCATCTTCCTCTGCTTCATCTGTCGTCCCGCCTCACGCCGACCACGGACACCGACCGACCCATGCTGCGCACAAGTATCGGCCGGTCCCCGCCGGCGTCAAGGCCGCCCCGGGAGGCGGAGGTTCACCCGGTTCGCACGCGGGCCCGGTCAGGAGACCCGCGCCACGCCCACATGGAAGCCGCTGCGCTCCCGCACCGGTGCCGGTTCCTCCTGGTACCACTCGGTGGCGAACACCAGACCCGGTTCGACGAGTTCGAGGCCGGCGAAGAAGGGCTCGACCTCGCTCCGGGTGCGCATCCGCAGCGGGATGGCCCCCTTCTTGTAGGCGGACTCGGTCTCCTGCTTCAGTTCCGGGTGCTGGTCGGCGGTGCCGTGCGACAGAAGCAGGTAGCTGCCGGAGGGAAGGGCGTCCACGAGGGTGCGCACGACACCGTACGGGTCCTCGTCGTCCGGCAGGAAGTGCAGGAGCGCGATCAGGGAGAGGGCGATCGGGCGGTCGAAGTCCAGTACCTCACGGGCGCGTTCGAGGATCGTCGCGGGCTGTCGTACGTCCGCGTGGAGGAAGTCCGTGGCCCCCTCCGGGGTGCTGGTCAGCAGCGCCTGGGCGTGCCTGAGGACGATCGGGTCGTTGTCCGCGTAGACGATCCGGGCGGCCGGGCTGATCGCCTGCACGATCTGGTGCAGGTTGGGTTCGGTGGGGATGCCGGTGCCGATGTCCAGGAACTGGTCGACACCGTTCTTCGCCAGCCAGGCCGCCGCACGGTGCATGAACGCCCGGTTCCGGGCCGCGTTGCCGCGTGCCTCCTCGGGGAGGGTCTCGCCGACCCGCTGGTCGACGGGGTAGTTGTCCTTGCCGCCCAGCAGCCAGTCGTAGACGCGGGCCGGGTGCGGTTTGCTCGTGTCGATGTGGGGTCTGGGTGTACCGGCGGTCACAGGACACTCCTCCGTACGCGGAACGGCATCGTCGGGTCGTCAGCCTAAGATGATGTTCCGACCGGCGCTCACCCAGGTGCCCATCGCTCCGACGCCCTTGGGTGGCCCACGAGTTGAGGACGGAGTCAGGCCGCATGACCTCCCTGAGCAGTGGCGAGAGCGCCGCCCACCCCGACCGGATCGACACGAGCAGGCCGCATCCCGCCCGGATGTACGACTACTTCCTCGGCGGGAAGGACAACTACGAGGTCGACCAGAGGGCCGCCGAGCAGTTCATGAAGGCGGCGCCCGAGGTGCGTGAGGGAGTCCTCGCCAACCGGCACTTCATGCACCGGGCGGTGCGGCACGTGGTGGCCGAGGGCGGAGTCCGCCAGATTCTCGACGTGGGCACCGGCCTGCCCACCGAACCCAACGTGCACCAGATCGCGCGGTCCGCGGCGCCCGGGACCCGGGTCGCGTACGTCGACAACGACCCCATCGTCGCCACCCATTCGAGGGCCCTGGCGGACGACCCGGACACCGCCGTCGTCCTGGCCGACCTGCGCGACCCCCGCGCGATCCTCGACCATCCCGAGGTGCGCGCGGTCATCGACTTCGACCAGCCGGTGGCGCTGCTGCTGGTCGCCGTGGTGCACTTCGTGGCCGACGCGCAGGATCCGGCGGGCATCGTCGCCACGCTGCGCGACGCGCTGCCCGCCGGTTCGTACCTCGTCCTGTCGCACGCGACGGGCGACGTCCACGAGGACCGGCGTCAGGACGCCGCGGCCGTGTACAACAAGGCCACCGCGTCCCTCAACCTGCGCCCGCACGCGCGGATCCTCGATCTTTTCGGGGACTTCGCGCTGGAGGAGCCGGGGCTGGTCCGGGTCACCGACTGGCGCCCCGAGGAGGCGCGGCGCCCCGACGCCCCGCCGATCGGCATCTACGGCGGAGTGGCACGCAAGGGCGCCTGACGCACGGCGGCGGCCCGGTCCGGCGGGGCTACCCCTTCTGCTCCACCCGCACCCAGTCCACCTCGGCCTGCACTCCCCCGGCCGCGATCCGGTCCACACTGGACTGCGGCAGCCCCCAGTACGGGCTGGTGACCTGGTTCCAGCCCGCCGGGTAGGCCCCGCCGAGCGCGAGGTTCAGGATGACGTACTGGTCGTGGTCGAAGACCCAGGCGCCGCGGGTCGACTCCAGCTTGTTGCGGGTCGTCTCCTGGACCACCCGGTCGTCGACGGAGAACGTCATGCCCGTCGGCGTCCACTCCACCGCGTAGGTGTGCCACTGGTCGGCCCGGCCGCCGCCCGGGTACACCTGGCGCGCGCCGACGTTGCCGTCCGCCGAGTAGCCGGGGCCGTGCAGGGCACTGCTGGTCCAGTCGCCGTAGCCGATGTTCTCCATGATGTCGGTCTCGCCGGAGGCCGGCCAGGACACGGAGGGGTCGTCGACGTTGCTGCCGAGCAGCCAGAAGGCGGGCCAGAAGCCGTCGCCGACGGGGAGTCTCATGCGGGCGCTGACCCGGCCGTAGGTGAAGTCGAACTTCGTGTTGGTGTCGATGCGGCCGGACGTGAAGTCGTAGGTGCCGCCGCCTGCCTCGGTGCAGCCCTTGCAGTGATCGGCGCGCAGGACCAGGGCGCCGTTCTCCAGGCGGACGGTGTCGGCCGAGTCGACGTAGGCCTGCGACTCGCCGTTGACGGAGCCCATCTCCGTGCCGGTGCGGACGACGCGCCACTTGCCGCGGTCCAGGGCGGCCGAGGTGAAGTCGTCGAAGAACGTGGTCCGGTAGGTGCCGGACTGCTCACCGGGCAGCGCCGGGTAGGCGGCGGTCGCGCTGCCTCCGGTGCCCCAGACCTCGAACTCGTAGAGGGAGTAGCCGAACTGGGCGGTGGCGGGCGCCGGGTTGTAGAAGGAGCGGCGTTCCTTGCCGAGCATGCGGACGTAGCGGCCGGTGGCGGGCTGGGGCAGGCGCACGGTGTCGTGGCGGCCGGTGGCCTCGCCGGGGGACTTGACGTCGGCGCGGCGGGCGGCGACCTCGGCGGCGGAGGGGCGGTACACGGTGCGCCAGGTGCGGTTGTCGTCGGAGACCTGGAGCTCGTAGTCGACGGCATAGGCCGCCTCCCAGTACAGGTCCACGGTGTCGACGGTGGAGGTGGCGCCGAGGTCGACGGAGACCCAGCGGTCGGCGTTCCAGTCGCTGGACCAGCGGGTGGCGTCGCCCTTGAGGTCGGCGGGGCGGCCGCCGTCGGTGACGAACGCGGGTGAGTTCCCGGCGTGCTGGTAGACGTTCGAGTACGCGGGGTGGTGGAGGGCGAGGTTGGCGCGGGTGGCGGAGGCGGGGGCCGGTTCGCCGCCGTAGACCTTGAAGGAGTAGAGGGAGTAGCCGTAGGGGGTGGCGCGTTCGATGCCGCGCATGCGGACGTAGCGGGCCCGCACCTCCTGCGGGTAGGTGTGGGCGGTGACCGATCCGCCGGTGCCGGCGGTCTCGGTGTAGAAGGGCGTCCAGTCGGCGCCGTCGGTGGACGCCTCCAGGACGTATCTCTTGCCGTAGGCCGCTTCCCAGTCCAGGGTCACCCGGTCGACGCGGATCGTCGCGCCGAGGTCGACGCGGATCCAGGCGCCGTCGGTGAAGTCGCTGGACCAGCGGGTGCCGCCGTCGCCGTCGAAGGCGAGGCCGGGCGCGGTGCCGGCGTTCTCGCTCGCCGAGGCGGTGACCGCGCCGGGGTCGGTGGCGTACGCGGTGGCCGCGCGGTCGGTGTCCCAGGCCGCCGCGGCGACGGACGGTTGGGCGGCTGCCGGGGTGGGGGTGGTGAGGGACGGGACCGCGGCCAGCAGGGCGAGCGCGGTCAGGGCGGTGAGAAGGGTGCGGGGGGTACGGGACGGCATGCGGTTCCTCTCCTCGGGACGACTGGACAATGCCGTGAATGTGGTCATGTACCTGACAGGCCAGAACAGTTCGTGCGCACGGACCGTGGTGGGCGCGGACTCCCGCATCCGCACCCACCACGGGGTCTCAGGCGGCCCTGCGCTCCCTCCCGCGCGCCCGGCCGATGATGTCCGCGTAGTGGTGTCCGCTGCCCTTGATCGTGCGGACCTGGGTCGCGTAGTCGACGTGGACCAGGCCGAAGCGCTTGTCGTAGCCGTACGCCCACTCGAAGTTGTCCAGCAGCGACCACGCGAAGTACCCGGCCAGCGGGGCTCCCCTGCGGGCGGCGGAGGCACAGGCCGCGAGGTGGGCGGTCAGGTACGCCTGGCGCTCGGGGTCGTCGACGGTGCCGTCGGGACGGACCACGTCGGGGAAGGAGGAGCCGTTCTCGGTGACGTACAGCTTGCGCGGCCCGTACTCCTCGGTCAGGCGCAGCAGCAGGTCCTCGATCCCGCCGGCGTCGATCTCCCAGTCCATGCCGGTGCGCGGGACGCCGACGCGGCGGACGGTGCGCACGTGCGGGGCGGGGCCGGCTGGGTCGGCGGCGACGGTCTGGGGGAAGTAGTAGTTCAGGCCCAGCCAGTCCAGTTCGGCGCCGATGAGCCGCATGTCGCCGGGCCGCTCCGGGAGTTCGACGCCGTAGACCTCGCGCATGTCCTCCGGGAAGCCGCGGCCGTGGACCGGGTCCAGCCACCAGCGGTTGGTGTGGCCGTCCATGCGGCGGGCGGCGGCCAGGTCCTCCTCCCGGTCGGTGGCGGCGTGGATGGTGGAGAGGTTGTTGACGATGCCCACCCGCGCCTCCGGGGCCGCCGCGCGGATGGCCTCCATCGCCAGGCCGTGGCCCAGGAGCAGGTGGTAGGAGGCGCGGACGGCCGCCGTCAGATCGGTCCAGCCGGGGGCCATCTTGCCCTCCAGGTGCCCGATCCAGGCCGAGCACAGCGGCTCGTTGAGGGTGGCCCAGTGGCCGACGCGGTCCCCGAGGCGTTCGGCGACGACGGCGGCGTACGCGGCGAAGTGTTCGGCGGTCGCCCGCTCCGGCCAGCCGCCCCGGTCCTGGAGCGCCTGGGGCAGGTCCCAGTGGTAGAGGGTGACGGACGGGGTGATGCCGGCGGCCAGCAGGTCGTCGACGAGCCGGTCGTAGAAGGCCAGGCCCTTGGCGTTGACCGGGCCGTCGCCGCCCGGCAGGACGCGCGGCCAGGCGACGGAGAGGCGGTAGGCGTTGGTGCCCAGCCGCCGCATCAGCTCGATGTCCTCGTGGGTGCGGTGGTAGTGGTCGCAGGCGACGTCGCCGTGGTCGTTGTTGTCGATCTTCCCGGGGGTGTGCGAGAAGGTGTCCCAGATCGACGGCGAACGTCCGTCCTCCGCCACGGCTCCCTCGATCTGGTACGCCGATGTGGCCGTGCCCCACAGGAAGTCGTCCGGGAGTGCGGCGAAGTCGATGGTCACGAAGGTCCTTTCGGGGTGGGGGTGAAGGTGCTGGGGCATGCCGGTCACTTGACGGCTCCGGCCGTCAGGCCCGCCACCAGGTAGCGCTGGAGGAGCAGGAAGCCCGCGACCACGGGCACGCTCACGACCAGCGAGGCGGCCATGATCTGGTTCCAGTACACGTCGTTCTGCGTGGAGTAGCCCTGGAGTCCGACCGCGAGGGTGCGGGTGGCGTCGTTGGTCATCACCGAGGCGAACAGGACTTCGCCCCAGGCGGTCATGAAGGCGTAGACGGCGACCGCGACGATGCCGGGGATCGCGGCGGGCACGACGACCTTGAACAGGGCGCGCAGCGGCCCGCAGCCGTCCACCAGGGCCGCCTCGTCCAGGTCGCGGGGGACCGAGTCGAAGTACCCGATCAGCATCCAGATGGAGAAGGGCAGGGAGAAGGTCAGGTAGGTGAGGATGAGGCCGCCGCGGGAGCCGAACAGGGCGATGCCGGTGGCGTTGCCGATGTTGACGTAGATGAGGAACAGGGGCAGCAGGAAGAGGATGCCCGGGAACATCTGCGTGGACAGGACGGTCACCGAGAAGACCCGCTTGCCGCGGAACTCGTAGCGGCTGACGGCGTAGGCGGCGAAGACCGCGATGACGACGGAGCAGACGGTCGCCGCGCCCGCCACGATCAGCGAGTTCACGAAGTACTTCGCCAGCGGGACCGTCGACCAGATGTCGATGTACGGGCGGACGGTGAGGTTGCTCGGCAGCCAGTGGAACTGGCTGGAGACGTCCTCGAGCGGCTTCAGCGAACTGGACACCATGACGTACACCGGCAGCAGGACGAAGCCGGTGAGCAGGGTGAGGAAGACGCGGCGGGTCCAGGTGAAGGAGCGCGGCGCCGCCATCGGGGACCTAGACATCGGCCGTCTGCCTTTCCTCGTGCTTCCGCGGCGCTCGTGGGGTCCTGGCGGCCCGGGAGGTCACGAACAGGTACACGCCCGTCACCAGCAGCAGGAAGAGCAGCAGCAGGACCGACATCGCGGAGCCGGCGCCGAAGTTCCAGGTGACGAACGACGACTGGTAGATGTGGATGGAGATCAGGTCGGCGGCCTCCGGCGCCGCCTTGCCGAAGAGGACGAACGGCGTGTTGAAGTCGTTGAACGTCCACAGGAAGAGCACCAGGACGAGGACCTGGTTGACGGGGCGCAGCGACGGCAGGGTGATGCGGCGGATCTGCTGCCAGACGCCGGCGCCGTCGAGGGCGGCGGCCTCGTACAGCTCCTTGGGGATGTTCTGCAGGCCGGCCATGACGATGAGGAAGGCGAACGGCCAGCCCTTCCAGACGGACACGACGAGCAGCGCGACGAAGCTGTTGTCGCCGATCAGCCAGAAGGAGGGCTTGTCGGTGAGGCCCAGCTGGTCGTGCAGGACGTGGTTCACCAGGCCGTTGTCGTGCTGGAACATGAACGCCCAGGTGATGACGGCCGCGTAGACCGGCAGGGCGTACGGCACCAGGAAGATCGCGCGGAGCAGGCCCCGGCCGCGGAAGGCGTCCTGCATGCAGATCGCGGCGGCGGTGCCGATCAGCCAGCACAGGCCGACGGAGAGGATCGTGAAGGCGCAGGTGACGAGGAAGGAGTGGAGCAGCGCCTCGCCGACGGGGGCGTCGAAGTCCACCGACATGGTGAAGTTGTCGAGCCCGGTCCACGGGGCGGTGGTCCAGTCGCGGATGTAGAACTGGGTGAGTTCCTTGAAGCTCATCACGATGCCGATGACCATCGGCACCAGGTGGACGAGGAGTTCGAGGAACAGGGCCGGCAGGAGCAGCAGGTAGGGCAGGCCGATGCGGCGGATCCGCCCGGGGCGGCGGCGGGGTCCGCGCGCCGTCCCGGGGGAGCTCTTGCCGACCGTCCGCTCGCCGGGCTGCGCCGAGGCGGTCGTGGTGGTCATGGCGAGGTCCGTGTCCGTGTCGGAGTCGGTGGGGCCGGTTCGAAGTCGAAGGTCGGGGCGCTCACTTGTTGGGCATCTGCTGCTGTGCCTTGGCGAGCTTCTCCTTGACGGACTCGGTGGTCACCTCGCGTCCGTTCGCGGCGTCGGCGAAGAGTTCCTTGACGGCGGTGCCGACCGCGGTCTCGAACTGCGACTCGTCGGGCACCTGGGGCAGCGCCGCGGCACTGGTGGCGAGGGTCTCGCGCAGGACGGCGGTGGCCTGGGTGTTGAACGCCGGGTCGGACTGGGCGGCCTTGACCGGCGGGATGGAGCCGTAGGCCTTGTTGAGGAGCTTCTGCTCGGCGTCACCGGTCATGAACTTCACGAACTTGGTGGCGCCGTCGATGTTGTCGCTGTTCTTGAAGACGGCCATGTTGATGCCGGCGACCATGGAGTTGGTCGCCTGGCCGGCGCCGGGGGTGCCGGACGGGACGGGGGCGGGGGCGACGCCCCACTCGTCGTCCTTCATGCCCATGGTCTTGAAGGTGGCGGAGGCGGTCTGCCACAGCACCATCGCGGTCTTGCCCTTGGCGAAGTCGCTGAGGGACTGGTTCTGCGCGTACTCGGCGTTGCCGGGCGCGACGACCTTGTCCTGGGCCATCAGGTCGACGTACTGCTTGACGGCGGCCACGGCGCCGTCGGAGGTGAAGTCGGGCTTGCCGTCGGCGGTGAAGAAGTCGGCGCCGTGCTGCTTGGCGAGGACGAAGACCTGGTGGATGTTGTTGGACAGGTTGGAGCCCTCGGCGCCCAGGCCCCACTTGCCGTCCTTGGAGATCTTCTTGCCGGTCGCCACCAGCTCGTCCCAGGTGGCCGGGGGCTTGGTGATGCCGGCGTCGGCGAACATCTGCTTGTTGTAGTAGAGCGCGTAGGCCATCGAGTACAGCGGGACCGCGGCCGGGTCCTGGCCCTCGACGCCGGTGGAGCCGAGCGCCGAGTCGACGAAGCGGTCCCTGCCGCCGATCTTCTCGAAGTTCTTCGCGTCCCAGGGCAGCAGGGCGCCGGTCGCCTGGAGGGAGGCGCTCCAGGTGTTGCCGATGTTCAGGACGTCGGGGCCCTGTCCCGAGGTGGTGGCGGTGAGGATCCGGTTCAGCAGGTCGGACCAGGGCACGACCTCCAGCTTCACCTTGATGCCGGTCTCCTTCTCGAACTTGTCGAGTTCGGGCTGGAGGACCTTCTTGTCGACCTCGACGCTGGCGCCCTGGTTGGAGGCCCAGTAGGTGAGTTCCTTCGGCGAGTCGTTGGATCCGCCGCCCGAGGAGGAGCCCCCTCCGCAGGCCGTGGCGGCGAGTGCGAGAGACATGGTGACGGCGCCTACGGCCGCGGCTCGGATGCTGCGCATGGCTCCTGGGTTCCTTCCGGGAGTCGGTCGGTAAGTCCCGACGGCGGCTTCGGCTGTTTCCCTTCCGAAGCGCCTCATGGCTTAATTTAGGACGTGAGTTAAACCCCGAGAGAAAGACTCGTCAAGGTCTCGCACACGTTCGACGGGCGGGAGCGGGCGGCAGAGGAAGGGGCCGGATGGCCAGGCACGGCGGGCGCACGGTCCGTGACCTGCGGCGGGAGAGCCGCAGCACCGTTCTGCAACGGTTGTATTTCGACGGGCCGATGAGCCGGCTCGCGCTGGGCTCGGCGGCGGGCCTGAGTTCGGGTTCTGTCAGCAACGTGGTCGCGGAGCTGATGGCCGACGGACTGGTGGAGGAGGCGGGCACCCTCGGCGCGGACGGCGGCCGGCCGCGCACCCTGGTCCGCGTCGCGGCGGACCGCGGGCGCCTCGTCGGGGTCGACGTCGGCGAGACCCGTGTACGCGTGGAGCTCTTCGACCTGTCGATGTCCGAACTGGCCCGGACGGAACGCGCGTTGCCCGGTCACGGGTCACGCTCGTACGACGTCGGTGTCGTCGCCGGGCACATCCTCGACGGGGTCGCGGAGGTGCTCGGCGCCGACGGCACGGGCGGCCGGACGCAGGGCCGCGGTGAGCTGCTGGGGGTCGGCATCGGTGTCCCCGGCATCGTCGAGCACACGGCCGACGGCACCCTGGTGCACGGCCAGACCGTCGGCTGGGACGCGGCCCCGCTGGAGGCTCTGCTGCGGGACTCGGGCCGACTGCCCGCAGACGTACCGCTGTTCGTCGAGAACGGCGCCAGGACGCTGGGGCAGGCCGAGATGTGGTTCGGCGGGGGACGCGGCGCGCGCAACGCCGTGGTCGTGCTCTTCGGCTCCGGGGTCGGCGCGTGCGTCGTCACCGACGAGGTCGAGCAGGGGCGGGCGGTGGAGTGGGGGCACCTGACGGTACGGGTGCGCGGGCGCCGCTGCCGCTGCGGCGCCCGGGGCTGCCTGGAGGCGTACGCCGGGGCGGAGGCGCTGCTCGCGCGCTGGCGGGAGGCGGGCGGGCAGCCGCCGCCCGGCGTCGACGAGGAGGCCGCGCTGACCGCCATGCTGTCCGCGGCCAGGCCGGGGGACGGGGGCGAACCGGACCCGGTGGCGTCGCGGGTGCTCGCGGAGACCGCCGAGTACCTGGGCGCGGGGCTGGCCGACCTGGTCAACCTCTTCCAGCCCGAGCGGATCCTGGTGGGCGGCTGGGCCGGACTCCAACTGGGCCCCGTCTTCCTGGAGTCCGTACGGGCCCACACGCTCGCCCACGCCCTGCGGCACCCCGCCGCACGGGTGGGCATCGCGCTGGGCCGCCTGGGACCCGACGCGGTGACGGTGGGCGCCGCGATCCTGCCCCTGGCGGCGTTCTTCGCCCGCGGCGGCCGGCGTCCGCCGGTCGACTCCCCCGCGCCGGCCCCGGCGTGGCGGGCGGCCCTCGGGGGGAGGCTGGCGGGGCAGCGGGGCGAGGGTTCGGGCCGCGGCGGGGCCGTCGGTCCACCGCCCGCCGCTTTTGGCGGCCGTACGTGAGGCGGGCCGCGCGACTACCGCCGCCCCGGCTGCGCCAAGTCGGTGAGGAGGCCGTCGAGGGCCTTCGTGAGGGCCGCCGCGTTGGCCGGGTCGAACCAGGTGGTACGGATGCGCTCGTTGTTCCCCCTCGGCGTCTCGTGGTCGGCGGCGAGCCGGTCCAGCGAACGCGACTCGTCACCGAGGGAGCGGCCGACGCCCTGGAAGAGGCCGCGGACGTAGCGGTCCGCGTCGTCCGGGGCGATGCCGTGGCCCGCGGCCCAGGAAGCGAGCGTGGCGAGATACGCGTAGTGGGTGGTGAGCGTCCCGGTCAGCGCGGACAGGACGTCGAACGCCGCCTCGTCCGCGACGGGGAGCGCCCCGCCCAACTGCTCGAAGAAGGAGTCCACCTCGGGGTGCGAGGGGTACACCACCGTGACGGAACGGCGCTCGCGGATGGTCGGCAGGGGGATGGCCCGGACCAGCGGGGCGTTGGTGCCGAGCGTCTCGCGCAGGTTGTCGTTGCTTACCCCTGCCATCACGTTGACCAGGATCTTGTCGTCCCCCACATGCACTCCGGCGAGTGCGTCGCCGCACTGCTCGCGGCGCATCGCGAGGATCACGATCTCGGAGCGGTCCACCACTTCCTGGTTGTCGCCGCACACCATTACACCCTCGTGGCGCTCGGCCAGCTCCGCGGCCGTGCGGGCACTCCGCGGGGAGAGGAACACCTCCGGCGCAGCGCCGCCGTGATGCACACCCGTCACGACGGCTCTGCCGATCTCGCCCACTCCGACGATGCCGATGCGTTTCACCGTGTTCTCCTCCGATGTCATTCCGGTCGGGGTCGCCACCACAGCCGTGTGACGGCCAGGAGGCCTGCCAGGCAGGGTGCCACGAGTGCCCGGCCCAGCGCCGACGGCAGGCCCGTCGCACCGGAGGTGTCCTTGGCGAGCAGCCCGGTCGACCCGGCGCTCGCGCCGAGCGCGAACAGCACGGTCGCGGCCGACCGGGCCCATGGCTTGCCCACCCTGACGGCCCATATCGACCAGAGCCGGGCGAGAGCGCCGAGGGCTCCGACGACGGTCAGCAGGACCAGGCAGGTGGTGACGGCCGAGTCGATCCGGGTCTGCGGGTACGTGGGACAACCGGCCCTGATGTGGTCGGCCAGCAGATGGCCGCCGGCCAGTTCCGCGTACGGGGCCGCCGCCACGACGACGGTCAGCCCCAGCCCGGCGTACATCGCTCCGAGTGCCCCTCGGCCATGGCTTGTTGTGTTCACCGCTCCGCTCTGCGTTGCCTCGTGTCGAATGCGTTCCGCGGTCACGCCGTCAGGGCCGCACGGAGGAAGGCGTGGATCTCCGACCGGGCCGCCCCGGCCCGCGGTTCCACACCGGGCAGGGTCAGGAACGCGTGCCCCGCTCCTCGGTGTTCGTCGAGTCGTACGGGCGTCCCGGCCGTGCGCAGCCGATCGGCATACCGGCGCCCGTGATCGGCCAGCGGGTCGCGGGTCGGCACCACGATCAGCGCGGGGGCGAGACCGCTCAGGTCGTCCGCGTACAGCGGCGAGAAGGCGCGGGCGTCGGTTCCCGGCGGGACGGCGAGCCGCTCCAGGAGCCTGAGTTGGGGCATAGCGAGGGTCGGGGTGTCCACGTGTTCGGCGATCGAGGGGTAGTCGTACATCGCCGCGGTCAGGTCGACCGCGGGGTTGACCAGCACCTGCGCCCTGAGCCGCAGGCCGTCGTCCCGGGCGCGGATCGCAGTCAGGGCGCTGATCAGTGCGCCGAAGCTCTCGCCGAAGACGGCCGTGCGCGACGGGTCGACGCCCCACCGCTCGGCGTGGCTCCACACATGCCGCAGTACGTCCCAGCCGTCGTCCGCGGCGTCCGTGAGCGTGCTGCCCGGGGCGACGAGACGGTGCTCGACCGAGACGACGACCGCGGGCAGTCGGGCCGCGAGGTGGCTGTTGGTCCAGTCGCACTGCGCCGCCGTGCCGACGAAGCTGCCTCCGTGGACGTGGACCACGAGCGGCAGACCTGTCCGGTCGGCGGCTTCGCCTTCGGCCGTCGGCAGCGGCCGGTACACCCTCACCGGGAGGTCGCGGCCCGGCAGCGCGACGTGCTGCCACCGGATCGCGGCTCCCGGGTCCGGTTCCCCGAGGATGGCCCGCGCCGGACCTGACGTCCGGTAGCGGTTCTCCGCCGCGCGGTAGGCGATGAGTTCCTCGGTCGTGATCGCGTCGAAGTCCGGTAGCGGCGGTCGTGCCACAGCAGCGCTCTCGTTCATGTCCACCTCTCCCCTTCGCCTCCCCCTGCCGTTCCGTTCCTCCGGCAAGCATGCGTCCTCAGTATGCACGCGGTGCGTGCAATGGCAAGTGCATGGGTTAGACTACTCCCGACGAGAGGGGCAAGATGGCAGGCCGAAGGCGTTGGTCGACCGAGCAGATCCTGGATGCGGCGGCGGAGCTGCTGCTCGCGGGCGACGCCGAGACGTTCAGCGTGCGCAAGCTCGCCGCGGCGCTGGGGACCGACTCCTCCAGCCTCTACCGGCACTTCCGCAACAAGACCGAGCTGCTGCGCGCGGTCGCCGACCGGATCCTGCTGTCCGCCATGGACGGCTACCGGCCCGAGGGTGACTGGAAGCAGCGCCTCACCGCCGTGGCCCTGCGACTGCGGGAGGCCTTCGGGCAGCAGCCGCAGCTCGCCGCGGTCTGGGGGCGCCACGGGTCCGGCGGCACGGGTTCCCGGCTGATGATGGAAGAGGTGCTGCGGGCCCTGCGCGCCTCGGGCCTGCCCGACGACGAGGTCCCGGCGCGCTACCACCGGCTCGTGATCCTGATCTCCTCGCTGATCACCGCCGAGGGCGGATTCGGCGCCGTCGGCGCCGAGGAGCACGAGCAGGGCATGGAGCAGTTCCGGGTCGCGGTGCTGGGCGCCGACCCCGAGCGTTTCCCCGCGCTGGCCCACTTCGCCCGTGAGATCCGCCCGCTGGGCGCGGACCGCGGCGCCGCCTTCGCGGAGATCCTCGCCGCCCACCTCGCCCACATCGAGGCCGCGATCCCCTGACCCGGACCGCCCGCGCTACGCCGAGTCCCGTACCACCAGCTCCGGGTCGAAGATCACCGACGTGGGCTCGCCGCGGGTGCCCCTGATGTGTTCGTCGAGGAGGCGTGCCATCGTGGCCGCCATCTCCTCCACCGGCTGCCGCACGGTGGTCAGCCGGGGCCGGCAGGTGACGGCCACGCTGGAGTCGTCGAAACCGACGACCGCGACGTCCTGCGGCACCCGGCGTCCATGGTCGCGCAGCACCTGGACGGCGCCCTGGGCCATCAGGTCGTTGGCGGTGAACACGCCGTCGGTGTCGGGGTGTTCGGCGAGCAGTGACGTCATCGCGGCCATGCCGCTGTCCACCGTGAAGCCGCCCTCGGCCACCGGCACGTACGGGTGCCCGTGCCGGGCCAGGGTGTCGCGGAAGCCGGCCAGGCGCTCCTGGCTGGCCGCGACCGCCAGCGGGCCCGCGACGGTGGCTATCCGGCGGCACCCCCGCTCCAGCAGGTGCTCGGCCGCGAGCCGGCCGCCGTCGCGGTGGGCCAGGTCGACGTAGCTGAGCGGCACGGGGCGGCCCGGACGGGCGAACAGCACCGCCGGCAGTCCGGCGCCGGCGAGCAGCGCGGGCAGCGGGTCGTCGGGGTGCGTGGACACCACCAGCGCTCCGTCCGCGCCGCCCTGCCTGAGGTAGGCCACGACCTCCTGCCGGGCCTCGGGCGTCTCGGCGAACATCAGCACCGGATGCATCCTGCGGGGCCTCAGGTGCCCGACCACGCCGCCGACGACGCGGCCGAAGAACGGGTCGGCGAAGACCCGCGTGGCGAACGCGTTCTGCTCCGTGTCCGAGGCGTCGCCCGCGCCCGAGACGACCAGCGCGACGGTGGTCGTACGCCGGGTCACCAGCTGCCTGGCGGCCTGGTTGGGTGCGTACCCCGTCCGTTCGATGGCCCGGCGGACCAGGTCCTGGATGGCCGGGTCCACGTTGCGGACGCCGTTGACCACCCGCGAGACGGTGGCCCGGGAGACACCGGCCTCCCGGGCCACGTCCTCCAGGGTCGGGGCCTGTCTGCTCATGCCCGCACCCTAACCGGCCGGGTCAGGCGCACGGTAGAGCGCTCTCCCCGCTCTCCGCCCTCCCCCGCTCTCCGCGCTCTCACGCGGACGACGGCGGCACCACCTCCAGGTCCGCGACCAGCGGCACGTCCCCCGCCGACCGCCCGGCCAGCACCCGGCAGGGCCCCGCCTCCGTGCGCCAGGCGTGCTCCCGCACCGACCAGTGGCGCAGGGCCCGCGCCGGGACGCGTACCGACGCCGTCACCGTCTCCCCCGGGCGCGCCCGCACCGCCGTGTACCCGGCGAGCCACCGCACGGGACGGTCGAGCGCGGAGGCGGGCCGCGCGAGGTACACCTGAACGACCTCCCGGCCCGGCCGCACACCGGTGTTGCGCACCCGCACCCGCACGGTGAGGTCGTCGCCCGCCCGGGTCACCGGCGGGACGGTCAGCTCCTCGTACAGCCACGTGGTGTAGCCGAGTCCGTGGCCGAACCAGTAGGCGGGCGGGCGGTGGTGGCGCAGCCAGGCCCGGTGGCCCAGGTGCAGGCCCTCGTCGTAGTCGAGGCCGCCGCCCTCGGGGCGGGTGCGGGTGACCGGGGCGTCGGCGAGGACGGCCGGCCAGGTGGTGGGCAGCCGTCCGCCCGGCTCGGCGCGTCCGAAGAGCACGTCGGCCAGTCCACCGCCGCCCTCCTGTCCGGGGAACCAGGCCAGCAGCACCGCGCCCGCCTCCTCCCGCCAGGGCAGTTCCACCGGGCCGCCGCTGTTGACGACGGCGACTGTGCGCGGATTGGCGGCCGCGACGGCCCGGACCAGCGCGTCCTGGGTGGCGCCGAGCGCCAGGCTCGTACGGTCGTAGCCCTCCGACTCCCCGTGCTCGGTGGTGCCGACGACCACGACCGCCGCGTCCGCCGCACCCGCCGCGCGGGCGGCCTCGGCGAGCGACGCGACCACGTCCGGGGCGGGCGGGGCCGCGACGAGGACGGTCGCCCGGCCGGTGCCGGGTGCCAGCTCTCGGCGGGCCACCAGCAGGGTGTCCCGGCCGGCGGTGAGGTCGGCCGTGGCGTACTGGGCGGGCGGGTTGACGTGCACCACCGCCGGGTCGTCGGTGGGCGGTGGGAAGTCGCCCGCCAGCAGGGTGCGTCCGTCCATCGTCAGGCTCATCCGGCCGAAGCCGGCCACGCCCAGGGACCAGGAGCCACCGGTGCGGGGGCGCAGCCGGGCCCCGATCTCGACGGTGTGCGCCCCCGGTACCAGACGGGGCTCCAGCAGACGCCCGCCGCGCCGCCGTTCGGCGTACAACTCGCGGCCGTCCTCGTCGAGCATCCGCAGCAGGACGCCGGGCAGGCCGGAGCGCGGGTCGGTGCAGGTGCCCGGGTCCAGCGGAGGAGCGGGTCCGTCCGGGCGGGGGCCCGGGACGTGCACGACGCGGGCCCGGCCGCGCAGTTCGGCCCGGATGCCGTCGAGGACGGACACCTCGTCCTGGGGAAAGACGCCCGCGCTGCCTCCGCCCTGGGTACGGGTCCGCGCGGCATGCGCGCCGATCACGGCGACCGTCCCGAGGCGCTCGGGGTCGAGCGGCAGGACGCCCCTGTTGGCCAGCAGCACGGCACCGGCGGCGACGGCACGACGGACCAGCGCCCCGCCGTCCCCGGCACACCGCGGACCGGGCCCGGACGGCTCCGCACCGTGCGCCGGGCCCCGGTCCGGGACGCCCTCCGCACCGGGCCACGGAGCCCGGCCCGCAGCACCGCCCGCACCCGGCGAGACGGCCGAAGTCGATGAGACCCCCGCCCCCCGGCCCGGCGATCCCTCCACGCCAGGCGACGGATCCCGGTACGGCGGGCCCTGCGCGCCGCGCGGAAGAGGCATGACCGACGCATCCCTCGCACCGGACGGCAGAAGCGGGACCGGCGAGGCAGCCGGTCTGTCCGGGTCCGGCGACCGGAACGCGTCGCGCTCGTCCAACGCGCCCAGCCACGCCGCGAGGCGCAGCAGGCGCCGTGCCTTGTCGTCGACGGCCGGCTCGGGCACCGCGCCCTCGGCCACCGCGCGGGCCAGCGCCTCGCCCCAGGGGCCGTCGGGTCCCGGCATGGCGAGGTCGAGCCCGGCGCGGGCGGTGTCGGCGGTGGCGCGCACCGCGCCCCAGTCGGAGACGACGACGCCGTCGAAGCCCCACTCGCTCTTCAGCGGGTCGGTGAGCAGGGCGTTCGCGGTCATCGTGGTGCCGTTGACCGCGTTGTACCCCGCCATGACGAGCCGGACCCCGGCGGCCACCGCCGCCTCGAAGGGGGCCAGGTAGACCTCCCGCAGCGCGCGTTCGCCCACCCGCACGTCGACGGTGAGGCGGTCGGTCTCGGAGTCGTTGGCCACGTAGTGCTTGGCGGTGGCGGCGACGCCGTGCGCCTGGATCCCGCGGACCAGCGCGGCGCCGATCCGGCCGGTCAGCTCGGGGTCCTCGGAGAGGCACTCGAAATGCCGGCCGCCCAGCGGGCTGCGGTGCAGGTTGAGGGTCGGGGCGAGGAGGACGGCCACGCCCTTGCGCCGGGCCTCGGCGGCGAGCAGGCCGCCGAGGTCTTCGACGAGGGCGTCGTCCCAGGTGGCGGCGAGCGCCGAGGCGGAGGGCAGGAGGAGGGAGGTGCTCCGCTCGTCCCAGGCCTCGCCCCGTACGCCCGCCGGTCCGTCCGACATCACCAACTCCCGTAGCCCCAGCGCCGGTTCCGCCCTCGTGCGCCAGGTCGTGGCGCCGTTCAGCAGCAGCGCGCGGGCGCGTGGTGTCAGTTTTCCGAGCAGCCGGTCGATCTCTTCGTCACTCGTCCCCACCCGGGTCTCCCCCTTCCGACTCGTCCCCCCGGCGTCAGGCGTAGACGCCGAACTCGTACAGCGAGTAGCCGTAACCCGTGCCGCGCGCGGTGCCGTTGACGCGTACGTAGCGGCCGGCGCCGGACGCGTCGAGGGTGTCGACGCCGCCGTTGCCGTCGGTCACCGTGGACACGGTCCGCCAGTTCTGCCCGTCGTCCGAGGTCTGGACGGTGTAGGCCTTGGCGTAGGAGGACTCCCAGTACAGCTGGACGTGCCGGAACGCGGTGCGGGTGCCGAGGTCCACCTGGAGCCACTGCGGGTCGCTCCAGTCGCTGGCCCACCGGGTGTCCGGGTTCCCGTCCACGGCGTTGGCGGCGGTGCAGGGGCAGTCGCCGTA
The DNA here is from genome assembly GCF_042893535.1 of Streptomyces sp. NPDC001599. Lineage (NCBI taxonomy): Bacteria > Bacillati > Actinomycetota > Actinomycetes > Kitasatosporales > Streptomycetaceae > Streptomyces > Streptomyces sp. NPDC001599. The sequence continues at coordinate 284,669 of NZ_JBIAVA010000004.1, forward strand.
GCTGGGCTGGAAGGAGGACGCGGTGGCCGGTTTGCCGAGGGCGACGTTCGTGCCGTCCACGGCGGGCGGCACCACCCGCGCCGAGAGGGTCTCGACGCCGACGTTGCCCCTGCCGTCGGTGGCCTTGACGTACAGCTTCCAGACGCCGGGCCGGTCGGGGGCGGTGACCCCGAGGCGTCCGCCGCCGAGATCGGTGACGGGAAGCGTGGTCAGCTGCTTGCTCTGGTCGACGTAGTTGCTGTTGGCCAGCACCTCGTACGCGATCGGGTCGCCGTCCGGGTCGGTGGCGCGCACGGTGAGGACCAGGTCCTTGCCCGCCTGCACCTTGCCCGCGTCGCCCTCGACGCCGAAGCCGCTCACCACCGGTGGGGTGTTGTCGCCGGAGGTGTCGCCGCCGTAGGCCCGTTTCACGGCGTAGTACGACAGCCGTTTCTGGCCCGCGGGCAGCAGGTTGAACCAGATGCCCCCGAAGTCGTACTCGGTGCCGTAGTGGAACAGGGTCGCGCCCAGGGCGACTCCGCGGTGCCCGGTGACGCAGTTCCACGCGTCGGTGTAGCCCTGCGCCTTGGCCTCGTCGGTGGGTTCCTTCGGTACGCCGTTGGCGTCGTCCGGCACCTCCCACTCGCCGGCCGGTCCGGACTCGGTGACGATGTACGGCTTGGTGTAGCCGCCCTGTTCCCACGCGGAGCGCACGTCGCACACGGCGTCGTAGGAGTTCACCGCGTACAGGTCCAGGTCCGGGGCGTTCTTCTGGTAGTAGGGCCAGGCGCCGACCCACGCGTCGGTGGAGGTGACCGGGTGGTTCGGGTCGACGGCGTGGATCTTCCTGGTGACGTCGTTGACGAAGCTCGTGTAGGCGTCGCGCTGGCGCTCCAGCTCGTCACCGCTGTAGCAGTTCTGCAGGCCGAGCACCGACTCGTTGCCGACGTTCCACATCAGGACGCCGGGGTGGTCCTTGTACTCCTGGACCCAGCGCGGGAACTCGGCCAGCATCTGGTCCTTGTACGCGGTGTCGGTGAGGTAGTCGACGCAGCCGCCGCTGCCCGGGCCGCCGCCGGGCTGGAGCCAGAACCCGGCGATGACCTTGACGCCGTGGGCGGCGGCGGAGTCGAGGAGCGGGCGGCTGCTCGCGTCGGTGCCCCAGGTGCGGATGGTGTTGACGCCCATGGAGGCCAGGTCGGGCATGTACCGGTCGGCGTCGGCGGGGGACGGACCCCAGGTGAGGCCCTTGACCGTGTACGGGCTGCCGTCCACGGTCAGTTGCCAGTTGCCCTGGCTTCCGGTGACCTTCACGACGCTGCCGGCGGCGTGTGCCTGCGCGGCGGGCAGGGCGGTGAGCGCGCCGAGCGTGAGCAGGCCGGCGGTCAGGGGGGCGGTGAGTCTGCTGGCGGCGGTGAGTCTGCTGGTGGGGGTACGGAGTCGGCTCATCGGGGTGTGTCTCCGGTCTGCGGGGTATGGGGGGCGGCCCGGCCGTGGCGGGGGCGGGGACGACCGGGCCGGTCTCATGGGCCGAGGCGCGGTCAGGGCAGTTCGTAGTCCTCGTTCAGCGCCGCTCCGGCCTCCGGGTGGGTCTGGTCGTAACCGCGCGCGTCGCACTGCAGCCCGCCGACGATGCAGTGGCCGACCATGGCGTCCAGGGTCGCCTCGTCCCAGGCGTTGAAGAAGTCGTAGTGGAACGAGTAGCTCGCACCACTGGCCAGCCGTACCCGGGAGAGGTCGCCGTTGACCGGGAAGGCCATCTTGAACTCGATCATCGGCAGGGCGACCGGGTGGTCGGCCGGGCAGATGTTGTTGTTGGTCCCCGGGTTGACCACCGGATAGGCCATGTGGCTCTTGTGGTCCGGGGTGTCGAGATTCTTGCCGTCCCAGCAACTGGGTGCCTGGAGGCGGATGTTGACCTGGACGTCCTGCCGTTCGGGGCAGTCGGTGGGGAAGTCGACGTTGAAGAAGCTGTCGCCGCACTCCCAGCCCTCGACGAACCCGGGGTGGTCGCGGAACTCCTGCGCGCTCTGCATCGGGCTGGCGACGACGTAGCGCAGGCCCTTCGGGAAGGGGCGCACGCTGGTGTAGTCGGTGACGCCGGCCTTGTAGTAGATGGTCTGCGGGCCGACCGGGAGCACCGGGCGGTCGCCGTCGTACATGGTCGGCATCCAGTAGCCCGAGCGGTCGCCGGGCGCCAGGCAGGTGGTGGATCCGGCGTCGAGCGAGGCGGTGGTGCTGTACGCGTCGGTCGTCGTGTTGCCCATGAAGGTGTGGTCGTGCGACTTCCCGGGCTGCTGGGCGTAGACGATCGGGTCGTCGGGCGCGGTGTGGCTGACCCCGCAGTTGGCCTGGAACTCGTGGAAGTAGCGGTGCGGCGGCTCCTTCGTGGACGGGGTGACACCGGTGACCGGCGGGTTGGCGGGGATGTAGCCGTCGCCGTCCGGGTCCTCGGGCGCGGCGGCGGTCGAGACCGCCATGGTGTGCCCGGTGTGCGCGGCTCGGGCCGGGGCGGACGGCGCGGACGCGGCGGGCGTGTCCGCGTTGGCGGCGACCGTGCCGATGCCGATCGAGGTCAGCAGTAACGCGCTCGCGACGAGGGTGCCGGACAGAACTTTCGATCTCCGTGGCATGGAGACCTCCTGAGAAGGTCGGGGAAATTCTCGGAGAGCGCTCTCCCGACTCGGAGTGTTGAGGGCACGAGGGGAGGGTGTCAAGGGATGCGGCAGAAGGAACCGCGGTTCGGACCAACACGCTTTGTGTCCCCACTTGTTGAACGCAGCACACAAGAACCGGTCACAACTCTTGACGTCCCGTGGCGGGCGGATGAAGCATGCACACCCAGAGAGCGCTCCCTCACCCCCACTTCGTTCACTTTCCGAACAAGGAGAGCCGCCCGCATGCCCTCTTCCCCCACACCCTCCCCCACGCCCTCCGCCGCGCCCGAGCCCTCCGGGGTACGGCGCCGCAGCCTCCTCGCGGCGGCCGCCGCGGCACCCGTGCTGGCCTCACTCGCCGGCGCGGGAACCGCCGCCGCCGACTCCCCCGACGGCCCTCGTGCCCTGCCCGGCGGTGGCGACCTCGGGCCGAACGTCATCGTCTTCGACCCGTCCACGGCGAACATCCAGGGCAGGCTGGACGAGATCTTCAAGCAGCAGGAGTCCGCCCAGTTCGGCACCGGCCGCTACGCGCTGCTGTTCAAGCCCGGCACCTACAGCGGCCTCAACGCCCAGCTCGGCTTCTACACCTCGATCGCGGGCCTCGGTCTCTCCCCCGACGACACCACCATCAACGGTGACGTCACGGTCGACGCCGGCTGGTTCGACGGCAACGCCACGCAGAACTTCTGGCGTTCGGCGGAGAACCTCGCGCTGGTCCCGGTCAGCGGCACCAACCGCTGGGCGGTCTCGCAGGCGGCGCCCTTCCGGCGCATGCACGTGCGCGGCGGCCTCAACCTCGCCCCCGACGGCTACGGCTGGGCCAGCGGCGGCTACATCGCCGACAGCCGGATCGACGGCACGGTCGGCCCGTACTCCCAGCAGCAGTGGTACACCCGGGACAGCTCGGTCGGCGGCTGGCTCAACGCCGTGTGGAACATGGTGTTCTCCGGTGTGGAGGGCGCGCCCGCGCAGAGCTTCCCCGAACCGCCGTACACGACCCTGGAGACGACGCCCGTCTCCCGGGAGAAGCCGTTCCTGTACCTCGACGGCGACGAGTACCGCGTCTTCCTGCCGGAGAAGCGCACCGACGCCCGCGGCGTCTCCTGGGGCAACGGCACCCCGCGCGGCACCTCCCTGCCGTTGACCCAGTTCTACGTGGCCAAGCCCGCCGACTCGGCGGCCACCCTGAACCAGGCACTGGAGGAGGGCCTGCACCTGCTGCTGACGCCGGGGATCTACCACCTCGACCGGACCCTGGACGTGAAGCGGGCGGGCACGGTCGTCCTCGGCCTCGGCTACGCCACGCTCATTCCCGACAACGGCGTCACCGCGCTGAAGGTCGCCGACGTGGACGGCGTCCGACTGGCCGGGTTCCTCGTGGACGCCGGTCCGGTGAACTCCGCGACCCTGCTGGAGGTCGGGCCCGAGGGGGCGTCCGCGGACCACTCGGCCAACCCGACCACCGTGCAGGACGTGTTCGTCCGGATCGGCGGCGCGGGCCCCGGCAAGGCGACCACGAGCCTGGTCGTCAACAGCCGGCACACCATCGTCGACCACACCTGGGTGTGGCGCGCCGACCACGGCGACGGCGTCGGCTGGGAGACCAACCGCGCCGACTACGGCGTGGTGGTCAACGGCGACGACGTTCTGATCACCGGCCTGTTCGTGGAGCACTTCAACAAGTACGACGTGCAGTGGAACGGCGAGCGGGGCCGCACCGTCTTCTTCCAGAACGAGAAGGCGTACGACGCCCCGGACCAGGCCGCGATCCAGAACGGCTCGGTCAAGGGCTACGCCGCCTACAAGGTCGGCGACGACGTCACCGAGCACGAGGGCTGGGGCCTGGGCAGCTACTGCTACTACAACGTGAACCCTTCCATCGTGCAGCACCACGGCTTCGCCGCCCCGAACCGTTCCGGGGTGCGCTTCCACGGGCTGCTCGTGGTGTCGCTCGGCGGCAACGGGCAGTACGAGTGCGTCATCAACGACACGGGTTCACCCACGTCGGGCACGGACACCGTGCCGTCGAAGGTGGTGCAGTACCCCTGAGGTGCACCTGACGTCGGCCTTCAAGACCCGGTGGTGGCCTTGAAGGCCGACGTCGTCGTACGGGGCGGCCATCCAATTCGCTCTCCATCAATTCGTTACCAAGATCGCTACAACCATTTCGGGTCGTGACACACATCACGGTGCACGCTCGCGGATTACCCAATTTCTGCCCGTTTTCTGCATTGGACGGGTAGTCAATCCCCCGCTTCGATAGAGCACTTGAACCGCAGGGGGAGCGGCGAGATTTCCCCTCGTGTTGTCCGAGAAGGGAGTCTTGGTGTCACCATCACCACGGGTATTCAGCAGACGTCAGTCACTGGGCATTTTCGGCGGAATCGCGGCAGGTACCGCGGTGCCCCTGGGGCTGTTCGGGTCCGGCCCCGCGTACGCGGCGGACACGGCGGAGCCCGACGGGGGTACGGGGCTGCCCGACACCGACCGCGGCAAGGTCGTGCAGGCGTACCGGACCGGCGGCCGCGCGGTGCGCACGGCCGCGGCGGCGGCGCTCGTGGGCAGCGCGGACGACGTGACCGCCTTCCTCGGCGAGAGGCTGCCGGCGGCCACGGCCGAGGACAACCGGTTCACTCTCACCGAGGCCCTGGTCAGCGCGGGCAAGGCGACGCGTGCCGGGATCGGGCAGGCGCTGTCCGGCGGGGAGGCGGCGGTCGCCGCCTATCTGCGGGGCGGCTTCGACTCGGCGGTGCACGAGGACCTCGAAGTGGCCGTGACCACGGTCAACGCGCATGGCGGCAAGGCCGTGAAGCGTGAGTCCTCCGAAGCGCTCGCGACCGGTACGGACTTCGCGCTGCGGGACTTCCTCAGCACCGGTCAGTACGACGCGCACGACGAGGACCAGCGCGTCCAGGTGACCTCCATCCTCGTGACCGCCTCGCCGCAGGTGCGCGAGTACGCGGAGCGGGCGCTCGACGACGGATCGCCGCGGGCGATCCAGTGGTTCCTGACGACGGGGCAGTACATCGCCCGGGCGCGGGACGAGGAGTCGGCGGAGATCCAGCAGCTGGTCAAGATCGTGGAGTCGGAGGGGCGGCGCGCCGAGCTCAAGACCGACGAGGCGGTCGAGCTGTCCCAGCAGGCGGTCGAGGCCGCCGGGAAGGCCAAGGCCGCCGCGCTGGAGGCGAAGGCCGAGGCGCAGGCCGCCGAGCAGGACGTGCAGCGCTCGGCCAGGGCCGCGAACAAGGCGGCGCGGGCCGCCCAGGGGGCCGCGGCCGCCGCGTCGACCGCGGTGTCCGCCTCGCGTACCGCGCAGGCCGCGGCCCGGCGCTCCGTGGCCGCGGCCAACGCCGCCGCAGCGGCGGCCGCTGCCGCCGGGCGCGCCGCATCGCGTGCCTACCACGCCGCGATCAGCGCCTCCAAGAACGCGAACATGGCCGAGGCCGCCAACCAGGCGGCGAAGGCCGCGCGGGTCATGGTCGACTGGGTGCGCACCGTGGCCGCGAAGGCCAAGCTCGCGGCCCTCGCCTCCGACGCGGCCGAGGCCGCGGGCAACGCCGCCGCGGGTGCCGCGGTCGACTCGGCCGCCGCCGCCCGCGCTTCGGCCGACGCCGCCGTGTCCGCCGGTGCCGCGCAGTCCCAGGCCGCCGAGGCGCAGCGCCAGGCCGCGATCGCGGAGGCCGCCGCCGGCCGGGCCACGGCGGCCGCGAGCCGGGCCTCGGCCCTGTCCCACAGGTCTGCCGCCGCCGCGCGTACCGCGTCCGCCGCCGCCGACAGCGCGGCCGACCACGCCGAGAAGGCGGCCGATGCCGCCGAGGAGGCGTACCGGCACGCCGGCGAAGCCGTGGACTACGCCAACCGCTCCACCGCCGCCGCGAACGCCGCCGTGGAAGCCGCGAACAAGGCGTACGACGCGGTCACCGAGGCGCGGGAGGTCGAGAAGGAGGCCCGTGAGGCCGAGATCGCCCGGCTGGACGAGGAGACCGAGGAAGCGATCGAGGTCGCCAGGCAGCAGCGGAAGGAGGAGACCGACCGTCTGGAGCGGGCCAACCGGGAGCGCACGCAGGAGGCGCGGCTGTCCGACGAACTGGTCGCGCTGATCACCGCGATGGAGGCGGCGCTCGCCGCCGGCCGGACCGGGGAGGCCGTGGACAAGGGCCGGCAGGCCGCCGTCCTGCTTCTGGACCGGTCCGGCACGTGGACCCGCGAGGCCGCCGAGTTCGCGCTGGCCGGCTCGGACGAGGACGTACTGCGCTGGATCGAGGCCGACCGGGTCCTCGCACTGCAGCAGGACAACGCGGAGAACACCGCGGCCACCGCCGCGATCTCCACGCAGAACGTGGCCGAGGCCGCCGTGGCGGCGCTGCGGACCGAGGACGCCGCCGCCATCAGGACCTTCCTGGAGAAGGGCGCGGTCGAGGCGGCCAGGGACGACAACGAGGTCGAGGTCACCACGCTCCTCGCGAACGACTCCACCGGTACCGCCGTACGGCGTGCCGCCGAGGCCGCCCTGACGGACGGCTCCGCCGAGGCCCTGCACACCTTCCTGCACGTGGAGCGCGCCGCGGCCGTCCACGAGGACGACCGGGTGGCGGCCACCACGCTCCTGGAGTCCGGCGGCCCGTACGTACAGGCCGCGGCGAAGGTCGCCCTCGAAGGCGACACCCACATGCTGCGCCAGTTCATCGGCACGACGCAGCACGAGTTCGCGCGCATCGACCACGACCACGCCACGCACATCAGCGCGATCCGTGCGGCGATCGCACGGGCGGCGAAGATCGCGCAGGACGCGCTCGAGGACGCGGCACGCGCCTCCGAGGCCGCGGCCGTCGCCCGGCAGGCCGCCGAGGAGGCCACCGAGTGGGCCGACAAGGCCGAGGGCTGGGCGGCCGACGCCAAGGCCTCCGCGGAGGAGGCCCGCCAGAACGCGGAGGCCGCCGAAGCCTCCGCGGCCGCCGCCGCCAAGTCGGCGCAGACCGCGGCGAACGCGGCCGCGGCCGCCCGCAGGGCGAGCAGCGTGGCGCGGGACGCGGCGAGCCGGGCCGTACGCTCCGCCGAGACCGCCGCCTCCTACGCCCTGGACGCGCAGCGTTCCGCGACCGTCGCGCGGCAGGCGGAGCTCGCGGCGGGCAAGTCCTTCGCCGAGGCGGCCGCCGCCGCCACCGAGGCGCGGATCCTGGTCATCCAGGCCGCGATCCAGCAGGCGATCCAGGAAGCGATCAACAACTCGAAGGTGCCGATCGACGGCGAGAACGCCCTTCCCGACGGCGCCGAGAGCTGTCTGACGCCGTACGGCGACCCGATCGAGCACAGCAACAGCACCAACCCCTGGGAGCTGGGGTGGAGCTGGCTCACCGGCACCGGCGCCCGGACGCAGTGTTTCGGTCCGAACGACGAGTTCACCGGCATCTACCGCGACCACTCGCACACGCAGAAGGTCCTGGACTACTTCCTCAGGGAGTGGCAGCGCACCGGCAAGTACGAACTGGGCCACCCCTACAAGTACGACTACTCGCTCTCCGGTTTCGACGGTGCCGGGAAGTACCTCACGGACTACGGCACGCTCACCACGGCGGGCCTCACCGGCAACCTCGCCTACACGTTCCTGGGCTCGCACCAGGTCCGTATGACTCCCATCCGGGAGAACGCGGACGGCTCGGTCACCTGGCGTTACACCGCGTACAACGAATCCGACATCGAGTCGGCGACGCACCCGCCGGTCATCGGCTACACCGACTGGTGGAGCGACACCGTCGGTGCCTTCATCGACAAGGTCGTCGGTGACGAGGGGCCGATGTCGCCCAAGAGCCAGGTGATCGAGTTCAACGTCACGCTCGGCCCGTGATGCGTACGAGGGCAAGCGGGCGGTGGCTCTGCGCCGTGCTCGCCGCGTCCGCGGTGCTCGTCGCGGGGTGCTCGGGTCCGGTCGACCCGGGGAAGCTGCCCGGCGTGTACCGCAACGACGAGGGCGGGCAGATCGAGCTCTCGAAGGACGGCACGTTCTCGGCCACCCGCGTGACGACGAGCGACGGCTCGGATCCGGCCGACTTCAGCGGCAGCTGGGACTACGAGGATCCGGGTGACTCGGACGATTTCGTCTACCTGGGCATCGAGGACGGCGGGCTCGGCAAGCTCGGCGGAATCCAGCTGTACGTGGACGATCAGGACACGCTGTACTTCCGGTCCGATCCGGACGGACCGATCACGCAGAAGCTCAACAAGAAGAGCTGAAACAGCTCTATGACCTGACAGCACAGGGCGGTAAGGACGCGGAGCTTCCCTTCGCGCCCTTACCCCCTTCCCCCCTTCTTTCCGGACGCCTCTCGTCGGGCCGCATTGCGAGCCATTACGAAGGCGTGGTGAAAGCTCACCGCACCCCTTTGGACGAGCGTGCCGAATGCCCGCTTCGACAAAGAGCTCCAACCCAAAGAATGTCGACTCTAGGACTGTGATGAAGATACGCAGCTCATTCGTGCGCGTGCTGGGCGCGGCCGCCACCGCCGGTGCCCTGGCATGGGCCGTGCTCGCCCAGGGCGACGCGGGTACCGCCGCCGGTTCCGCGACCGAGGCCGTCGCCGAGGCCGCGCCCGGCTACGCCGTCGAGGACTACAACTACCCGAACGCCGACAAGATCCTGGCCGAGCAGAACATCGTCCTCAAGCGCGGCGACGGCCACATCGTGCTGGCCGACTGCGCCGGCGGGGGCAACCTCCTGCAGTTCCTCGCGCGCGACCACGAGGACGTCTGCTTCGAGGTCACCGCCGACGAGGGCTACCTGACCCTCGAACTGCCCGCGGTGCACGGGGTGAAGACGGACGACTCCACCAACACCCACCTGGAGATGACCGCCGAGGGCGACCAGGTCGAGTACGACATCCCCGCGGACACGTGGAAGGGCGTCGGCGAGTCCGTCGACGGCCGCGAGCACGTCCTGGTCGAGATCCGCGTCAGCAACTAGTCGGCTTACCGCTGTGATTGAGGAACCCACTCGTATGTCTTCCATCAGACGTTCCCGGTCGGCCGTGCTCGGCGCGGCCCTGGTCGCCGGGTCACTGGCGCTGAGCACTGCGGCCGCCGTCGCGGTCACCGGCGGCACACCGGTCGCCGACTCGGACACCACCTACGCCTACACCGCGCAGATCACCGTCGGCGCCCACGACCGCGGCTGCTCGGCGGTGCTCGTCGACGCCGAATGGCTGCTCACCGCGGCCAGCTGCTTCGCCGAGGACCCGGCCGCCTCGCTCGCCGTCCCGGCCGGCGTCCCCGCCAAGGCGACCACCGCCGTCATCGGCCGCTCCGATCTCTCCGGCACGCAGGGTGCCGAGCGCCGCGTCGTCGAGATCGTGCCGCGCACGGACCGCGATGTGGTCCTGGCCCGCCTCAACCGGCCCGTCACCAACGTGACCCCGGCTCAGCTGGCCACCACCGCGCCCACGGCCGGCGCGGAGCTGACGTTCGCCGGATACGGCCGTACGGACACCGTCTGGGCGCCGCTCGAGCTGCACACCGGCACCTACACCGTCGACTCCACGGCGGCCACCTCCGCGGGCGTCACCGGCAAGGACGGCGCGGCCGCCTGCATGGGCGACACCGGCGGCCCGGTCGTCTCCGGCGGCAAGCTCGTCGGCCTCAACAGCCAGTCCTTCCAGGGCGGCTGCCTCGGTGTCGACGAGGCCCAGACCTCCACCGCGGGCGTCATCGCGCGCGTCGACGACCTCGCCTCCTGGGTCGCCGAGAAGGCCGGCGCCACCCGCATCGTCGACTTCAACGGCGACGCCGTCGAGGACATCGCCGTCGGCGACCCGATGGCCACGGTCGGCGGTGACACCACCGCGGGTCTCGTCCGTGTCGTCCACGGCGGCGGCAAGGGCACCGCGGAGATCACCCAGGACCTCGACTGGGTGACCGGCGGCGCCGAGGCCGGGGACCACTTCGGCAACCACCTCGCGACCGTCGATTACAACGAGGACGGCTACACCGACCTCGTCGTCACCGCGTCCGAGGAGAACGTCGGCAGCGCGGTCGACGCCGGCTTCTTCGACATCCTGTTCGGCGGCAGGAACGGCCTCGGCAGCGGCCCCGCCTCCCGCCACTTCGAGCAGGGCTCGGGCAACGGTTCCATCGGCACCGCCGCGCCCGAGAGCGGCGACCGGATGGGCGCCTCCCTCGCCGCGGGCACCACCGCCGCGGGCGAGCCGTGGATCCTGGTCGGCGCGCCGGGCGAGGCGCTCGGCTCGCTCACCAAGGCGGGCGGGGCCTTCTACGTGCACGGCGACACCAGCATCAGCATCAACCAGGACTCTTCGAACGTCCCCGGTGCGGCCGAGGCGAACGACGCCTTCGGCACGTCCGTCGCGGGCGACTCCAACTTCATCGCCATCGGCGCTCCCAATGACGCCATCGGCAGCGACGCGAACGCGGGCAACCTGACCGTGCTCAGCCACAAGCTGGACGCCGACGGACGGCCCACCGTGGTCACGGGCATGGACCAGGACAACGAGAAGATCAGCGGCAGCGCCGAGGCCGGTGACAAGTTCGGCCAGGCCCTGGCACTGGTCGCCTACCGCCCGTCCGGTGCGGCCACGGCCACCGACTCGATCCTCGCGATCGGCGCGCCCGGCGAGGCCCTGGCGGCCGAGACCGGCGCCGCGCAGCAGGCGGGCGCGGGCAACGTCATGCTCGTGCACATCGCGGCCAACGGCACCTGGGACTACCTGCACGCGCTCAACCAGGGCTCCAGCACCGACGACCGCTCCGGCACGATCGAGGCCGGCGACTCCGTGGGCGCGTCCCTCAGCGCGGTCAACACCGCCCCGCGGGAGGTCGGTTCGGCCGACACCCTGAAGGTCGCCGTGGGCGTACCCGGTGAGGACCTCGCGGGTGCTGCCGACGCCGGCGCCATCCACACCTTCTCGCTGATGGGCTCGGCAGGCGCCAACGACCTGTGGATCGAGGCCGGCGACGGCGACGGCGTCCCGGGGACCCCGGGCGCGAACGAGAGGCTGGGCACGAGCATCCACTTCACCCCGCGGAACCTCTACGCCGGTATGCCCTACGGCCCCGCGGCCACGGGGGCCCTGCACGTCCTGCCCTTCCCGAACGTCGTGCCGGGCGGTACGAGCCGCCCCGCGACCACGTACCAGCCGGGCCAGGGCGGACTCCCGACCAACGGCAGCTACTTCGGGTACGCGGCGCGGTAGTGGCTGCCGCCGTACGACCTGAGCGCCCGGGGGCCACCCGGTGACGCCCTCGGCCGATTAGGCGGCAGGTTCCTCTCGGCCCCGCCGGACTTCGGTCCGGCGGGGCCGAGTGCTGTGCGGCGGCCCCGGGTGGGCAGGGCCGCCCGGCACGCCTACCGCGCGACCGCCGCCGGTGCCGGCGCGTAACCGGTCGGCCGGGCGGTGAAGGTGCCCCGGCCCTGGGTGCGGCTGCGCAGCCGGGTCGCGTAGCCGAACAGCTCGGCCAGCGGGACCGTGGCCGTGACCACCGCCGCGCCGCCCCGGGTGTCGGAACCGGTGACCCGGCCGCGGCGCGCGGCGAGGTCACCGAGCACGCCGCCGACACCGTCCTCGGGCACGGTGACCGTGACCTCCACGACCGGTTCGAGCAGGACCGTCCCCGAGGCGCGCAGGGCGTCGCGGAGACCGAACCGGCCGGCGGCGCGGAAGGCCGTGTCCGAGGAGTCCTTCACATGGGTCTGGCCGTCGGTGAGCGTGACCCTGAGGCCGGTCACCGGGTGGCCGCCCAGCGGACCCTCGGCGAGGGCGTCCCGGCAGCCCGCCTCGACGGCCCGGACGTACTCCTGCGGCACGCGTCCGCCGACGACCGTCGAACGGAACACGAAACCGCCGCCCGCGCCGTCCTCGTCCGCATCCTCCTCCCAGGGCTCCACGTCGAGCACGATGTGCGCGAACTGCCCGGCGCCGCCGTCCTGTTTGACGTGCCGGTGGACGAAGCCGGTGACGCCTTCGCCGACGGTCTCGCGGTACGCCACGCCGGGGCGGCCGACCGTGATCTCCAGCCCGTGCTCGCGCCGGACGCGCTCCACCGCGACCTCCAGGTGCAGTTCACCCATGCCCGACAGCACCGTCTGCCCGGTCTCCGGGTCGGTCCGCACGGCCAGTGAGGGGTCCTCCTCGGTCAGCCGGGCGAGCGCGGACGCCAGCCGGTCGGTGTCGGTGGAACGCCGGGCCTCCACGGCCACGTGCACGACCGGTTCGGCCACGCCCGGGGGTTCCAGGAGCAGGGGGGCGCCCGGTGCGCACAGGGTCGAGCCGGCGCGGGCCGTCTTCAGCCCGACCACGGCGACGATGTCCCCGGCTACCGCGCGCTCCAGCGGGTCGTGCCGGTCGGCCCGTACCCGCAGGATGCGGCCGATGCGCTCGGTGCGGCGCGTGCCCGCGTCCCACACGCTGTCTCCCTTCTCGATCGTGCCCGAGTACACCCTCAGGTACGTCAGCCGTCCCGTCGGGGTGGCGTTCACCTTGAACGCCAGTGCCGCCATCGGCGCCGCCGGGTCGGCGGGCCGCTCCTGCTCCGTGCCGTCGTGGGTGCCGCGCACCCCGGGCACGTCCAGCGGCGAGGGCAGGTACGCCACCACGGCGTCCAGCAGCGGTTCGACACCGCGGTTGCGGTAGGCGGAGCCGCACAGCACGACCACGCCGTCGCCGGTGCGGGTCAGGTCGCGCAGGGCGCCGGTGAGGGTGGCCGCGGTGAGCGTCTCCCGGTCGCAGAACTCCTCCAGCGCGCCCGGGTGGCGTTCGGCGACCGCCTCCTCCAGCAGCCGCCGTCTGCGGGCGGCCTCCTCGCGCAGGGCGTCGGGCACCGGACCCTCCTCGGCCGTGTCCGCGCCGTCGGCCCATACGAGGGCGCGCATGCGCGGCAGGTCGACGACGCCGGTGAAGCCGTCCTCCGTGCCGATGGGCAACTGCACCACCAGGGGTACGGGGTGCAGCCGCTCGCGGATCGAGGCGACGGCGGTGTCGAGGTCGGCGCCCGCCCGGTCCATCTTGTTGACGAACGCGATCCTGGGAACGCCGTGCCGGTCGGCCTGCCGCCACACGGACTCGCTCTGCGGTTCCACCCCCGCGACCGCGTCGAAGACGGCGACCGCGCCGTCCAGCACGCGCAGGGAGCGTTCGACCTCGTCGGCGAAGTCGACGTGCCCCGGGGTGTCGATGAGATTGATCCGGTGGCCCGCCCAGGAGCAGCTGACGGCCGCGGCGAAGATGGTGATGCCGCGGTCACGTTCCTGCGGGTCGAAGTCGGTGACGGTGGTGCCGTCGTGGACCTCGCCGCGCTTGTGGGTGGTACCGGTGAGGTAGAGGATCCGCTCGGTGACGGTGGTCTTCCCGGCGTCGACATGGGCGAGGATGCCCAGGTTGCGGACGGTGGTGAGCGGGTTGGTGCGCATGGCCCGAAGCCTTTCGGAGGAACCGGAAAAGGGCAGCGCGATCTCCCCGGACGCACGCGCCGGACGCTCCGGGCGAGGGGCGTGGGCTGTCAGATGTGCGTCGCGGGCATCCGGTGCCGGCCGCGCAGCGGGCACCGGACGGCCGAAGACACCAGGATCACCTCGTAGCGGGACGGGGAGACGACGGCAGCGGTGCGGATGCGCACGGCCCTGCTCCCCTCGCTCGGTCACGATCCCGGTGTGTCGTGGTGAGTGTAGGGAGGCCGGGCCCGGCGCCGCACCGGGTTTTTTCCTCCGGAAACGCGAAATGCCGACCGGGATCTCTCCCGACCGGCATCGTGCTCTGCTCGATCTTGTGTCCGAGGGGGGACTTGAACCCCCACGCCCGATAAAGGGCACTAGCACCTCAAGCTAGCGCGTCTGCCATTCCGCCACCCGGACCAGGTGTCTGTCGCGGTGCGGAGGTGGTCCCCCGCGGCGACATGGACAACCATACCAAGGTTTCGCGGTGCCTTTCACCTGCGTTTCCTTCCCCCGCTCTTCCCCTGGGCGGCGGTCCGGGACCGGCGGCTCCGCTGCGCCTAGGGTCGCACCATGAGTGACTGGATGGTTACGCAGGGCCCGCTCCCGCGCCGTCGGCCCCGGCCGTTGTCGCCGCTCAGGGAGCATCTGCGGGACACGTTCTGGTTCGCGCCCACCGCGGCGATGGCGGGCGTCTTCGTGGTCTGGCTCGTGGCCCAGGAGCTCGACGCGGCCCTCGTCCGTTCACTGCAGGACGAGGGCGACTACGACACGCTCGCCGAACTGCTGCGCTTCGCGGACGACGCGAAGACGGTGGTGTCGGCGGTCGGCTCGGCGATGATGACCTTCATCGGTGTGGTGTTCAGCATCTCCCTGGTCGCCGTGCAGATGGCCGGCGGGCAGTTCACCCCGCGGGTGGTGCGGCTCTTCGTCCGCAGCCGGATCACCAAGGCGACCTTCGCCGTCTTCCTCGCCACCTTCGTCCTGACGCTGCTCGTCCTGACCAGCTACGACAGCAATGCCGATCCCCGCACCGCCACGTCCGTCCCGCTGGTGCAGTCGGTGCTCACCCTGGCCATGGTCGCGTTGAGTCTGCTGCTCTTCGTGATGTACGTGAACGCCACCCTGCGGCTGATGCGGGTCAGCCATGTGATCGCCCGTATCGCCGCCGAGTCCTTCCGGGTGGCGGCACTGATGCCGGTGCCGGCGGACGGCGGCGAGCCGCCCGGGCTCGGGCCCGTGACGGCGTGGATCGCCCACGACGGGCAGGGCGGCGTACTGCGGGACGTGCACATCGCCCGGCTGGTGCGGGTGGCCCGGGGGCACGGGGTGGTGCTGCGGCTGGTCCCGCGGATCGGCGACTTCCTGGTGCCGGGCACACCGGTCCTGGCGGTGCACGGCGGGGCGGCTCCGCCGCGCCGGGCGCTGCGCTACGCCCTGTCCGTCGGGGTGGAGCGCACCTTCCACCAGGACCTGGCGTTCGGGCTGCGCCAACTGTCCGACATCGGGTTGCGTGCCCTGTCGCCCGCGGTCAACGATCCGACGACCGCCGTGCAGGCGCTGGACCGGGTCGTGCAGATCCTGGCCACGCTGTCCCGGCGACCGCTGGACGCCGCTCTGCACCGGGACCGTCGCGGCGCGCTCCGGCTGGTGCAGCCCGTACCCGGCTGGGCGGAGCTGGTGGACCTCGGATTCGCCGAGGTCCGTGCCTGCGCCACCGGGTCGCCGCAGGTCACCCGGCGCCTGGTGGCCGGCCTCGACGACCTGCTGCTGCTGGTGCCGCCGGAGCGGCGCGCACCGCTGCTGCGCCACCGCGAGCTGCTGCGGCAGGCCGTCGAACGGACCGCGCCGACTCCGGCGGACCGGGCCTTCGCCCTGCGGCCGGACCGGCAGGGCATCGGCTGACCCGGGGCCCGCCGGATCGGGCCGGCACCCCCTACGGCATGAGGTGGTGGTCCGGGAAGTTCCCCGGCAGCCGCTCCCCCGCCGGTCCGCGGGTCACGGCGCGCACCAGCAGCTCACCGCCCACGAAGGCGCCGCGCCAGGACGCCCCGTGTCCCCCGAACAGCTCGTCGCGGTCCCCGCGCGAGCGCGGCACGCCGTGGCCGACCTTGAACGCGCGGATCTGCGGCGCGAGCCTGTCGTACGTCGCCGGGTCGTCCGTGGACAGCGTGGCCACCAGGGCGCCGTTGGAGGCGTTCATCGCGGCGAGCAGCTCGGCCTCGGTGTCGACCAGGACGATGGTGTCGACCGGGCCGAAGGGTTCCGCGTGGTGCAGCGGGGAGGAGCGGGGCGGGTTGAGCAGGGTGACCGGCTGGACGTAGGCCGAGGTGTCCTGGCCCGGCAGGAACCGGGCATCGGCCGCGCTGCCGCGGTGCAGCGGGACGGCGCCCCGGTCGACGGCCTCGGCGACCTGGTCGTGGAGCTCCTTGGCCTTCGCCGCGTTGATCACCGGGCCGAAGTCCGGCGCCGGGTACGGGTCGTCCGGTGCGGCCACGGCGAGCGGGTGGCCGACGCGGAGTGTGCGGACGGCCGGGAGGTACGCCGCGAGGAACGCGTCGAACTGCTGCCGCTGGACGACGAAGCGCGGGTAGGCGGTGCAGCGTTGCTTGCCGTAGTCGAAGAGCTTCGGGACGACCCGGGTGAGCGCGTCCCAGTCCGTGAAGTTCCAGATGCCCCAGGTGTTGAGTCCTTCCTGTTCGAGGATGTGCCGCTTGCCGAGGTCGGCGACGGCGGTGGCGACGTCCGCGCCGGTGTCCCGGCCGCCGACGAAGGAGACGCAGCCGATCTCGGGCGCCCGGACCAGTGCCTGGGACAGCTCTCGGCCGCCGCCGCTGAGGAGGGTGACGGGCAGTCCTTCGCGGGCGGCGAGTGCGCAGGCCAGGGTCAGGCAGGCGACTCCGCCGTCGGTGGGGGTCTTGGCGATGACCGCGTTGCCCGCCAGGGCCTGGACCAGCAGGGCGTGGACGAGGACGCTCATCGGGTAGTTCCAGCTGGCGATGTTGGACACCGGGCCGTCCAGCGGAGCGCGCCCGTCGAGCATGTCCTCGATGCCGTCGAGGTACCAGCGCACGCCGTCGACGGCCCGGTCGACGTCGGCCCGCGCCGACCGCCAGGGCTTGCCGATCTCCCAGACCAGCAGCAGCGCGAGCAGTTCGCGGTGCTGGGCGAGGGCGTCGAGGGTGGCCGCGACGCGTGCGCGGCGCTCGGGCAGGGGGACGTGGCGCCAGGCCCGGTGCTGGTCGAGCGAGGCGCGTACGGCGCGGTGGGCCGTGGCGGCGTCGATCCGGGGCGGGCCGGCGATCGGGGTGCCGTCGACCGGGCTGGTGGCCGGCAGGACCCGGCCGTCCGCCCGCCAGCCGGCGTCCCAGAGGTTGAGGACGCGGTCGTCGCGGAACGCCTCGGGGGCGGCGGTGCGGCAGCGGCGCCAGGAGTCGGCCCAGGAGGTGCCGGACTTCAGGGTGAGGGGCTCGGTGTCCGGAGTGCCGGCCGCCGTCATGCGCGCGCTCCGTCGCGGGCCGCGCCGTCCGGTGCGGCACCTTTGGGTACGTCGAGTACGTCGAGTGCCTGGAGTACGTGCCGTGCCGTCTCGGTCGGTGTGCTCCCGACTCGTACGCCGACCGCCTCCAGCGCCTCCTTCTTCGCCCGTGCCGTGCCGGAGGAGCCGGAGACGATGGCGCCGGCATGGCCCATCGTCCGGCCCTCGGGTGCGGTGAAGCCGGCGATGTAGGCGACGACGGGCTTGGTGACGTGCGCGCGGATGTGGGCCGCCGCGCGTTCCTCCGCGTCGCCGCCGATCTCGCCGATGAGGACGATCAGCTCGGTGTCGGGATCGTCCTCGAAGGCGGTGAGGCAGTCGATGTGACTGGTGCCGACGACCGGGTCGCCGCCGATGCCGACGCAGGTGGAGAAGCCGATGTCGCGCAGTTCGTACATGAGTTGGTAGGTGAGCGTGCCCGACTTGGAGACCAGGCCGATGCGTCCGGGTTTGGTGATGTCGGGCGGGATGATGCCCGCGTTGGACTGGCCGGGGGTGATCAGACCGGGGCAGTTGGGGCCGATGACGCGGGTGCCCTTGGCCCGGGCGTGCGCGGTGAGGGCGACGGAGTCGTGCACGGGGATGCCCTCGGTGATGACGACCGCGAGGCCGATTCCGGCGTCGGCGGCTTCCACGACCGCGGCCTTGGCGAAGGCGGGCGGCACGAAGACGACCGTGACGTCGGCGCCCGTGCGTTCGATGCCCTCGCGGACCGACCCGAAGACGGGTACGGCACGGTCGTCGAAGTCGACGCTGCGGCCCGCCTTGCGCGGGTTGACGCCGCCGACGACGTCGGTGCCCGCGGCCAGCATGCGGCGGGTGTGCTTCATGCCCTCGGCTCCGGTCATGCCCTGGACGAGGACCTTGCTCTCCTTGGTGAGGTAGATCGGCATCCTGTCTCCTTATCCGGCTTGTCCGGCGGTGGACGCCGCGGTGGCGAGTCGGGCGGCACGGCGGGCGGCGCCGTCCATGGTGGTGGCCTGTTCGACCAGGGGGTGCGCGCGGGCGTCGAGCAGGGCCCGGCCCCGGGCGGCGTTGTTGCCGTCGAGGCGTACGACGATCGGTTTGGTCGGCCGGACCTCGTCGAGGGCGCGGACGATGCCGTCGGCGACCGCGTCGCAGGCGGTGATGCCGCCGAAGACGTTGACGAGGACGGACCTCACGTCGGGGTCGGAGAGGACGACCGACAGCCCGTCGGCCATGACCCGGGCTGAGGCGCCCCCGCCGATGTCGAGGAAGTTGGCGGGGCGGGCGCCGCAGCCGGCGACCACGTCGAGTGTCGACATGACCAGCCCGGCGCCGTTGCCGATGACGCCGACCTCGCCGTCCAGCTTGACGTAGTTGAGGCCCTTGGCACCGGCTCGGGCTTCCAGGGAGTCGGCGGCGCCCTGCCTCTCCTCGCCCCAACGGGACTGACGGAAGCGGGCGTTGTCGTCGAGGGTGACCTTGCCGTCGAGGGCCACGATCCTGCCCTCGGCCGTCCTGACCAACGGGTTGACCTCGACCAGGAGGGCGTCCTCACGGACCAGTACCTTCCACAGCCGCACCAGGGTGTCGACGGTCTGCGGGGGCAGGCCCGCGGCGTCGGCGATGCGTACCGCGGTGGCCGTGTGCACGCCCGTGGCGGGGTCGACGGGGATGCGGGCCACGGCCTCGGGCCGCCGGGCGGCGACCTCCTCGATCTCCATGCCGCCCTCCGCGGAGGCGATGGCGAGGAATCCCCCGGACGCGCGGTCGAGGACGTAGGAGACGTAGAACTCCCGCTCTATGTCGCAGGGTTCGGCCAGCATGACGCTGCCGACCGGGTGTCCCTTGATGTCCATGCCGAGGATGGCCCGGGCCGCCTCCTCGGCCTCGGCGGGGTCGGCGGCGAGCCGCACTCCGCCCGCCTTGCCGCGCCCGCCGGTCTTCACCTGCGCCTTGACGACGGCGCGTCCGCCGAGTGCGCGGGCGATCTCCCGGGCCCGTTCGGGCGAGTCGGCGACCTCGGCCCTCGGGACCACGATCCCGTGCTCCTCGAAGAGTTCCCTTGCCTGGTGTTCGTACAGGTCCATCTCGGCTCCTGACTGAAAGTGCCGCACGCCCCCTGGACACCACCCACCGGATGCGGGATAACAAGCTTCATACAGTATTCGTCGACTGTATGCAATGTACCGCGAGAGCGCCCCAACCCCTCGTGAAGGGACAGGACTTCGCCATGCCCGACGACACCCAGGACGTCATCTCCGGCGGCCACCTCGTTGCCAAGGCACTCAAGGCAGAAGGGGTCGACCGCATCTACACGCTGTGCGGCGGCCACATCATCGACATCTACGACGGCTGCGTCGACGAGGGCATCGAGGTCGTCGACGTACGCCACGAGCAGGTCGCCGCGCACGCCGCCGACGGATACGCCCGTATCACCGGCAAGCCCGGCTGCGCGGTGGTCACCGCGGGGCCGGGCACCACCGACGCCGTCACCGGGGTCGCCAACGCGTTTCGCGCCGAGTCGCCCATGCTGCTGATCGGCGGTCAGGGCGCGCACACCCAGCACAAGATGGGGTCCCTCCAGGACCTGCCGCACGTCGACATGATGACGCCGATCACCAAGTTCGCGGCGACCGTGCCGGACACCGCACGCGCCGCCGACATGGTGTCGATGGCGTTCCGCGAGTGCTACCACGGGGCGCCGGGGCCGTCCTTCCTGGAGATCCCGCGCGACGTGCTGGACGCCAAGGTGCCGGCGGACAGGGCTCGGGTGCCGCGGGCCGGAGGCTACCGCGCCTCCACCCGGTCGGCCGGGGATCCGGAGGCCGTCGAGCGGCTCGCCGACCTGCTGGTGCACGCCGAGAAGCCTGCCGTCCTGCTCGGCAGCCAGGTGTGGACGACCCGCGCGACCGAGGCCGCCGTCGAGCTGGTCCGCACGCTCAACGTCCCGGCATACATGAACGGCGCCGGCCGCGGCACCCTGCCGCCCGGCGACCCGCACCACTTCCAGCTCTCCCGCCGCTACGCCTTCTCCAACGCCGACGTGATCGTGATCGTCGGCACGCCCTTCGACTTCCGGATGGGCTACGGCAAGCGGCTCTCGCCGGACGCGACCGTCGTGCAGATCGACCTCGACTACCGCACCGTCGGCAAGAACCGCGACATCGACCTCGGCATCGTCGGCGACGCGGGGCTGGTGCTGAAGTCGGTGACAGAGGCGGCGTCCGGACGGATCAACGGGGGCGCGGCGAAGCGCAAGGAGTGGCTGGACGAGCTGCGCGCGGCCGAGCGGACGGCGCTGGACAAGCGGCTGCCGCAGCTCAGGTCGGACGCCTCCCCCATCCACCCGTACCGGCTGGTCAGCGAGATCAACGACTTCCTCACCGAGGACTCGATCTACATCGGAGACGGCGGCGACATCGTCACCTTCTCCGGTCAGGTCGTGCAGCCCAAGTCACCGGGCCACTGGATGGACCCGGGTCCGCTCGGCACGCTCGGCGTCGGCGTCCCCTTCGTGCTGGCCGCCAAGCAGGCGCGGCCCGACAAGGAGGTCGTCGCCCTCTTCGGCGACGGCGCCTTCTCGCTCACCGGCTGGGACTTCGAGACCCTCGTCCGCTACGACCTCCCCTTCGTCGGCATCGTCGGCAACAACTCCTCGATGAACCAGATCCGCTACGGCCAGGCCGTCAAGTACGGCAAGGAGCGCGAACGGGTCGGCAACACGCTCGGCGACGTGCCCTACGACGAGTTCGCCCGGATGCTGGGCGGCCACGGCGAGGAGGTCCGCGACCCCGCCGACATCGGCCCCGCGCTGCGCCGGGCCCGCGAGTCCGGCAAGCCGTCCCTGATCAACGTCTGGGTGGACCCGGACGCGTACGCCCCCGGAACCATGAACCAGACGATGTACAAGTGAGGTGACCCCCCATGACAGGCACGCCTGCGAAGGCTCTCGAGGGCATCCGCGTCCTGGACATGACGCACGTGCAGTCCGGTCCGTCGGCGACCCAGCTGCTCGCCTGGCTGGGTGCGGACGTCGTGAAGCTGGAGGCGCCGCACGGTGACATCACGCGCGGGCAGCTGCGCGATCTGCCGGACGTCGACTCCCTCTACTTCACGATGCTCAACTGCAACAAGCGGAGCATCACCCTGAACACCAAGACCGAACGCGGCAAGGAGATCCTCACCGAGCTGATCCGCCGCTCGGACGTCATGGTCGAGAACTTCGGCCCCGGTGCGGTGGACCGGATGGGCTTCACCTGGGACCGCATCAAGGAGATCAATCCACGGATCGTCTATGCCTCCATCAAGGGGTTCGGCGAGGGCCCGTACACCGCGTTCAAGGCGTACGAGGTCGTCGCGCAGGCCATGGGCGGATCGATGTCCACCACCGGTTTCGAGGACGGGCCGCCGCTGGCGACGGGGGCCCAGATCGGGGACTCGGGCACGGGCGTCCACGTCGTGGCGGGCATCCTCGCCGCCCTCTACCAGCGGGAGCACACCGGACGTGGTCAGCGGGTGAACGTGGCCATGCAGCACGCGGTGCTCAACCTCTGCCGGGTGAAGCTGCGCGACCAGCAGCGCCTGAGCCATGGTCCACTCGCCGAATATCCCAACGAGGACTTCGGCGACGAGGTTCCCCGGTCCGGGAACGCGTCCGGCGGCGGGCAGCCGGGGTGGGCGGTCAAGTGCGCGCCGGGCGGACCCAACGACTACGTGTACGTCATCGTCCAGCCGGTCGGCTGGCAGCCGCTCAGCGAGCTGATCGGCAGGCCCGAGCTGGCCGACGACCCCGAGTGGGCGACCCCGCGGGCCCGGCTGCCGAAGCTGAACAAGATGTTCCAGCTGATCGAGGAGTGGTCGTCCACCCTGCCCAAGTGGGAGGTGCTGGAGCGGCTGAACGCCCACAACATCCCGTGCGGGCCGATCCTGTCCACGAAGGAGATCATCGAGGACGACTCACTGGTCGCCAACGAGATGGTCGTCACCGTGCCCCACCCCGAGCGGGGGGAGTTCGTGACCGTGGGCAGCCCGCTGAAGCTCTCGGACTCCCCGGTACAGGTGACCAGTTCGCCGCTGCTCGGCGAGCACAACGAGGAGGTCTACGTCGGCGAGCTGGGTCTCGGCGACGAGGAACTGCGGCTGCTCAAGTCGAGCGGGGTGATCTGACGTGATGGCCGAGGACCGCCTGGCGCGGGTGCGCGGGCTCCTGGACACGGTACGGGCCGAGGGGCGCACCGCGCTCACCGCGCCCGAGGGCAAGGTGCTCGCCGACGCCTACGGGATCGCCGTGCCGGGCGAGGAGCTGGCGCGGGACGTCGACGAGGCGGTGGCGTGCGCGGCGCGGTTCGGCGGACCCGTGGTGATGAAGATCGTCTCGCCGGACATCCTGCACAAGACCGACGCCGGCGGTGTGGTCGTCGGGGTCGAGGGCGCGGCGGACGTGCGGGCGGCGTTCTGCCGGATCGTCGACAATGCGCGCGCTTACGACGCCTCCGCGCGGATCGAGGGCGTGCAGGTCCAGGAACTGCTGCCGCAGGGGCAGGAGGTCATCGTCGGGGCGGTCACCGACCCGACGTTCGGGAAGGTGGTGGCGTTCGGGCTCGGCGGGGTGCTGGTCGAGGTGCTGAAGGACGTCACCTTCCGGCTCGCCCCCGTGGACGCCGACGAGGCGCTGTCGATGCTGGACTCGATCCGGGCGGCGGAGGTGCTGCGCGGGGTGCGCGGGCAGGCCGGGGTGGACCGGTGGGCGGTGGCGGAGCAGATCCGCCGGGTCTCCGAGCTGGTCGCCGACTTCCCCGAGATCGCCGAGGTGGACCTGAACCCGGTGATCGCCACGCCCGAGGGAGCGGTCGCCGCCGACATCAGGGTGATCCTGGCGACCGGCACGCCGAAGGAGCGGCGCCGGTACACGCGCGAGGAGATCCTCACCTCGATGCGCCGCCTGATGCAGCCCTCCTCGGTCGCGGTGATCGGCGCGTCGGGCGAGCCGGGGAAGATCGGCAACTCGGTGATGCGCAACCTCGTCGACGGCGGTTTCGCGGGCGAGATCCACCCGGTGAACCCCAAGGCCGATGACATCTTGGGCCGCAAGGCGTACAAGAGTGTCACCGACGTTCCCGGTGAGGTGGATGTGGCGGTCTTCGCGATCCCCGCGCGGTTCGTGGCGGCGGCCCTGGAGGAGGTGGGGCGCAAGCGGATCCCCAACGCCGTGCTCATCCCCTCCGGCTTCGCCGAGACCGGGGAACAGGCCCTCCAGGACGAGATCGTGGCGGTCGCCGAACGGCACGGCATCCGGCTGCTGGGGCCGAACATCTACGGCTACTACTCGACCTGGCAGGACCTGTGCGCCACGTTCTGCACGCCGTACGACGTCAAGGGCGGCGTCGCCCTGACCTCGCAGTCCGGCGGCATCGGGATGGCCATCCTGGGCTTCGCGCGAACGACCAAGACCGGCGTGTCGGCGATCGTCGGGCTGGGCAACAAGTCGGACCTGGACGAGGACGACCTGCTCACCTGGTTCGGCGAGGACCCGCACACCGAGTGCATCGCGATGCACCTGGAGGACCTCAAGGACGGCCGCGCCTTCGTCGAGGCCGCGCGGGCGACCGTGCCGAGGAAGCCGGTGGTGGTGCTCAAGGCGGGCCGTACGGCGGCGGGCGCCAGGGCGGCGGGGTCGCACACCGGGGCACTCGCCGGGGACGACGCCGTGTACGACGACATCCTGCGCCAGGCCGGCGTCATCCGGGCGCCGGGACTCAACGAGATGCTGGAGTACGCGCGCGCGTTGCCCGTACTGCCCGCCCCCAAGGGCGACAACGTGGTCATCATCACCGGCGCCGGCGGCAGCGGTGTGCTGCTCTCCGACGCGGTGACGGACAACGGGCTGTCGCTGATGGAGATTCCGCCCGACCTGGACACGGCGTTCCGCGCGTTCATCCCGCCGTTCGGTGCGGCGGGCAACCCGGTGGACATCACCGGGGGCGAGCCGCCGTCGACGTACGAGGCGACGATCCGGCTCGGCCTGGAGGACCCGCGCATCCACGCGCTCGTCCTCGGCTACTGGCACACCATCGTCACGCCTCCCATGGTGTTCGCCGAGCTCACCGCGCGCGTGGTGGCCGAGTTCCGCGAACGCGGCATCGAAAAGCCCGTGGTGGCCTCCCTGGCGGGCGACGTGGAGGTGGAGGAGGCGTGCCAGTACCTCTTCGAGCGCGGAGTCGTGGCGTATCCGTACACGACCGAGAAGCCGGTGGCGGTGCTGGGCGCGAAGTACCGGTGGGCGCGGGCCGCGGGCTTGTTGGGGGGCGGTTCATGACGTGAGACGGCGAGGGGCCGGCCGACGGGTGCGCGTCGGCCGGCCCCGGGGACCCGCGCGCGCACGAAAGGCATGGGACAGGGGGCGCTGGCCAGATCTTTCGACGCTAGGGGTGCAATCGACATGACAACCACCGATGTCACAAGGGTCGCCGCCTACCGGGAGGTGACCGACAGGAACGGACGCGTCTACCGCGTGGGCGAGTCCGACATCGACATCATGGGGCGCAAGCGCAAGTGGATGGTGATCCTGCCCTGGATCGGGATGATGGGCATCTCCTCCGCCGAGTACGCGTTCGCGTCCGCCGAGGACACGCTGCACGAGGCCCAGCACTGGTCCAGCGGCAGCATCTACTGGATGATGACCGCCTGGGTGTTCTGCCAGGCCGCGGTCGCGTTCCCGGCGGGACGGCTGCGCGAGAGCGGCAAGCTGCCGGCGCGCTGGGCGATGATGCTGGGGTCGGCCGGCACGCTGCTGGGTTACCTGTCGCTGGCGTTCGCGCCGCACGTCTCACTCGCCTTCATCGGCTTCGGCGTGTTCAGCGGCATGGGCGCCGGCATGGTGTACGCGACCTGCGTCAACATGGTCGGCAAGTGGTATCCGGAGCGCCGGGGCGGGAAGACCGGCTTCGTCAACGGCGGTTTCGCCTACGGCTCGGTGCCGTTCGTCTTCATCTTCCACGGCTACATGGACACCTCCAACTTCCGCTGGGTGCTGGTCTCCGCGGGTGTCTTCCTCGCTGCGATGGTGGCGATCGCCGGCTTCTACTTCCGGGACCCGCCGAAGAACTGGTGGCCGGCCGCCGTCGACCCGCTGAACCCGCCGGCCGACCCGCGGGCCCGGCGTTCGCTGGAGAAGAACCCCCCGGCCGTCAAGCAGTACTCCCCGATGGAGGCCTGGAAGACCGGCCGGGTGGCACTGATGTGGTTCTGTCTCGCCTGCACCTCCGGTGTGAACATCTTCGGCATCGCCTTCCAGGTCGACATCGGCGAGGAGGCGGGCTTCGCGGCCGGGATCGTGGCCGCGGCGATGTCGCTGAAGGCGATCGTCAACGGCACCGGGCGCGGCGTCATCGGCTGGCTCTCCGACCTCTACGGCCGCAAGCAGTGCCTGCTCTACGTGTGCGCGATCCTGGGTCTGGCCCAGTTCGGCATCATCTGGTCCGCCGAGATCAAGAACCTGCCGCTGTTCCTGGTCTTCTCCGCCATCTCCGGTTTCGGCGGTGGCGCCATCTTCCCGATGTTCGCGGCGCTGACGGCGGACTACTTCGGCGAGAACAACAACGCCACCAACTACGGGATGGTCTACAGCTCCAAGCTCGTCTCCGGCCTCGGTGCGGGCATGGGTTCCGTGGTTGTCGGCGTCTGGGGCTACAACGGCGCCTTCAGCCTGGCGGGCAGTATCTCGATCTTCGCCGGGTTCGTGGCTCTGTCGCTGAGGCCTCCGGGGCGCCCGAAGGGCAAGCGCGTCACTCCGAATCCCCAGCCGCTCGGCGAGGGATGACCTGACGGAGGCTTCTTCGCACGGACCGGGCGGCCCCTCCCCCAGCACGCGGGAGGGGCCGCCCGGTCCGTGCTCCGGGTCAGTGGCGCCGCTTGCGCAGGGCGGCCAGACCGTCGTAGCTGATCTTGGCCTCGCGCAGGGACTGCGCGGGGTCGGTGGCGCTCGGGGAGTTGTCGTCCTCGACCATCGGGTTGTGGTAGTTCCGCTGTCCGACCCGGGAGAAGAACGTCGTGTAGTCGATGACCCCGGTTCCGAAGGGCACCATGTCGTAGCCCATGCCGTTGGTCGTGCTGACGACGCCGTCCTTGGCGTGGAAGAGCGGGTAGCGCCGGTTGTTGCGGGCGACCAGCCCGGCCGGGTCGAAGACGTTCTTCCGGGTGGTGCCGTCGTGGGCGGTGTACTCGTGGAACTTGTACTGGGCCACGTGCGCCCAGAAGATGTCCATCTCCAGCCAGACGACCCTCGGGTCGGTGACCTTGAGGAAGTACTCCAGCTTCCGGATGCCCGAACTGCGGGTGGGCCGGCCCTGGTCGTCCAGCGGGCCTCCGTCGAGCAGGAAGCCGTAGGCGCTGTCGTGGTTGTGGGTGTAGAGCTTTATGCCCTCCCGGTGGGCGATCGCGCCGAGGGCGTTCCACTTGTCGGCGGCCACGTCCCAGTCGGCGCGGTACGAGCTGCCGGTGGGGTCGCCGCCGGTGCCCATGTGGTCCATGCCGAGGATGTTGGCGATCTCCAGGTGCTTCTTGAAGGTGTCCTTGTCCGCCTGGGTCAGCGGCCAGGAGGACGGGATGAAGCCGTGGTTGCCCTGGGCGCGCAGCCCGTAGTCGTCGAGCCAGGAGCGCAGCAGCCGGGCGCCCTTGACGGACTCCAGGCTGGCGCCGCCCGGCGCGTTGGCGTGCTGGTTGTATCCGGCGAACTCCACCTGGCGGTAGCCGTGCCGGGACAGCTGCTTGAACACCTCGCGGAAGCCGGAGGGCAGGTCGGAGGCGAGCGGGTCGCGGGCGGTGGCGTCGCGGACGGTGTAGAGGATGATGCCGCGCTTGTCCGCCGGGACGAGGATCTGCCCGTGCCCGTGGCCGTGTCCATGGCCGTGGTCGTGGTCTCTGCCCCGGTCGTGGGCGAGGGCCGGGGAGGCCCCGAAGACGGGGGCCGCGACGGCTCCGGCCGCCACTGCGGTGCA
The DNA here is from genome assembly GCF_042893535.1 of Streptomyces sp. NPDC001599. Taxonomy (NCBI): domain Bacteria; kingdom Bacillati; phylum Actinomycetota; class Actinomycetes; order Kitasatosporales; family Streptomycetaceae; genus Streptomyces; species Streptomyces sp. NPDC001599. Next base: position 312,242 of record NZ_JBIAVA010000004.1, read on the forward strand.
GGTGCTGAGGAAGCGGCGCCGGTTCACGCCGAGGGTGCGGCGCAGGCTCTCGCCCGGGCCGTCGGCGGACGGGTCGGTGCCGGCGTCACTGCGGGAGGGATCGGTGAACGGGGTCACGGGTGCCTGCCTTCTAGGGTCGTGGCCTGCGCCGATGAGGCTCGGGCGGGCCGTTGTCAGTGCCGTGTGTTTCACTCTCAGTAGTCGGATTGCGGCGGGCGTACCGGATGGTGCGTCAGCCGAGTCCGGCCAGCCGGAGCAGGAGTTGTTTCACGTCGGTGGCCGCGACGCGGTCTCCGACAGCGCGGGGGGTGGAGCAGATGAGGAGCGGACCGTCGTCGTCGCTCGCGGGGAGGCGGCCGTGGCTGCCTCGAATAGGTGAGGGGTCCAGGGGCACGACCGCCATGCGGTAGCGCATGCCGAGCTTCTTGCGGGCCAGGGCGCCGGCCGCCTTGACCTTGACGTAGGGGTCGAGCGGGTCCATGAACAGTTCGACCGGGTCGTAGCCGGGTTTGCGGTGGATCTCGACGAGCTGCGCGAAGTCGGGCGCGCGGTCGTCGTCGAGCCAGTAGTAGTACGTGAACCAGGCGTCCGGCTCCGCGACGGCGACCAGTTCGCCGGCGCGGGGATGGTCGAGGTGCTGGGCCTTCTTGCCCTCGTCGTCGAGGAGTTGCTCGATGCCGGGCAGCCCGTCCAGGGCGGCACGGGTCGCGTCGAGGTCCTCGGGGCGGCGGACGTACACGTGGGCGACCTGGTGGTCGGCGACCGCGAAGGCGCGGGAGGCCATCGGGTCGAGGTATTCCATGCCGTCCTGGGTGTGCACCTCGAGCAGTCCGGCGCGGCGCAGGGCGCGGTTGATGTCCACGGGCCGGCTGACGGGGGTGATGCCGTACTCGGACAGCGCGACGACAGTGCGGCCCTCGGCGCGGGCGTCGTCGAGCAGCGGGGCCAGCGCCGCGTCGAGGTCGGCGGCGGCCTTCAGGGAGCGCGGGTCGTCGGGGCCGAAGCGCTGCAGGTCGTAGTCGAGGTGAGGGAGGTAGCACAGGGTCAGGTCGGGATGCCGGGTGGCCATGATGTGCCGGGTGGCGTCGATGATCCACTGGCTGGAGACCAGGTCGGCGCCGGGCCCCCAGAAGTGGAAGAGGGGAAAGGTGCCCAGTTTGTCGGTGAGTTCGTCGTGCAGGGCCGGGGGCCTGGTGTAGCAGTCGGGTTCCTTGCGGCCGTCGGCGTAGTAGACGGGACGGGGGGTGACGGTGAAGTCGGTGTCGGCGCCCATGGCGTACCACCAGCAGATGTTGGCGACGGTGTAGCCGGGGTGGGCGCGGCGGGCGGCGTCCCAGAGCCGGTCGCCGGTGACGAGTCCGTTGTGCTGGCGCCACAGGAGGACGTCGCCGAGTTCGCGGAAGTACCAGCCGTTGCCGACGATGCCGTGCTCGGCGGGCATGGTGCCGGTCAGGAAGGTGGACTGGGCGGCGCAGGTGACGGCCGGCAGGACGGTGCCCAGCGGGGCCCGGGAGCCGGACTGGCCGAGCTGCTTGAGGTGGGGCATGTGGTCGAGGAGACGGGGGGTGAGGCCGACGACGTCCAGGACGAGAAGGGGGGTCGGTCCGTCGGAGGGGGTGGGTCGGGTCATGGCAGTTCCTTCAGGCCGAGGTCCGTCAACAGGTCGCGGGCGAGGGTCAGCTCGGCGGCGATGCCGTCGGTGAGCTGGGCGCGGGCGCGGGGCCGCAGCTCGGGCGGGAGGGCCTGCCAGGTGTAGGTCTCGACCTCCAGGTGCCGGGTGAGGGGGTGCGGGCCGCCGACGAGCCGGGTCAGCGCGGCCTTGAGCACCGGAAGGGTGGAGGTGAGGGGCGCGGCGGGGTCCGCGTGCAGGGGGACGTGGAAGTGGGCGCGCCAGGGTGCGCTGTCGGGCAGCGGGCCGCCACCGGCGAGGGCCTCGTCGAGGTCGTCGGTGCCGTGCAGGCCGCCGGAGGGGGTGGTGGTGCGGGTCTGGTGCAGGAAGCGCGGCTCGGCGAAGGCGGCGAGTGCTTCGCGGACCGCGGGGTCGGCGGGGTGTTCGGCGTGCAGTGCCGCGGACAGCTGGGACTTGACGACGGGCACGCGGGCGGCCGTGAGCGCGTCCAGGGCGGTGTGCGGGTCTTCGAAGGAGGTGGCGAGGTGGCAGGTGTCGACACAGACGCCGATGCGGTCGTGGGCGATCGCGGTCAGCGGGGCGATGGCGTCGTGGGTGGTCTCGACGACGCAGCCGGGTTCGGGTTCCAGGCCGATGCGGATGGAGCGCCCGGTCAGTTCCTGGAGGGCGTCGAGGCGTTCGGCGAGGGCGACGAGGGCGGCGCGTGCCTTGTCGGCGCGGGTTTCGTCGTACGCGGTGCGCCAGGCCAGCGGCAGGGTGGAGATGGTGCCGTCCGTGACGTCGTCGGGCAGCAGTCCGGCGAGGAGACGGGCCAGGGAAGTGGTGTGTTCGAGGCGTTCGGGGTCGGCCCAGTCCGGCTTGTAGACGCGGTACTTGACCTCTTCGGCGCCGAAGCCCTCATAGGGGAAGCCGTTGAGGGTGACGACCTCCAGGCCGCGCCGGTCGAGTTCGGTGCGCAGGCCGCGCAGCGCCGCCGGGTCGGTGACCAGGGCGTGGGCCGCGTCGCGGGCGAGCCACAGCCCGATGCCGAGGCGGTCGCGGCCCAGGCGTTTGCGGACCGGTTCGCAGTGGTCGCGGAGCTGGGCGAGGACGCCGTCCAGGGTCTCGGCGGGGTGCACGTTGGTGCAGTAGGCGAGGTGGACGGTGGAGCCGTCGGGGTGCCGGAAGCGCATGGCTCACTCCCCGCCGCGCAGGATGGAGTTGCCCTCGTGCGTGGCGTCCCCGGTGGCCACGTCGAGTTCCAGGCGTCCGCTGAGCCCGTAGAAGGCGACGGGGTTGCGCCACAGCACCCGGTCCACGTCGTCCTCGGTGAAGCCCTCGGCGAGCATCAGGTCGCCGACCTTGCGGGTCTTGAGCGGGTCGCTCCTGCCCCAGTCGGCGGCGGAGTTCACCAGGACCTGTTCCGGGCCGTACTCGCGCAGCAGGGCGACCATCCGGGCCTCGTCCATCTTGGTGTCCGGATAGACGGAGAAGCCGAGCCAGGCGCCGCTGTCCTTGGCCTCCTTGACGGTGGTCTCGTTGAGGTGGTCGACCAGGACCCGCTCGGTCGGCAGCGCGGACTCGCGGACCGCGTCCAGGGTGCGGCGCAGGCCGGCGAGCTTGTCGCGGTGCGGGGTGTGCACGAGGGCTGGCAGCCCGTGGTCGGCGGCGAGCTGGAGCTGGGTGGCCAGAGCGGTGTCCTCGGCGGGCGTCATCGAGTCGTAGCCGATCTCGCCGACCGCCACCACCCGGTCCTTGACGAGGTAGCGGGGCAGCTCGTCGAGGATGGGCAGGCACCGGGGGTCGTTGGCCTCCTTGGGGTTCAGGGCGATGGTGCAGTGGTGGGCGATGCCGTACTGGGCGGCGCGGAAGGGTTCCCAGCCGAGCAGGGCGTCGAAGTAGTCGCGGAAGGAGTCGGGCGAGGTGCGGGGCTGGCCCAGCCAGAAGGACGGCTCGACGAGGGCGCGGACACCGGCCGCGTACATGGCCTCGTAGTCGTCGGTGGTGCGGGAGGTCATGTGGATGTGGGGGTCGAAGATGCGCATCAGGACTCCTTGCCGTGGGGGTCGGCCGTGCCGGGCGCGGGGCGTCCGGACTCGGTCAGGGCCAGGACGCGGTGCAGGTCTTCGGGGACGGTGCGGTCCGCGGCGGTGCGTTCGGCGGCGTAGTCGGCCAGCATCCGGGCGAGTTCGTCGTCCCCGTGGGCGCGACGGGCGAGGTCCGCCACGCTGTCGACGGGGACACCGGTGAACAGGCACTTGAGCACGGCGTGCCGCCACTGGTGGGCGTCGAGGTGCCGGGCGGCGTACGGGCCGAGGGCGGCGGCGACGAGCCGGGTGTCGTTGGTGCGCAGGGCGTCCTCGACGAGCGGGAGGGCGTCAGGGCCCGGCACGAGGTGGGGCAGGGCGTGCAGGACGGCGCGGCGTTCGTCGGCGGTGCCCTGGGAGTACACCCGGGTCAGGGCGCCGGTGTCGGCGCGGGCGGCGTGCAGGACGAGGACGCGTGCGGCGTCGGCGTGGGCGGGCCCGCAGCGGCGGCCGGCCTCGGCGAGGCGCAGTTCCCACACCGAGATGGGGCCGTGGGTGCCGGGGTGGGCGGCGGCCTCGTCGAGGGCCTGGTCCAGCCAGGCCCGGGCGGCTCCGCCGAGCCGGGTGGCGAGGGCGGCGCGCAGGTCGGCGGGCGGGACGTGGGCGGGGGTGGTGCCCTGGGGGTCCTGCCCGCCGGGGGTGCCGTCCGCGTCCTGGGTGTCCGGGGTGACGTGGGCGGCGTGCGGCTGCGTCATGGTGTGGCTCCCTTCAGTGGGTGGCGGAGGGCTCGCCCGAGCGGTTGGTGCGGGGTGGTGCCGGTGCGGCGCGGCGCAGGAACGGGAGGGAGCGTTCGGCGAAGTGCGGGCCCGCGTGCGAGTGGCGGGGCAGTTCGACGACGGTCAGTCCCTGGTAGCCGGTGGCGGCCAGGGCCTCGAGAACGGGCGGGAAGTCGATCTCGCCGTCACCGAAGGGGAGGTGTTCGTGGACGCCGCGGCGCATGTCCTCGATCTGCACGTGGCGCAGCCAGGGGGCGGCGGCGCGCACGCAGTCGGCGGGAGGGAGCGGTTCGAGGCACTGGCAGTGGCCGATGTCCAGGGTGAGTCCGAGGTGTTCGGGATCGCCGAGGGTGCGGCGCAGGGTGTGGAAGTCGGCGAGGGTGGCGAGCAGGTGCCCCGGTTCGGGCTCCACCGCGAGGGGGACGCCAGCGGTGGCGGCGGCGTCCAGGACCGGGGCGAGGGCCTCGGCCAGCCGCTTCCAGGCCGTGTCCTCGTCCGTGCCCGCCGGGGGGACGCCGCTGAAGCAGTGCACGGCGTGGGCCCCGAGTTCGGCGGCGACGTCGACGGCGCGCACGAGCAGGCCGGTGCGGCGGGCGCGGTCCTCCGGGTCGGGGTCGAGCAGGGAGGGGCCGTGCTTGCGGCGCGGGTCGAGTACGTAGCGGGCGCCGGTCTCCACGGTGACGTCCAGACCGAGCGTGTCCAGCCGCCGGGCGAGGCGTCGGGTGCGGGCGGCGAGGTCGTCGGCGAGGGGGTCGAGGTGCATGTGGTCGAGAGTCAGGCCGACGCCGTCGTACCCGAGGTCGGCGAGCAGCCCGAGGGCGTCGTCGAGGCGGAGGTCGGCGAGGCCGTTGGTGCCGTAGCCGAAGCGGAGCGGGTGGGTGGCGGCACCGTCTCCGGCCCCGTTCGGCCTCTGATCCGGGTTCCGGCTCACGTGATGCTCACCTTCCTCATGGCGGACCTCCTCGCGAACCGCCGGCCTGCCGGTGCGAGGGCCGCCACCAGGAGGGACGTGGCGCTCGCGCCGGAGCGGGCGGCGAGCGCGGCCTGGAGCGGGATCGTGGCCCGGATGCCGCCGCCCACGGCGCGTTGGGTGAGCGGGGGCGAGGGGTTGAGCGCGGCGTGGAAGTAGGGGCGGGCGGCCGTCGCGGCGTAGGCAGCGCCCAGGGCGGCCGCGAGGGCGTCGGTGACGGTGGGCGCCGGGGTGGAGCCCGGCAGGCCGGGGGCGGCTGCTGCCCGCCGGCCTGCCGGGAGTCGGGTGCGGCGGCGGGCGACCAGGCCGGTCAGCGCCCCCGTCGTCGCGAGGGCGGCCAGCGGGGCCAGGACGGAACCGCCGGTGGTCTCCCGGCGGGAGACGGCCGTGACCGCGAGGGTGTGGCTGCCGAGCAGGGCCGCGGAGGGCAGCGCGGCACGGGTGGCGCCTCCGGTGGCGGCCGCGCCCAGGAGCAGGTCCAGTCCGCGGGCGGCCGCCATGGCCGCGGGGCCGGCCGGGGTGTGCTTCAGGGCGAGGTCGTAGGCCCAGACGGTGGCCGCCAGCGGCGCCGCGACCGCGAGCGCGGGGCGTCCCGCACCGGCCGCCAGCGCCAGGCCCGCGCCGGTGAGCACCCCGGCGGCGGTCAGGGCGGCGGCGGGGCGGATTCGGCCGGAGGGCAGGGGGCGGTGCGGACGTTCCACGGCGTCCTCCGCGCGGTCGGCCCAGTCGTTCAGGGCCATACCGGCCTCGTACAGGCACAGGGAGGAGCCGATGGCGAGCAGGGTGCGGGGTCCGGGGCGCGCACCGGCCGCCGCCGCGCCGGCCAGGGCGTCGCCGGGGACGGTGAACAGGGCGGGCAGCCGCAGCAGTTCGGCCCAGGCGCCGAGGCGGGCGGACCGAGGGGACGCCGCGGCCGTCTGGGGCGGCGGCCCGGTGGTCCCGGAGGCCGCTCCCGGCGCCTCCGACGCTCCGGCCGGCATCCGCGACGACGCGGCCGAGGCTCCCGACGGCCCGGGCGTGTCCCGCGCCGCGGCGACGGCGCGGCTCATCGCCCGGCCCCGCCTTCCACGCCGTGGCCGTCGGACCGGACGGCAACGGCGTCTCCGTACTCTCCGGCGGCACCGTTCTCCCCCGCGGCACCGTTCTCCCCGCTCTCGCGGCTCTCCCGGTCGGCGGGGGCGCGGTCCGCGTCGTCCCGCAGCCGCCCGGCGAAGCGTTTCAGCTCCCCGTACTGCTCGGCCAGGGCGGACGGGCCGTCCCCCACCGGGTCCTTGAAGAAGAAGCCCAGTTCACCCAGGGGGCCGGACAGGCCCCGCTGGTGGGCGCGGGCGACCAGCCGGGCCAGGTCCAGCACGAGCGGCGCGGCGAGGGACGAGTCGCAGCCCTGCCAGGTGGTCTGGAGGAACATGCGGGCGCCGAGGAAGCCGTCGAAGGCGATGTGGTCCCAGGCGGTCTTCCAGTCGCCGAGCGCGGGCACGTCGTCGATGTGGACCTCGCCCTCCACGGGGGCCCCGAGGGTGTCGGCGAGGACGCGTTCCTTGCCGGCGTTCTTCGCGGCGGCGGCCGCCGGGTCGGCGAGGGCGGCGCCGTCGCCCCCGCCCAGGAGGTTGGTGCCGGACCAGGCACGCACCGCCAGCGCCCGCTGCGCGAACATCGGGCCGAGCACCGAGCGCAGCAGGGTCTGCCCGGTCTTGCCGTCCCGGCCCGCGTGGGGCAGGCCGCTCGCCTCGGCCGGTGCGGACAGCGCCGGGTGGTGCAGGCCGGTCGACGGGGTGAAGTTGACGTACGGGCAGCCGGCCCGCAGCGCGGCGGCCGCGTACAGCGAGCTGGCGGGCAGGGTGCCCCCGGTGGGCACGGGTTCGGTGGAGGCCACGTTCACGACCACCGTCCGTTCCACACCCGAGCGGCGCGCGAAGTCGGTGATGTCCGCGGCGAACGCGGCGATCAGCTCCTGCTCGTCGCGGGTGTCGCCGGGCAGGGGGCCGCCGGGGCGGATCTCGCGGTCGGCCGCGGCCAGTTCCGCGTGCACGGCGGAGGGCAGTCCGTGCGGCAGCACGCCACCGGCGGCCAGGGCCTCGGCCCGCTTGGGCAGGGGGCAGTCCACGGTGTCGTGACCGCCGAAGACGAGGGCCGGGAGGGCGGGGAGTCCCGCGTCGGCGAAGTCGGGGGTCTCGGTGATCATGCCGGTCGGCGGGTGCAGCCCCGCGGTCACGGCGGCGCAGCCCGCCACCACCGTGGTGGCGACGGAGCCGCGGGCTCCGATCAGCCAGACACCGGTACGGGAGCCGTGGGAGGAAGCAGAGGGGGACGCGGACATGGGCAGCCTCCTTGTCGAGCGCGTCGGACACACACGAGCGGTGGTACGGCCGGAGGTTCGTTCGGGGGGTTTCGTTCCGGGGTTTCGTTCGGGGGGTTTCGTTCCGGGGTTTCGTTCGGGGGGTTTCGTTCGGGGGGTTTCGTTCGGGGTGACGGCGGGCGGAGGTCCGGCGTCCTCCGCCCGCCGCCGTTCCGGTCGCCCCCTCAGGGGCGGGTTCGCCCTAGGAGGGCAGTTCCTTGAGCTGGATGTTGCGGAAGGAGACCTGGTCGTCGGCGCCGTGGTTCTGGAGGCCGATGTAGCCGTCGGTCAGGCTCCGCTCGGGGTCCTTGTTGGTGAAGTCGTTGATCTTGACTCCGTTGAGGAACACCTGGAGGCGTTCGCCCTGGACCTTGATCTCGTAGGAGTTCCACTGGCCGGGCGGCCGCAGAACCTGGTCACGGGCCTTGATGTTCGCCGCCTTGAACGTGTAGATCGCACCGGTGGTGCGGTCCACGGCGTCCGTGGCGTCGATCTGGATCTCGTAGCCCTTGTTCACGGCGGACCAGGGGTCGTCGGAGGCCGGGAAGCCCACGAAGACGCCGGAGTTGTCGTCGCCCCGCATCTTCCAGTCGAGCTTGAGGGAGTACGACTTCAGTTCCTTGGCCTGGTACCAGAGCAGGCCCATGCCGCCCTCGGACTCCAGGACGCCGTCCTTGACGTTGAACTTTCCGGGGCCGGCCTGCTTCCAGCCTTCCAGGGTCTGGCCGTTGAAGATGTCCCGGTAACCCTTCGACGGCTTGCAGTTGGCCTTGACCTGGCCGGTGGCGTACTGCATGCCCCCGAGCAGGTGGCCGCGGAAGGCCTCGTCCGCGTAGGACTCCTTGGTGTGGCCGAGGCCGGTGTAGAAGGAGCGGCCGCCGCCGTAGTTCTGGCACCAGGCGATCGGGTGGTCGCCCTTCATGTTCCCGCCCTCGTAGGTGGTCTCGTCGAGGGTGGCGAGGACCTTGGCCTGCTCGCGCGGGTTGGTGCGGTAGTTGTACAGCTCGTCGGTGTGCTCCCAGGCGTCGTCCAGGTGCGCCGTGGCCGGGTGGTCGTGGTCCTCGACGCGGACGGTGGCCTTCTGGATGGCCGGGTGCGAGTGGAAATAGGCGCCGACGAGGCCGCCGTAGAACTCCCAGTCGTACTCGGTGTCGGCGGCGGCGTGGATGCCCATGTAGCCGCCGCCGTTCTTGACGTAGTTCTCGAACGCCTTCTGCTGGTCGGCGTTGAGGACGTCACCGGTGGTGGACAGGAAGGCGACCGCGTCGTACTTGGCGAGGTTGGCCGTGGTGAACTGTCCGGCCTCCTCGGTCGCGGTGACCGAGATGCCGGCCGGGGTGCCCAGCTCCTTCAGGGCGGCGATGCCCGCCGGGATGGAGTCGTGGCGGAAGCCGGCGGTCTTGGAGAAGACCAGGACCTTCTTGCCGGCCTTGAACGGCTCCGTGGAGAACTCGAAGTCGTCGATGTCGAACAGCGCGCCCTCGCCGCCCTTGAAGACCAGGTAGATGTCGGTGGTCTTCTTGGGCAGGGCCCGCAGCGGCACGTCGACGTTCTGGAAGGTCTCCCAGCTGCCGGTCGGCGGGATGTACGCGGAGCCGTGCAGCGGGCCGGTGGGCGAACCGGTGCGCAGCTCGACGTAGCCGCCGGCGCCGCCGGAGGAGGCCCGTACGGTCAGCTTCTTCTGCCCGTCGAACTTGTAGGGGCTGAAGGAGATCCAGTCGCCGTCGTTGATGTCGCCGACGGTCTTGCCGCCGTTGGCGCCGGTCTTGTCGATCGGCGACACGCCCTGCTGGGCGGTGAAGTGCTCGGCCTGGCGGTGCGGGGGCTGGATCACGGTGCGGGCGGTGCCGGTCAGGGCCTCCTGGCCGTTCGCCCCGCCGTCGGTGTAGCTGGCGCCGACGACGCCGTAGATGTTGGCGTTGGGGTCGTGGCCGCCGTCGCCCGGCGGCGGGTTGAGGGTGCCCTCACAGCCCATCTCGCTGGTCAGCTCGTGGGCGTGGGAGTCGTGGCCGAGGCTGTAGGCGACCTTGACCTTGGAGCAGTCGATCGTCTCCTCGGGGTCGGTGACCTTCACCTTGAAGGGGATGGGCTGGCCCATGGGCAGCAGGGTGCCGTTGCCGGGGGTCTCGATGACCACCTTGGGCTCGGTGTTGCCGACCACGATCCGGACGCTGGCGTTGCCGGTGTTGCCCTCGGGGTCCTTGGCGGTGAAGGTCGCGGTGTAGGTGCCGACCTTCTTGTACTTGTGGGTGGGCGTGAGGCCCTCGCCCTTGGTGCCGTCGCCGAAGTCCCAGCTGTAGGTGAGGTCCGGGGAGTCGGCGTCCTTGGCGGTGGCGGTGAAGGCGACCTTCAGTCCGGCCGCGCCGGAGGTCTTGTTGGCGCTGACCTCGGCGATCGGGGAGAAGCCGTCCGCGGCGTTCTCGATCCGGTACAGGGCGGAGTCCTTGTCGCCCTGGAACCAGGACAGGCCGTAGTCCAGGACGTAGAGCGCGCCGTCGGGGCCGAACTCCATGTCCATGATCTGCGTGCCGGTCCACGGGAAGTCGTTGATCTTCGCGACCGCGCCGTCCTCGGTCTGCTCGATCCGCTTGATCCACCGGCGGCCGAACTCACCGGCGAAGAAGTCCCCGTCGTACTCCTCGGGGAACTTGACGCTGGACTCGAGCTCGGGGTCGTAGCGGTAGACCGGGCCGCCCATCGGGGACTCGGAGCCGCTGCCGAACTCCGGCACGGAGTCGTCGTCGTAGGGGATCCACGCGGCCTGCGCGGGCGGCAGGTCGGTGAGGCCGGTGTTGTGCGGGGAGGTGTTCTTCGGGGCCGCGCAGTCGAAGGTCTCGCCGGAGGTCTTGGTGGCGAAGTCGTAGTCGACGTACGGGTCGTTGTCGCCGGTGCAGAAGGGCCAGCCGAAGTTGGCGGCCTTGGTGACCTTGGCGAACTCGACCTGGCCGGCCGGACCGCGCTTCGGGTCGGCGGCACCCGCGTCGGGGCCGTAGTCGCCGACGTAGACCGTGCCGGTCTTCTTGTCGACGCTGATCCGGAACGGGTTGCGGAAGCCCATGGCGTAGATCTCGGGCCGGGTCTTCTCCGTGCCGGGCTCGAAGAGGTTGCCCTCCGGGATGGTGTACGAGCCGTCCTCGGCGACCTTGATGCGCAGCAGCTTGCCGCGCAGGTCGTTGGTGTTGCCGGCGCTGCGGCGGGCGTCGAAGGCCGGGTTGCGGTCGGCGCGCTCGTCGATCGGCGTGTAGCCGTCGGAGGCGAACGGGTTGGTGTCGTCGCCGGTGGAGAGGTAGAGGTTGCCCTCGGCGTCGAAGGCGATGTCGCCGCCGACGTGGCAGCAGGTGCCGCGGGAGGCCGCGACGTCCAGGACCTTCTTCTCGCTGGACATGTCCAGCGTGCCGTTGGCGTTCAGGACGAAGCGGGAGAGGCGGTTGACGCCGTCGAAGGGCTTGAAGTCCTCGGCGGTGCCGTTCTCCGGGGCGTCGCCCGCGGGGGTGTCGAGCGGCGGGGCGTAGTACAGGTAGATCGCCCGGTTGTTCTCGAAGTCCGGGTCGATGCCTACGCCCTGGAGGCCCTCCTCGTCGTGGTTGTAGACGGGGATCTTGCCGGCGACCTTGGTGACGCCGCCCTGGTCGGTCAGGCGCAGTGTGCCGTCGCGGGCGGTGTGCAGGACGCTGCGGTCCGGGAGCACCGCGAGCGACATCGGCTCGCCCATCTCGGGCTCACCCTTGGCGAGCGGTACCTGCTGGAACTGCCCCTCGGCGGCGGCCGCCGTCTCGTCGTGCTCCGGGTGTCCGGGGTGGGCGCCGGCGACGGTCGCCGGGGTGCCCACGGCCAGCAGCAGGCCGGTGAACAGGGCGAGGGTGGTGCGAAGCCTGGGGCGCCTGGTGGTGCCGGTGCCTTTGAGTCTGGTTCTGTGCACGAAGTCCCTCCGGGAACGGGTGGGCCGTACGGGATGGGTGCGAAGACGTGCGATGCGGGCGCCGGGGTGCGCCGTCACCCCGGAGGTGTGAGTGTCCTGAACACTTCAGGGACGGTAACCGCGTTCTTCCGGGGCGAACACCCCTTGGACCGCAGCTGGTTGAACTTTTTCCCAACTCAGGACAAAGCGGGATTCGGGCAGGCCGGACCGGGGACCGGCGGGTGGTCCGGTCCCCGTCCCGGCCTGCGGTCGGGGGCGCGCGATCAGCTGTTGAACGCGGCGTCGAAGGAGGCGCTGGGCGGCTCGAAGTCGAAGGCCTTGAGCCGGGTGAGGGCCTCGGGCGCGCCCTGCAACCGGTCCATCCCGGCGTCCTCCCACTCGACGGAGACGGGCCCCTGGTAGTCGATGGAGCGCAGCATGCGGAAGACGTCCTCCCAGGGGACGTCGCCGTGCCCGGCCGACACGAAGTCCCAGCCGCGACGGGGGTCGCCCCAGGGCAGGTGGGAGCCGAGCCGCCCGTTGCGGCCGTCGAGGCGCTTGCGGGCCTCCTTGCAGTCGACGTGGTAGATGCGGTCGCGGAAGTCCCACAGGAAGCCGACGGGGTCGAGGTCCTGCCACACGAAGTGGGAGGGGTCGAAGTTGAGGCCGAAGGCGGGCCGGTGGCCGACCGCCTCCAGGGCGCGCTGCGTGGTCCAGTAGTCGTAGGCGATCTCGCTGGGGTGCACCTCGTGGGCGAACCGCACGCCCTCGGCGTCGAAGACGTCCAGGATCGGGTTCCAGCGGTCCGCGAAGTCCTGGTAGCCGCGGTCGATCATGGACTCGGGCGCCGGCGGGAACATGGCGACCAGGTGCCAGATCGCCGAGCCGGTGAAGCCGATGACGGTGTCGACGCCGAGCCGGGCGGCTGCGCGTGCGGTGTCCTTGATCTCGGCGGCGGCGCGCTGCCGTACGCCCTCGGCGTCGCCGTCGCCCCAGATGCGGGCGGGCAGGATGGCCTCGTGGCGCTCGTCGATGATGGCGTCGCAGACGGCCTGGCCGACCAGGTGGTTGGAGATGGCCCAGCACTTGAGGCCGTACTTGTCGAGCAGCTGGTGCCGGGAGTCCACGTAGGAGGGGTCGGCGAGGGCCTTGTCGACTTCGAAGTGGTCCCCCCAGCAGGCGAGTTCCAGGCCGTCGTAGCCGAAGTCGCGGGCGAGGCGGCAGACCTCCTCCAGCGGCAGGTCCGCCCACTGTCCGGTGAAGAGCGTGAAGTTGCGTGGCATGGCGCTGCCGGCCTCCTCAGGGGGTGATCGAGGTGTAGACGGAGTTCTTCTCGGCGCTCTCCTCCACGGCCGCGAGCACGCGCTGCACCTGTAGCCCGTCGGCGAAGGAGGGTTCGGGCCCGCGGCCCTCGGCGACGGCGTGGACGAGATCGCGCGCCTGGTGCACGAAGGTGTGCTCGTAGCCGAGTCCGTGGCCCGGCGGCCACCAGGCGTCCAGGTAGGGGTGTTCGGGTTCGGTGACGAGGATCCGGCGGAAGCCGGCGTGCTCCCCGGGCTCGGTGCCGTCGTGGTACTCCAGCTCGTTGAGCCGTTCCAGGTCGAAGGCGAGGGAGCCGCGCTCGCCGTTGAGTTCGATGCGCAGGGCGTTCTTGCGGCCGGTGGCGTACCGGGTGGCCTCGAAGGAGACCAGGGCGCCGGAGGTGAGGCGCCCGGTGAACACGGCGGCGTCGTCGACGGTCACCTGTCCCGTCACCCCGTCCGCCGAGCCCGCGGACAGTCCCCGGGGGGCGCCGGCGGGCAGCGGGCGTTCCCGTACGAAGGTCTCGGTGAGGGCGGAGACGCCCGCGATCCGCTCGCCCGACAGGTACTGGGCGAGGTCGACGATGTGGGCGCCCAGGTCGCCGAGCGCCCCCGACCCGGCCAGCTCCTTGCGCAGCCGCCAGGTGAGCGGGGCCTTCGGGTCGACCAGCCAGTCCTGGAGGTAGGTCACCCGCAGGTGCCGCAGGCGGCCGACCCGGCCCTCGGCGACCATCCGGCGGGCCAGCGCGGTGGCGGGGACCCGGCGGTAGTTGAAGCCGACCATCGCCAACTGGCCCCGGGTTGTGGCCTCCTCGGCGGCGCGGGTCATCGCCTGCGCCTCCTCGACGGTGTTGGCCAGCGGCTTCTCGCACAGCACGTGCTTCCCGGCGGCGAGCGCGGCCAGCGCGATCTCGGCGTGGCTGTCGCCGGGGGTGCAGATGTCGACGAGGTCGATGTCGACCCGTTCGACCAGGGTCCGCCAGTCGGTCTCGGTGCTCGCCCAGCCGTGCCGGTCGGCCGCCAGGCGGACGGCGTCGGCGTCCCGCCCGCAGATCGCGGCCAGCACCGGGTTCAGCGGCAGGTCGAAGACCCGGCCGGCGGTGCGCCAGCCCTGGGAGTGGGCGGCGCCCATGAAGGCGTAGCCGACCATGCCGACCCGCAGGGGCGGTCTGGTCGCGGACGCCCCCGTCGCCGCCCCGGCCCCGGCACCGGTCCCGGTATCGGTCCCGCTGTCGGTCCCGGCGGCTGCCTCCTCGGCCCCGGCCCCCTCGGGCTGCTGCGGCTGTCCCATGCGGATGTCCTCCTCGTCGTGGTGGCGCGGTGGGGTGGGCCCCGCCCCGGCGGCGGCTGGTCAGGCCGCTGCCGGAGCGGCAGCCCTCACTTGAAGCCCGTGGACATGTACTGGTCGACGTTGTCCTTGTCGACGACGGCCGAGTAGCAGGTGACGGTCGAGGGGATCTCGAACTCGGCGAGACCGCTGACGCCCTTGCCCTGCCCGAGGGCGCGGGCCAGGTCGATCGCGGAGGCGGCCATGGTCGGCGGGTAGAGCACCGTCGCCTTGAGTACGCCGCTGTCGGCCTTGATGGCCTGGAAGGCGGAGAGCGCGCCCGCGCCGCCGACCATCAGGAAGTCGTCGCGTCCGGCCTGCTCGATGGCGCGCAGCGCGCCCACGCCCTGGTCGTCGTCGTGGTTCCACAGGGCGTCGAAGTCCGACTGGGCCTGGAGCAGCTGGGCCATCTTGGCCTGGCCGGACTCGACGGTGAACTCGGCGGCCTGGCGGGCCACCTTCTTGATGTTCGGGTAGTTCTTCAGGCCGTCGTCGAAGCCCTGGGTGCGCTGCTGGGTCAGTTCCAGGTTGTCGATGCCGGCCAGCTCGATGACCTTGGCGTCCGACTTGTCCTTGAGCTTCTCGCCGATGTAGTGGGCGGCGTTGAGACCCATGCCGTAGTTGTCGCCGCCGACCCAGCAGCGGTAGGCCTGGGGGCTGTTGAAGATCCGGTCGAGGTTGATGACCGGGATGCCCGCCCGCATCGCCTTCAGACCGACCTGGGTGAGGGCCTTGCCGTCGGCCGGCAGGATGACCAGGACGTCGACCTTCTTGTTGATGAGGGTCTCGATCTGGCCGATCTGCTGCGCGGTGTCGTTGGAGCCCTCGGTGATCTCCATGGTGATCTCGGAGTACTTCTCGGCGCGCTTCTTGGCCTGGTCGTTGACGGCGTTGAGCCAGCCGTGGTCGGCCTGCGGGCCGGCGTAGCCGATGGTGACCGGCTTGCCGGGCTTGTCGTCGGCGGCCGGCTGGGTGTCCGCGGCGGCCTTGTCGTCGCCGCTGTCGGGGTCGTTGCTGGTGCACCCGGCGAGGACGGCACCGGCGGACACGGCGGCGGCCCCGAAGAGCATCCCTCTGCGACTCGTGAGCTTCGTCATGACGGTGAACCCTTTCCTCAATGCGTGCTTGCGGTACGGCGCTGGACCAGCACGGCGGCGACGATGATCGCGCCCTTGGCGATCTGCTGGACGTCGCTCTGCAGGTTGTTCAGGGCGAAGATGTTGGTGATCGTGGTGAAGATCAGGACGCCGAGCACGGAGCCGAGGATGTGGCCCCGGCCACCGGTCAGCAGCGTTCCGCCGATGATGGCCGCGGCGATGGCGTCGAGTTCGTAGAGGTTGCCGTTGGTGTTCTGGCCGGAGCCGGCGAGGGCCACCAGCAGGAAGGCGGCGATGCCGCAGCACAGCCCGGACAGCAGGTAGAGGTAGAGCCGCTGGCGGCGGACGTCGATGCCGGCCAGCCGGGCGGCCTCGGCGTTGCCGCCGACGGCGACGGTGCGGCGGCCGAAGGTGGTCCGGTTCAGGACCAGCCAGCCGATGACGGTGACGGCCGCGAAGACCAGCACCAGCGGCGGTATGCCGAGCACGTACGAGTCGCGCTCGGCGAGGTCGAGGACGCTCGGGACGGTGACGACCTGGGTGCGGCCGTCGGTGATCTGGAGCGCGAGTCCGCGCGCCGAGGCCAGCATGGCGAGGGTCGCGATGAACGGGACCATCTGGCCGAAGGCGATGAGCACCCCGTTGACCAGACCGCAGCCCACTCCCACCACGATCGCCGTGAAGAGGATGCCGGCGAAACCGAACTCCTGGGTGGCGACCGTGGTCGCCCACACCGAGGAGAGCGCGACGATGGCGCCGACCGACAGGTCGATGCCGCCGGAGACGATGACGAAGGTCATGCCGACGGTGACGACGCCGATCACGGACGCCTGGGTGAGCACCAGTTGCAGGTTGCGGGTGTCGAGGAACGCGTCGGGCTGGGTGATGCCGCCGATGAGGACCAGTGCGGCGAGCACGCCGAGCAGGGTGAGGGTGCGGACGTCGGCGCGGCCCAACCGGACCCGCCAGGCGGGCGGACCCTCCACGGGTGCCGCCTTGTCGGTGCCGCCCCGTGGCGGGGACACGTGCTGCGTCATGACGCCGGGCTTCCTTCCATCACGAGGTCGAGTACGCGGTGTTCGTCGAGTTCGCGGGCGGGGGCCTCGTGCACGACGCGGCCCTCGCGCAGCACCAGTACGCGGTCGGCGAGGCCCAGCACCTCGGGCACCTCGCTGGAGACCAGCAGGACGGCGAGGCCCTCGTCGGCGAGGCGCCGGATGACGGCGTACAGCTCGGCGCGGGCGCCGACGTCGACGCCGCGGGTGGGTTCGTCGAGCAGCAGGACCCGGCAGCCGCGCAGCAGCCAGCGGGCGAGGACCGCCTTCTGCTGGTTGCCGCCGGACAGGGTGCGCACGGGCACCGCCGGGTTGTCGGGCCGCAGCGACAGCTCGCGGGTCGCCTTGTGCGCCGCGCCGAGTTCGGCGCCGCGGTCGATCCAGCCGCCGCGCGAGAAGCGGGACATGGCGGAGACCGACACGTTGCGGGTGACGGACTCCAGCATCAGCAGGGCCTGGGCCTTGCGTTCCTCGGGGGCGAGCCCGAGCCCGGCGCGGACCGCGGCGCGCACGCTGCCGGGCCTGAGCGGCCGCCCGTCGACGAGGACCTGGCCGGTGCTCGCCTTACGGGCGCCGTAGACCGTCTCCAGGATCTCGGAGCGGCCGGAGCCGACCAGTCCCGCGAGGCCGACGATCTCGCCGGGGCGCACCTCCAGGTCGAGCGGGGCGAACTCGCCCTGCCGGGCCAGTCCCCGGACGCTGAGCACGGGTTCGCCAGCGGGCGGCGCGGTGGGCCGGTCCGGGAAGACGTACTCGACGTTGCGGCCGGTCATCAGCGCCACCACCTCGCTGGTCGGCGTCGACTCGGCGGGCAGCCCGCGGGCCACCGCGCGGCCGTCCTTGAGGACGGTGACCCGGTCGCCGATGCGACGGATCTCCTCCAGGCGGTGCGAGATGTAGACGACGGCGACTCCGTCGGCGGTGAGGTCGGCGACGATGCGGAAGAGGTTGTCGACCTCGTCCGGGTCGAGCGCGGCGGACGGCTCGTCCATCACGATCAGCCGTACGTCGTGCGACAGCGCCCGTGCCATGGACACGATCTGCTGCTGCGCCGCCGACAGCTCCCCGACCAGCCGCCCCGGGTCGACCTCGGGGTGCCCGAGCCGCTTGAGCAGCGCGGCCGTCGACGCCTTGGCCGCCCTCCCCCGTACGACGAAGCCGGCGGCGGTCGGCTCGTGGCCGAGGTGGACGTTCTCGGCGACCGACAGGTGCTCGACCAGGTCGAGTTCCTGGTAGATGGTGGCGATGCCCAGACGCATGGCCGCGATGGGCGAGCGCAGGGTGACCTCCTCGCCGCGCCAGCGGATGGTGCCGGTGTCGGGCTGGTGGGCGCCGGCCAGCACCTTGATGAGGGTGGACTTCCCGGCGCCGTTCTGACCGAGGAGGCAGTGCACCTCGCCGGCCTGGACGTCGAGGTCGACGCCGTCGAGGGCCCGGACTCCGGGGAACGACTTGGTGATGCCGGACATGCTGAGCAGCGGTGGTTCTGGTGCCATGTGAGGTCCCCTCGGCGGGCGTGCGGGCCGGTGTCAGGGCAGAGCAGGGCAGGGGCAGGACTGGGCTGGGCTGGGCTGGGCGGAACAGGGCATATCGGGGTAGAGCGCTGTGCCGGACGGAACTGTGGAGCCGTGAAGAGGTGGAGCCGTGGAGATGTGAAGAGGTGGAGCCGTGGAGCCGTGGAGCGTGGAAAGCGAAGGTGGCTACGCGGGTGAGAACAGGTGGTCGCTGATCAGCCGGGCCGCGCCGATGACTCCGGCGGTGGGGCCCAACTCCCCCAGAACGATGGGCAGGTTGCCGGTCGCCAGGGGCAGCGACTGGCGGTAGACCTGGGTGCGGATCGCGGCGAGCAGGTTGTGGCCGAGGCCGGTCACCCCGCCGCCGATCACCACCAGGCCCGGGTTGAAGAAGCTCACCAGGCCGGCGATGACCTGGCCGGTGCTGCGTCCGCCCTCCCTGATCAGGTCCAGCGCGGTGGCGTCGCCCGCGGCAGCCGCGGCGGCGACGTCGGCGGCGCTGAGGCCTCCGTTCGCCTCCAGCCGGTTCGCCAGCTCGACCGACTGCCCCTGCTCGGCGGCCTCCGTGGCGTCGCGGGCCAGGGCCGCGCCGCTGAAGTGGGCCTCCAGGCAGCCCCGGTTGCCGCAGGCGCACTGGCGTCCGTCGGGCACGGCCTGGATGTGCCCGATGTCGCCCGCGCTGCCGGTCGTACCGCGGTAGACCTCCCCGCCGACGACGATGCCGCAGCCGATGCCGGTACCGATCTTGACGACGAGGAAGTCGTGCTGGGTGCGGGCGACGCCCGCGTGCTGCTCCCCCAGCGCCATCAGGTTCACGTCGTTGTCGACCATGACCGGGCAGCCGAGCTCCTGGCTGAGTGCCTCCCGCACGGGGAAGCCGTCCCAGCCCGGCATGATCGGCGGGGCCACCGGCACGCCCTCGGGGAAGCGGACCGGTCCCGGGACGCCGATGCCGGCGCCGTCGAAACCTTCCGCGAGCCCGGAGGCGCGCAGCTTGGCGGCCATGGAGAGCACCTGCTCGAAGACCGCGACCGGGCCCTCGCGCACGTCCAGCGGCTGGTTGATGTGGCCGAGGATCTCCAGCTCGGCGTTGGTGACGGCGACGTCGACCGAGGTCGCGCCGATGTCGACGCCGAGGAAACGCAGTTCGGGGTTGAGGCGGACGTTGTGGCTGCGGCGCCCGCCGCGCGAGGCGGCGAGTCCGTCGGCCACGACGAGACCGGTCTCCAGCAGCCGGTCCACCTCGACGGCCAGCTTGGACCTGGAGAGGTCGACCTGGTCGCCCAGCTGGGCACGGGAGTTGGGCCCTCCGTCGCGCAACAGCTGGAGCAGTCGCGCTTGGTGGGCGTTAGCGGGTCGTGCGGTCATGCGTCTCACGAGCCCCTCCCCGCCTCGATCGGCCTTGGGTCCGCCGGTTTCCGGCCACGACCGTGACTTGTCGGCGTGGCTTGCTTTCGGAGGGAACGTAGCAGTGGGCGCCGGGTGTGGGAAGAAGTCACGCACGAATTGCTGCGAACTTTCTCCACTGAGTGGACAAAGAAGGGTGCGGCGCAGGACGGCCGCGGACACGACGAGGCCGTCCGGCCCATGCGCCGGACGGCCTGAGAACCCACTGCGAACGGGCTGTGACCTTACGATTCTCCGCGGGCGTGGTACGAGCGGCGGGTGTGCTCGGTGTGCTCGCGCATCAGCCGGGTCGCCGCTTGCTCGTCCCGTTCGGTGACGGCGGCGATCAGCCCGCGGTGCTCGATCCAGGACTGACGGCCGCGCTGGCGGGCGACCGGTGTGTAGTACCAGCGGACCCGGCGGTCGACCTGCGCGGCCAGTTCGGCGAGGACGGCGTTGCCCGCCAGCTCCATGACCTTGCCGTGGAACCGGGCGTTGCAGGCGACGGCGGCGTCCACGTCCTCGGCGGCGACGGCCCGCTCCCCCTCCTCGCACAGCGCCTCCAGGGCCGCGATACCGGCGCTGGAGGCGTTGGCCGCGGCGAGCCGGGCCGCCTCGGCCTCCAGGAGCGTACGCACCGTCAGAAGCTGGTCCGCCTCCTCCTCCGTCGGCTCGTGCACGAACGCGCCCTGCGCGGGGCGCAGATCGACCCAGCCCTCGGTGTTGAGCCGTTGCAGCGCCTCGCGCACGGGCTGCCTCGACACCCCGAGGTGACCGGCGAGTTCGCTCTCGACGAGGTGCTGGCCGGGCTGGAGGGCCCGGGTGGTGATGAGTTCGAGCAGCGCCTCGTAGACACGGTCCCGCAGCGGGCCGGGCCGTTCGAGCCTGGGCACCGCGCCCTGCGGCAGTCCTGCGGACAACATCGGTCCCCCCTCGACGGCCGGAACACAACCAGTACGCGAAGTATTGATTGTCTTTCGTCTACAGTCTACGGCGCGCCCGGGCCGGGACGCCGTGAGGGTGGGCCACGTCACATCGTGGGACGGTCCGGGACGTTCAGGGGCAGCGGACGACCTGCCCGGCATAGGAGAGGTTGCCGCCGAAGCCGAAGAGCAGCACCGGGTCGCCGGTGGTGATCTCGCCCCGCTCCACGAGCTTGGACAGGGCGAGCGGGATGCTCGCCGCGGAGGTGTTGCCGGACTCGACGACGTCGCGGGCGACCACGGCGTTGACGGCGCCGATCTTCGCGGCGAGGGGTTCGATGATGCGCAGGTTGGCCTGGTGCAGGACGACCGCGGCGAGGTCGGCCGGCTCGAGACCGGACCGCTCGCAGGCCTGGCGTGCGATCGCGGGCAGCCGGGTGGTCGCCCAGCGGTAGACGCTCTGCCCCTCCTGTGCGAACCGCGGCGGCGTCCCCTCGATGCGGACCGCGTTGCCCATCTCGGGCACCGACCCCCACAGCACGGGACCGATCCCGGCCTCCTCGCCCGGCGCGCAGGCCTCGACGACGGCGGCCCCCGCCCCGTCCCCGACCAGCACACAGGTGCTGCGGTCGGTCCAGTCGACGACCTCCGACATCTTGTCCGCGCCGACGACCAGCGCCCGGCTCGCGGAACCGGCCATGACGGCGTGGTCGGCGGTGGCCAGGGCGTGGGTGAAGCCCGCGCACACGACGTTGAGGTCCAGCGCGGCCGGGCCGGGGATGCCGAGGCGGGCCGCGACGCGGGCGGCGGTGTTCGGGGAACGGTCGATCGCGGTGGAGGTGGCGACCACGACCAGGTCCACGTCGGCGGGGGTCAGCCCGGCCGCCGCGAGCGCCTTCGCGGCGGCGTGGCCGGCCAGCTCGTCGACCGGCTCGTCGGGTCCGGCGATCCGGCGCGTACGAATGCCCACCCGGCTCCGGATCCACTCGTCGCTGGTGTCGACCATGCCCGCCAGGTCCTCGTTGGTGAGGATCCGGGCGGGCTGGTAGTGGCCGACGGCGGTGATGCGGGAGCCTTGGTGCATGGGTGGAGTCCTCGCTGCCTCGGGGTACGGGATCCACCAGTGTGATCAGTGACCGACGGGTACGACGGCAGGTGATACGACAGGAAACCGGCGCCCGGCTTGTCGGCTTCGGTCAGCATCCTCGGCCGCCCCGGGCCGTCCCCGGTCACCGGCCCGCCCCCTCACCCGGTGAAGAGCTGGGTCGCCTTCCGCACGAGTTCGTAGAGGCCGTAGGCGAGCGGCGCGCCCACCCAGAGCCAGGTGAAGGCGATCAGCGGCCGCCGGTCGGGCGTCCCGGTGGCGTCAGGCGGACTCTGGCTGCGGTCGGGTGACATCGTTGCCCTCCTGCTGCGTCGGGGTGGCGGGTTCGTGGTGCCGGGCGTGGACGGGGCGGACGAGTTCGTTGGCGACGAAGCCGACGACCAGCAGCCCGATCATGATGAGGAACGAGGTGCCGTACAGGGCCGAGCCGTGCCGTCCGGCCTCCTCCTGGTGATCGGCGATCCAGTTCACGATCAGCGGCCCGAGGACGCCGGCCAGCGACCAGGCGGTGAGCAGCCGCCCGTGGATCGCGCCGACCTGGTAGGTGCCGAAGAGGTCCTTGAGGTAGGCCGGGGCCGTGGCGAAGCCGCCGCCGTAGAAGGACAGGACGACCAGGGCGCACAGGACGAAGAGCGGCTTGGAGGAGTCGCCGAAGAGCGCGATCAGGGTGTACATCAGCGCGCCGACACCGAGGTAGACGCGGTAGATGTTCTTGCGCCCGATCAGGTCGGAGGCGGAGGACCAGCCGATCCGGCCGGCCATGTTGGCCGCCGACAGCAGGGCCACGAACCCGGCGGCGGCGGTCGCCGACACCGGCGTGGAGGTGTCGGCGAAGAAGTCCGTGATCATCGGCGCGGCCTTCTCCAGGATGCCGATGCCCGCGGTGACGTTCATGCAGAGCACGATCCACAGCAGCCAGAACTGCGGGGTGCGCATGGCCGAACGCGCCGAGACCTGGACCCCTTCGAGCGGGGCGGGCCGGCCGTCCGCCCGCGCCCTGGGCCGCGGCACCCGTACCAGCAGCACGCCGAGCAGCATGAAGACGGCGTACGTCAGTCCGTGGACGAGGAAGGCGAGGGCGATGCCCGAGTTGTCGGTGCCGAAGGACTTCAGCATCTGCGCCGACCAGGGCGAGGCGATGAGGGCGCCGCCGCCGAAGCCCATGATCGCGATGCCGGTGGCCATGCCCGGCCGGTCGGGGAACCACTTGATCAGTGTCGAGACGGGCGAGATGTAGCCGATGCCCAGGCCGATGCCGCCGACGAAGCCGTAGCCGAGGACGATCAGCCAGTACTGCTCCACCGCCGCGCCGAGCGCGGAGAGCAGGAAGCCGGACGAGAAGCAGATCAGGGCGACGGTCATCGCCCAGCGCGGCCCGTGCCGTTCCACGAGCGTGCCGCCGAACGCGGCGGAGAGCCCGAGCATGACGATGCCGAGCTGGAAGGGCAGTGCGCTCTGCGTGCCGCTGAGGCCGAGCGCGGACTCCAGGGGCGGTTTGAACACGGACCAGGCGTAGGCCTGGCCGATGGAGAGGTGGACCGAGAGAGCGGCCGGGGGAACGAGCCAGCGGCTCCAGCCCGGGGGTGCGACGGGGGGACTCATGGGTCCCCAACCGTAGGCATCCGGAAAGCGCTTGAGAAGACTGTTGAGCAGACAACTACAGAAGCCGATCACTCGACTACAGACCACCACCACTGCTGCACAAAGCCTTGCCGCCCCAACCTCCATACTGTAGACAATATTTCGTCGACAGACACTTTCCAGTTCCTCCTCGGTATCCCTCGACCGAACGGAGCTCCCCCGCCATGAAAGTCGCAGTCCTCGGCGCCGGGGCGATCGGCGCCTACGTCGGCGCCGCGCTCCACCGTGCGGGCGCCGACGTGCATCTCATCGCCCGTGGACCGCATCTGGCGGCCATGAGGCAGTACGGAGTACGGGTGCGCAGCCCGCGCGGCGACTTCACCGCGCATCCGCACGCCACCGACGACCCGGCCGAAGTCGGCCCGGTCGACTACGTGTTCCTGGGTCTGAAGGCGAACTCGTACGCGGCGTGCGGGCCGCTGATCGAGCCGCTGCTGCACCCGGCCACGGCGGTCGTGGCCGCCCAGAACGGCATCCCCTGGTGGTACTTCCACCGGCACGGCGGCCCGTACGACGGGCGCCGCCTCGAAAGTGTGGACCCGGCCGGCGCGGTCAGTGCGGTGCTCGCGCCCGAACGGGCCGTCGGCTGCGTCGTGTACGCGGCCACCGAACTCGAACAACCGGGCGTCGTACGCCATGTGGAAGGCACCCGGTTCTCGATCGGCGAGCCCGGCCGGGAGGTCTCGCCGCGGTGCACGGCGCTCAGCGAGGCGATGCGGTCGGGTGGCCTGAAGTGCCCGGTCGAGCCGGACCTGCGCAACGACATCTGGCTGAAGCTGCTGGGCAACATCTCCTTCAACCCGATCAGCGCCCTGGTCCGGGCCACCATGCGGCAGATGTGCCTGCACGGCGGCACCCGCGAGGTCATCGAGACCATGATGACCGAGACGCTGGCGGTCGCCGCGGCCCTCGGCTGCGAAGTCGGCGTCTCCATCGAACGCCGGCTCGCGGGCGCCGAGCGGGTCGGCGACCACCGCACCTCCACGCTCCAGGACCTGGAGCGCGGCAAGCCGCTCGAACTCGACGTCCTGCTCGCGGCCGTCGTCGAGCTGGCGGAGATCACCGGGGTCCCGGTGCCCACCCTGCGCACCGTGCACGCCCTGTCGGACCTGCTCGCGCTGAGGAGCGCCGCATGAGGAAACGCGACCGAACCCCCAAGACCTACACCCGCCTCACCCACCCCCTGGTCCGGGACTCGCGCGACGAGCCCTTCCGCCGGGCGACCTGGGACGAGGCCCTGGACCGCACGGCCCGGGGCCTGGCGGCGGCGCGCGGCGCGTTCGGGATGTTCTCCTGCGCGCGGGCGACCAACGAGATGAACTACGTGGCGCAGAAGTTCGCCCGGGTGGTCATGGGCACCCACAACGTGGACTCCTGCAACCGCACCTGCCACGCGCCGAGCGTGGCGGGCCTGTCGGCCGCCTTCGGCTCGGGCGGCGGCACCTCCTCCTACGAGGAGATCGAGCACACCGACGTCATCGTGATGTGGGGCTCCAACGCCCGCTTCGCGCACCCGATCTTCTTCCAGCACGTACTGAAGGGCATCCGGGGCGGCGCCCGCATGTACGCGGTGGACCCGCGCCGCACCTCCACCGCCGAGTGGGCGGAGAGCTGGCTCGGACCGAACGTCGGCACGGACATCCCGCTGGCGCACGCGGTCGGCCGGGAGATCATCCACGCGGGCCTGGCCAACGAGGCGTTCATCGAACGCGCGACGACGGGCTACGACGACTACAGGGCCCTGGTCGAGCCCTGGACCCTCTCCCTCGCCGAGAAGGTGACCGGCGTACCGGCCGCCGCCATCCGCGAGCTGGCGCACGCCTACGCCCGTGCCGAGCGCGCCCAGCTGTGCTGGACCCTCGGCATCACCGAGCACCACAACGGCACGGACAACGTCCGCGCCCTGATCAACCTCTCCCTGCTCACCGGCCACGTGGGCCGCTACGGCTCCGGACTCCAGCCCCTGCGCGGCCAGAACAACGTGCAGGGCGGCGGCGACATGGGCGCCATCCCCAACCGCCTCCCCGGCTTCCAGGACGTCCTCGACCCGGAGGTCCGCCGGAAGTTCGAGACGGCGTGGGACACGGTGGTCGAGCCGCACCACGGCCTCACCCTGACGGAGATGTTCGAGGCGATGGACGAGGGCACACTCCGCGCCGTCTACTGCATCGGCGAGAACCCGGCCCAGTCGGAGGCGGACGCCGAACAGGCGGTGCGCCGCCTGCGCGCCCTGGACTTCCTGGTGGTCCAGGACATCTTCCTCACCAAGACCGCGGAACTGGCCGACGTGGTCCTCCCGGCGACGGCCGGCTGGGCGGAGACGGAGGGCACCACCACCAACAGCGAGCGACGCGTCCAACGGGTCCGCAGGGCGGTGACCCCGCCCGGGGAGGCCCGCGAGGACATCGACATCCTCTGCGACCTCGCCGCCCGCCTGGGGCACGACTGGAAGTACGCCGACGCCGAGGCGGTCTGGAACGAGCTGCGCTCCCTCTCCCCCGACCACCACGGCATGACCTACGCCCGCCTTGAGGAGCACCAGGGCATCCAGTGGCCGTGCCCGAGCACGGAGGAGCTGGAACCGACGTACCTGCACGGCAGGCTGTGGGCCCGGGACCCGGCCGCCCGCGGCCGCCTCGCCCCCTTCGGGCTCGTCCGGCACGACCCGCCCGTGGACCTCACCGACGAGCAGTACCCGATCCGGCTGACCACGGGACGCCGTCTCGACTCGTACAACACGGGTGTGCAGAGCGGCAGTTACTCCTCTCCCTTGCGCCGCGGCGAGTCCGTCGAGCTCTGCCCGGAGGACGCCGAGCGCTACGGGGTGGTGGTCGGCGAGGAGGTCCGGGTCACCTCCCGGCGCGGTTCACTCCTCGCGCCCGTCTGGGTCGACACGGCCCTGCGCCCGGGCCTGGCCTTCATGAGCTTCCACTTTCCCGACGAGGTGGACACCAACCAGCTGACCATCGAGGCGAACTGTCCCATCGCCGGGACGGCGGAGTTCAAGGCCTCGGCGATCCGGATCGAGAAGGTGAGCGCCAGTGGACCTGCGCTTCGGTGACAGCAAACCCACGGACGAGGAACGCGCGGCCGTGGACGCCCTGCTCGGCCCGCCCGAGTCCTCCTGGGAGGGCGCGGACCGCTCCGACGCCGACCTCAGGTGGGCACGCGGCGGCCGCGAGGCCCGGGACCGCCGCGACCAGCTCCTCCCGGCCCTGCACGCGCTCAACGACCGCGTCGGCTGGATCAGCGAGGGCGCCCTGGACTACGTGTGCCGCCGCCTGACCGTGCCCCCGGCCGAGGCGTACGGGGTGGCCACCTTCTACGCCATGTTCTCGGTCCGCCCCCGCCCGGCGACCGTCCTGCACGTCTGCACGGACCTGGCGTGCACGGCGGCGGGGGCGAGTGAACTGTCCGCGGCGGTGGAGGCGCGGCTGGGCCCGGCGAGCGGCGTGAAGGTCGAACGCAGCCCGTGCCTGGGTCTGTGCGAGCGCGCCCCGGCGACCCTGGTGATCCGGGCGGGTGCCCCAGCCCGTCCGGCACAGGAAAACACTCCAGCCCGTCCAGCACAGGAGGACACTCCAGCCCGTCCAGCACAGGAGGACACTCCAGCCCGTCCGGCGCAGGAGGACACTCCAGCCCGTCCGGCGTTTGAGGACGAGGCCGTCCAGGCCGAAAGCGGGGGTCCGGGGGCGGCAGCCCCCGGGGACGGGAACGGGAAGGGGCGGCGGGGGCGAAACACCCTCCACGCCACGGCAGTATGCGCCCCCGCGACCCCGGACGCAGCGGTCCAAGCCGCCACCGCCCCCGAATCCGCTGCCACCGAACCCACCCCCGAATCCGCCGTCCCCCAGTCCGGCGACCCCACCCTCACCCTCCTCCACCGCATCGGCACCACCGACCCCACCTCCCTCGACGACTACCGCGCCCACGGCGGCTACACCGCCCTCCGCCGCGCCTTCGCCCTCGGCCCCGCCGCCGTCATCCGCGAGGTCACCGACGCCGGACTGGTCGGCCGCGGCGGCGCCGCCTTCCCCACCGGCCGCAAGTGGCAGGCGACGGCCGCCCAGCCCGACCACCCGCACTACCTCGTCTGCAACGCCGACGAATCCGAGCCGGGCACGTTCAAGGACCGCGTCCTCATGGAGGGCGACCCGTACGCCCTGGTCGAGGCGATGACGATCGCGGCCTACGCGACCGGCGCCCACCGTGGCCACCTCTACCTCCGCGGCGAGTACCCCCGCGCCCTGGCCCGCCTCACCCACGCCATCGAGCAGGCCCGCACCCGCGGCCTGCTCGGCGACGACGTCCTCGGCCAGGGCTACGCCTTCGACATCGAGATCCGGCGCGGCGCCGGCGCGTACATCTGCGGCGAGGAGACGGCCCTGTTCAACTCCATCGAGGGCCACCGCGGCGAGCCCCGCTCCAAGCCGCCGTTCCCGGTCGAGAAGGGCCTGTTCGGCAAACCCACGGTCGAGAACAACGTGGAGACCCTGGTCAACGTCCTCCCCATCCTCACCATGGGGGCCCAGGCCTACGCCGCGATCGGCACCCCGACATCCACCGGCCCGAAGCTGTTCTGCGTGTCCGGCACCGTGGCCCGCCCCGGCGTCTACGAACTCCCCTTCGGCGCGACGCTCGGCGAGCTGCTCACCCTCGCCGGCGTCCGCGACAACCTCCGTGCGGTCCTGCTCGGCGGCGCGGCCGGGGGTTTCGTCCGCCCCGACGAACTCGACATCCCGCTCACCTTCGAAGGCACCCGCGAGGCGGGCACGACCCTGGGCTCCGGCGTCGTCATGGCCTTCGACGACACGGTCCCGCTTCCCCGCCTGCTCCTGCGGATCGCCGAGTTCTTCCGCGACGAGTCGTGCGGGCAGTGCGTGCCGTGCCGGGTCGGCACCGTGCGCCAGGAGGAGGCCCTGCACCGGATAGCCGACCGCACGGGCGCCGCGGCGGCCGACGACATCGCCCTGCTCCGCGAGGTCGGCCGCGCGATGCGGGACGCCTCGATCTGCGGTCTGGGGCAGACCGCGTGGAACGCCGTGGAATCCGCCATCGACCGTCTGGGGGCGTACGAATGACCGCGATACCGCTCGGAGTGCCGCGCCGTCTGGTGGAGTTCACCCTCGACGGGCAGGAGGCCCGGGTCCCCGAAGGGTCCACGATCCTCGACGCCTGCCGGGCCGCCGGGAAGGACGTCCCGACCCTGTGCGAGGGCGACACGCTCACCCCGAAGAACGCCTGCCGGGTCTGTGTGGTGGACGTCGAGGGCGCCAGGACCCTCGCGCCCGCCTGCTCGCGCCGGGCGGAACCGGGCATGGTGGTGCGCACGGACACCGAGCGCGCTCGGCACAGCCGCAAGGTCGTCCTCGAACTCCTCGCCTCCTCTGTCGACCTCTCCACGACCCCCTCGGTCGCCCAGTGGATCAAGGAGTACGAGGCGAAGCCCGACCGCTTCGGCCCGGACGCGGCCCGCGTCGACGCGGAACCGCGCGTCGACAACGACCTCTACGTGCGCGACTACGGCAAGTGCATCCTCTGCTACAAGTGTGTGGACGCCTGCGGCGACCAGTGGCAGAACAGCTTCGCCATCTCCGTCTCCGGCCGCGGCTTCGACGCCCGGATCTCGGTCGAGCACGACGGCCCGCTGACCGATTCCGCGTGCGTGTACTGCGGCAACTGCATCGAGGTGTGCCCCACCGGCGCCCTGTCCTTCAAGTCCGAGTTCGACATGCGGGCGGCGGGCACCTGGGACGAGGAGCGGCAGACCGAGACGACGACGGTGTGCGCGTACTGCGGTGTGGGCTGCAATCTCACGCTCCATGTGCAGGACAATGAGATCGTGAAGGTCACCTCTCCGCACGACAATCCGGTGACCCACGGCAACCTGTGCATCAAGGGCCGCTTCGGCTACCAGCACGTACAGAACCGGGACTGACCGGCACACCGACCGGCGCAAGGGGCACGAACATGGGACGAGTCACGGAACGACGCAAGGTCATCCGCATCAGGGACGGAGCGGTCTCCACCCGCCCGGACACGCTCGTCGCCGAGGAACCGCTGGAGATCCGGCTCAACGGCAAGCCCCTCGCCATCACCATGCGCACTCCCGGCGACGACTTCGCGCTGGCGGCGGGCTTCCTGGTGAGCGAGGGAGTGCTCGCCGAGCAGGGCGACCTGCAGAACATCGTGTACTGCGCGGGCGCCACGGCCGACGGTTCCAACACCTACAACGTGGTCGACGTGAAGACCGCCCCCGGCGTGCGGATCCCCGACATCACGCTGGAGCGGAACGTCTACACCACCTCCTCCTGCGGCCTGTGCGGCAAGGCGAGCCTGGACGCGGTGCGCACGACGGCCCGCTGGCCCATCGCCGACACTCCCCCGGTCCGCGTCACCCCGGAGCTGCTGGCCGGCCTGCCCGACCGGCTGCGGGCGTCCCAGCGGGTCTTCGACCGGACCGGCGGGCTGCACGCGGCGGCGCTGTTCACCGAGGACGGCGAACTGGTCGACGTACGGGAGGACGTGGGCCGGCACAACGCGGTCGACAAGCTGGTCGGGCGTGCCCTGCAGAACGGGGACCTGCCGTTGTCCCGTTCCGTGCTGCTGGTGTCGGGCCGGGCCTCCTTCGAGCTGGCGCAGAAGGCCGTGATGGCGGGCATCCCGGTGCTGGCCGCGGTGTCGGCGCCGTCCTCGCTGGCCGTGGACCTGGCCGCCGAGACCGGGCTGACGCTGGTGGGCTTCCTGCGCGGCAGCTCCATGAACGTGTACGCGGGTGAGGACCGGGTCGCCCTGCGGGCCGCGGCCGCCCAGGGCTGACGCGCCACCCCGCTGCACGGCGGCGGGGCCCCTGCCGGCGGGGAGCGCCCCCTGCGCCGCCGGGGCCCCGCCTCGACCGCGTCCCGACACGCGGGAAGCGGCGCGGTCCCCGTGGGCACGGGACACCTCTTGTACTGATGTGCGCACGAAGGTTTCCCCCCTCTCCAGCCGCCCGAAGGGCAGACCGCGCCATGCCGCCCCGACCTCCCCGCTCCCTCTGGCTCGCCCTGGCCGCGTCGTGCGCGCCGGCCCTCCCCACGCCCCCGGTGTTCGCCCAGCCCGGCGAGCGGGCGCCGGAGTTCGGGGAGCAGGTTCTCTTCGACGCGGCCCGGGACCCGGGCGGCTACGCCTGCTTCCGCATCCCGGCGATGGTGCGCACGACGGACGGCACGCTGCTCGCCTTCGCCGAGGGCCGCGTCCTCGACTGCGCGGACGCCGGTGACATCGACATCGTCCTGAAGCGCTCCGCCGACGGCGGTCGCACCTGGGGCCCGCTCCAGGTCGTCAACGACGGCGGCGGTGACACCCACGGCAACCCGGCCCCGGTCGTCGACCGCGCGACCGGCCGCGTCCTGCTGCTGGAGACCTACAACGCCGGCCGCACGGACGGCGCCAACTGCGCGGTGCCCTGCGCCCGCACGCCGCACCTCCAGCACAGCGACGACGGTGGCCGCACCTGGTCCGCGCCCCGCGACCTGGGGCCCGAGATCCTGCCGCCCGACTGGAACGCCTGGTACGCCACCGGCCCCGTGCACGGCGTGCAGCTCACCGGCGGCGCCCACCCCGGCCGGCTCGTCGTCGGCGTCAACGCCGAGACCTGGGACGGCGAGCGAAGCGAGATGGGGGTCCCCCCGGCCGGAGGCTGGGGGAGGGTCACCGCCAACCACGCGGCCCTCGTGGTCAGCGACGACGGCGGCGAGCACTGGAGGACCGGCGCCACCGACACCTGGCCCGTCGCCGCCGACGGCACCTTCCGGCAGAAGCCCTCCGAACTGACCCTCACCGAACGCGCCGACGGCGCCCTCCTGGTCAGCGGCCGGGAGGAGAACGGCACCGACCCCGGCCACCGCACCCAGGCCCTCAGCCGGGACGGCGGCGACAGCTTCGCGGCGCCCTTCCGGGCCCTGCCGGGCCTGTACGCCCCGCAGGTACAGGGCGCGGTGCTGCGCCTCGGCGACCGCATCCTGCTGTCGGCGCCCGCCGACCCCGACCGCCGCCGGACGATGACGGTCCGCTCCTCCTGGGACGGCGGCACCACCTGGGACGGCGTGGACCGCGGCACGGTCGTCACCCGGGACTGGTCGGGCTACTCGGACCTGGTGTCCGTCGACGACGGCACCCTGGGCCTGCTGTACGAGGGTGGGGCGTCCGACGCCCGGGACGAGATCCGCTTCGCCCGCTTCACCGAGGACTGGCTCGCGCCGCGCCGGCCCGCCGACCCCACCACCCCCGACCTCGCCCCCGGTGCCGCGCCCGCGACCGTGCTCGGCGGCGCCGGGACGACCACGGACGGCGCGGTGGGCGGCGCGCTCGCGTTCGACGGCGCGAACGACGCCGTACGACTGCCCTACGACGAGCGGCAGGCGCTCGGGGAGCGGGACTTCACGGCGTCGCTGTGGTTCCGGTACTCGGCGGCCGACGGGGAGCAGCCGCTGCTGTGGATGGGCGGTGTCGGCACGACGCAGCCCCAGGTGTGGCTGCGTGCCGAGCCGGGCGCCGGGCGGGTGCAGGGGCTGATCACCGCGCGCGACGGCGCGGCGGCGCGCTCGGCGTGGGTGCGCACCGACGGGGCCCACAACGACGGGCGGTGGCACCATCTGGCGCTGCGCCGCGGCGGGGGCCGGCTCACGCTGTTCCTCGACGGTGCGGCGGCGGCGGAGGCGGCGGACGTTCCGGGTTCGGTCAGCCGGAACTCGCCCTTCGGCGTGCACGTCGGGGAACGGATGGACGGCCGGGCCCGCTTCACCGGCGCCGTGGACGAGGTGCGGGTGTGGAACCGGGCCCTGACGGACGCGGAGATCACCGCGGGTGCGCCGCCCGCCGCCCTCTCGGGCACCGTCCTGCACCTGCCGCTGGACCGGGTGGACGAGGCGGGCACGGGCGGCTGACCGGCACCGCGCGGGTGCGGACGCCTCAGCCGGAACGGCCGCCGGTGCCCACCGCGGTGCGCACCGGGGCGGCGTCCCGCTCGGCCGGGAGCGCCTGCGGGTCGCGCGACCGGCGTTTGGCGATCACCGCGCACACCATCAGCTGCATCTGGTGGAAGAGCATCAGCGGCAGCACCGCCAGCGAGGCCTGGGCGCCGAACAGAACGCTCGCCATGGGCAGTCCGGCGGCGAGGGACTTCTTGGACCCGGCGAACTGGATCGCGATCCGGTCCTGGCGCCCGAAGCCGAGACCCTTCGCCCCGTACCAGGTCAGGGCCAGCATCACGGCCAGGAGCACCGCCTCAACGGCCAGCAGCCCGGCCAGCCGCGCCGGGCTCACCTGGTGCCAGATGCCCTCGACCATGCCCTCGCTGAACGCGGTGTAGACGACCAGGAGGATGGAGCCGCGGTCGACGAGCCCGAGCACCCTCTTGTGCCGGGCGACGAAGCCACCGATCCACCGGCGCAGCAGTTGCCCGGCCACGAACGGCACCAGCAGTTGCAGCACGATCTCCACCACCGAGTCGGCGGAGAACCCGCCCCCGCCGCTGCCCAGCAGGGCGGCGGCCAGCAGCGGTGTGACGACGATGCCGACCAGCGAGGAGAAGGACCCGGCGCAGATGGCGGCGGGTACGTTGCCGCGGGCGATGGAGGTGAAGGCGATCGACGACTGGATGGTCGACGGGACCAGGGTGAGGAAGAGCAGGCCCTGGTGGAGGGGATCGGTCAGGAGCACCGGGACCAGACCGCGCGACGCGAGGCCGAGCAGTGGGAAGACGACGAAGGTGCAGGCCAGCACGGTGACGTGGAGCCGCCAGTGCCGTACGCCGTCCATCGCCTCACGGGTGGAGAGCCGGGCGCCGTAGAGGAAGAAGAGGAAGGCGATCGCGCCGGTGGAGGCACCGGAGACGACGTCCGCGCCCGTACCGCGGGCCGGCAGCAGCGCCGCGAGCCCCACCGTGCCGAGCAGCAGCAGGATGTACGGGTCGATCGGCATCCGACGCGGCCAACGCAGGCGTTTCACGGTGCTCCACTTGCTCGCTGCTTACTCGTACTGCTCGCTGCTTGCTCGTACTGCTTGCTCGTACTGCTCGTTCGAAGGGGTCACGGGTCCCCGCTCCATCGTGCTCCCCCGTCCGGCGATCGGGAATCCGGCATACCGCTCTGACTGTCATCACGATCACCGATGACCACCGCTAGGCTGGCGGCATGTACGACCCCTCCCACCTGCGTACGTTCCTGTCGGTGGCCCAGACGCTGAGCTTCACGCAGGCCGCCCGGCGGCTCGGGCTGCGTCAGTCGACGGTGAGCCAGCACGTGCGGCGGCTGGAGGACGCCACCGGGCGGCAGCTGTTCAGCCGGGACACGCACTCCGTGGAGCTGACGGAGGACGGGGAGGCGATGCTCGGGTTCGCGCGCCGGATCCTGGAGGTGCACGAGCAGGCGACGTCCTTCTTCACGGGCACCCGGCTGCGCGGGCGGCTGCGGTTCGGGGCCTCCGAGGACTTCGTGCTGACCCGGCTGCCGGAGATCCTGGAGGCCTTCCGGTACGACCACCCGGAGGTCGACCTGGAGCTGACGGTGGAGCTGTCGGGCACCCTGCACGAGCAGCTGGCGGCCGGGAAGCTGGACCTGGTGCTCGCCAAGCGGCGGCCCGAGGACCCGCGCGGCGAGCCGGTGTGGAGCGACCGGCTGGTGTGGATCGGCGCGGAGCGGCTGCGCCTCGAACCGGACCGCCCGGTGCCGCTCATCGTCTACCCGCCGCCCGGCATCACCCGCGCACTCGCCCTGGACGCCCTGCAGCGGGAGGGCCGCGCGTGGCACATCGCGTGCACCAGCGGCAGCCTGAACGGTCTGATCGCCGCCGCCCGCGCGGGCCTCGGGGTCATGGCACACTCCCGCGGTCTCGTCCCGCCCGGGCTGGTACGGGTGCCGGACCGGGCCGGGCTGCCCGAGCTGGGCGGCGTCGACTTCGTGCTGGTGCACGGCCGGCGCCGCCCCTCGGCGCAGGGCGCGGCGGACGCGCTGGCGGCGGCGATCCTGGCGGGCGGCGACCGGCTGCACCGGCCTCAGCGGACGGGCCTCTGATAGGTCAACCGCTTGACGCGACGCAGGAGCGGGGACGCCTCCAGGTGCTGGACGCCCTCCAAGTGGCCGAGCGGTCCGCTCAGGTAGGTGTAGAGGTCGGCGGTGCTGCGGACGACGGCGGTGGCGATGATGTTGGACGGCCCGGCCGTCGCGGCCACGTGGGCGATCTCGTCGTGGGCGGCGAGGGCCTCACCGACCCGGTGGAGGGCGGCGGGGCTGGTGGTGATCCACAGGGCGGCGTCGGTGCGGTAGCCGAGGATGTCGGGGTCGTACTCGACGTCGATGTAGACGGCACCGGAGGCGAGCAGCGCGGCGAGGCGGCGCTTGACGGCGGACTCGGAACGACCGGTGGCGCGTTGGAGTTCGGGGTAGGTGGCCCTGCCGTCCCGTTCCAGGACGGCGAGCAACGGCTCGTCCTCGGGGTCGATGCGGGCCGGTCCCTGCCGGGCGGGATCCGGCTCGGTCCGCAGTGCCGCCACCTGCTCCTCGCTGAGCACGCCGAACTTGCGGAGCCAGCCGCTCGGCCCGCCGTAGAAGCGGTGCAGCATCTGGTGGGCGTGGATCTCCAGCACGCGCGGGGTGCGCGGCAACTTGCCGAGGAGCAGGTCGTCGCGGGCGCCGGGGCTGCGCGGTCGGGTTCCGAGGATGACCTCCGTGCCGCCGCTGGCCACCCCGATCCAGTTGGTGTCCGGCCGCTTCGCGAGGGCGTCCGCGATGGCCGCGGAACTGTCGGGCACGCAGCGCAGCCGCAGCGTCCAGTGGTCCTGGCCGAGCCGCTCGGCGTCCCGGACGGCCACCACCCGCAGCCCGCCCTCGGCGCACAGCCTGCGGTAGCGGCGGGCGACGGTCTGGTCGGAGACGCCGAGTACCGCCCCGATGCGGCTGAAGGACGCGCGGCCGTTCACTTCCAGGGCGTCGAGCAGCCCCAGGTCGAGTTCGTCGAAGGAGTCGGATTCCATCCGCATGGCGGTCTTCCCTGTCGGATTCCGTCGCAAGGTTGCCGTGAACCGATGCGATCGGCCGGGCGCGAACCATCGTACGGAGGCAGGCAACGACGTACGACACGGGAGAGAAGACGGAACATGCGTACATGGGGACCGCTCACGGCGGTGTGTCTGGGGACGTTCATGCTGTTGCTGGACGTGACGATCGCGGTCGTCGCGCTGCCGGACATGGCCCGGGGGCTGCACGCCTCGCTGAGCGATCTGCAGTGGGTGATGGACGGCTACGCGCTGGCGCTGGCCGCCCTGCTGCTGGGGCTCGGCGCCGCGGCCGACGTCCTGGGACGGCGCCGGGTGCACGTGGCGGGCGTGGTGCTGTTCGCGGTGGCGTCGCTGCTGTGCGGGCTGGCCACCGGGCCGGGCATGCTGGTCGCCGCGCGCGGGTTGCAGGGGCTGGGCGCGGCGGCGATGTTCGCCACCACGCTGCCGCTGCTCGGCTCGGTCTACCAGGGGCGCCGGCGGTCGATGGCGCTCGGGGTGTGGGGCGCGGTCAGCGGGGCGGCGGCGGCCGTGGGCCCGGTGCTGGGCGGGCTGCTCACCGACGGTCCGGGCTGGCGCTGGATCTTCTGGGTGAACCTGCCGGTGAGCGTGGCGGCGGTCTGGCTGACGCTGCGCGTGGTGCCGGAGTCGCGCGGGGCGGCCGGGCGCCGGGTGGACTGGGCGGGTACGGCCGCGTTCGCGGCGTTCGCCGGGGCGGTGACGTACGGGGCGGTGCGGGCCGGGTCGCACGGATGGACGGAAGGCGGCACGCTCGTCTCCTTCGTGCTCGCGGTGGTGGCGCTGGGCGCGTTCGTCGCCGTGGAGCGCCGGGTCGCCGATCCGCTGCTCGACCCGCGGCTGTTCCTGCGCCCCGCGTTCTCGGGCGTGATGCTGGGCGGGCTGGCCTTCAACGCGGCGGCGTTCGGTGTGATGGCGTACACCTCCATATGGCTGCAGACGATGCTGGGGATGAGCCCGGTGCGGGGCGGTCTGGTGTTCGTGTGGCTGTCGCTGGCGTCGTTCGTGGTGGCCGCGGCGGGCGGGCGGCTGCTGCACGGGGTGCCGGCCCGGCTGACCATCGGGGGCGGGCTGCTGCTGATCGCGGCGGGGCAGTTCTGCATGGCGTTCCTGGACGCGGGCTCCACCGCGTCCGCCCTGGTGCCGGGGCTGCTCCTGGTGGGCGTCGGAACGGGCCTGGTGTCGCCCGGCATCGCGGGCGCGGCGCTGGCCGCGGTACCGGCGGAGCGGTCCGGCATGGCCGGGGGTGCGGTCAACACCTTCCGCCAGCTCGGGTACGCGCTCGGCATCGCCGTGTTCGGCACGGTACTGACCTCGCGGATGGAGGACACGCTTGCGCACGACGCGGCGCACGGGCTGGCGGGCGGTGCGGCGGGCGCCCTGCGGGGCGTGTTCGGCGAGCACGCACTGCGGGCCTCGTTCGCCTCCGGACTGAACGCGGCCGCGGTGGCCGCGGGCGCGGTCGCGGCGGTCGCCGGGGTGCTGGTGCTCGTCCTGGTCAGGGCCGAACGCGGGGGCCGGAATGCCGGTGTGACGGATTCGGCGCCGCCCGCGCTGAAAGAGGAGGAGGCCGTTCCGGCACCCCCGTACCGGCGGTAAGCGGGTCGTACAGATTCGGTGGAGATTACGGCACCGAACCTTACTCAACCGTCAGGAATCTGTCCGACCACTCCCCATGTGAGCGCATTTCCTCTCGCTGACCAGCGCGAACATGAGCCCTGTTCGATTTTGGCGCCCCTCCCGTCCTCGCGCCGGGTGGGGTAGCTTTCACCGCGCTGTGCGGGGGCGACATCGAAAAGCGGGGATCGAAAAGCGGGGAGCGGGGTTTGCGCGAGTTCACCAGTCCTCCGTTGACGTTGGCACCACCGGTGGGCGGTCTGGCCGACGTCGTCTTCCAGCATGCCGAGGAGGATCCGCGGCACATCGCACTCGGCCGCAAGGACGAGGCCGGGCAGTGGCGGGACGTCACCGCCGGTGCCTTCCGCGACGAGGTACTGGCCCTCGCCAAGGGGCTGCTGGCCCAGGGCATCCGTTTCGGCGACCGGGTCGCCATCATGTCCCGCACCCGCTACGAGTGGACCCTGTTCGACTTCGCCCTGTGGACGATCGGCGCCCAGGTGGTGCCGATCTACCCGACCTCCTCGGCCGAGCAGTGCATGTGGATGCTCTACGACGCCGAGGTGACGGCCGCGGTCGTGGAGCACGAGGACCACGCCATGACGATCGCCACCGTCATCGACCGGCTGCCGCACCTGCGCGGTCTGTGGCAACTGGACTCCGGCGCCGTGCAGGAGCTGTACGACGCGGGCGCGCACCTCGACGACGAGGTGGTCCACCGGCACCGCAAGGCGGTCACCCCGGAGTCGGTCGCCACCGTCATCTACACCTCGGGCACGACCGGCCGCCCCAAGGGCTGTGTGCTGACGCACGGCAACTTCATGTACGAGGCGGACACCGTCATCGCGCGCTGGGAGCCGGTGTTCCACTCCAAGCGGGGCGACGAGGCGGCGACGCTGCTCTTCCTGCCGCTCGCGCACGTCTTCGGGCGGATGGTGGAGGTCGCGGCGATCCGCGGCCGGGTCCGCTTCGGCCACCAGCCGCAGCTCAACGCCGCGGCGCTGCTGCCCGATCTGGCCGCCTTCCGGCCGACCTTCATCCTGGCGGTGCCGTACATCTTCGAGAAGGTGTTCAACGCGGCGCGGCGCAAGGCCGAGAAGGAGGGGAAGGCCGGTCCCTTCGAGAAGGCCGTGGACGTGGCCGTGAAGTACGCGGAGGCGGTGGAGGCGAAGGCCTGGGGCGACGGCCCCGGTCCGTCGGCGGGTCTGCGCATGCAGCACCAGCTCTTCGACAAGCTCGTCTACGCCAAGGTGCGGGCCGCGATGGGCGGGCGCATCCGCAACGCCATGTCGGGCGGCTCGGCGATGGACCGGCGCCTCGGGCTGTTCTTCGCGGGCGCGGGCGTGCAGATCTACGAGGGCTACGGCCTGACCGAGTCCACGGCGGCCGCCACCGCCAACCCGCCCGAGCGCACCCGCTACGGCACCGTCGGGCAGCCCGTACCGGGCGTGACCGTGCACATCGCGGACGACGGCGAGATCTGGCTCAACGGCGACAACGTCTTCGAGGGCTACCTGAACAACCCCAAGGCGACCGACGAGACCCTGCACGACGGCTGGCTGGCCACCGGAGACCTGGGCGCCCTGGACGAGGACGGCTACCTCACCATCACCGGCCGCAAGAAGGAGATCCTGGTGACCTCCGGCGGCAAGAGCGTCTCCCCGGGGCTGCTGGAGGAGCGGGTGCGCGACCATCCGCTGGTCAACCAGTGCATCGTCGTCGGCAACGACCGCCCCTACGTGGCCGCCCTCATCACCCTGGACACCGAGGCGGTCGAGCACTGGCTGACGATGCGCAACAAGCCGCAGATGTCCCCGGCCGACCTGGTGCACGACGCCGACCTGGAGACGGAGGTGCGGCGCGCGGTCGTCGCGGCCAACACGCTGGTGTCCCAGGCCGAGTCGATCCGCACCTTCCGCATCCTCGCCCAGCCGTTCACCGAGGAGCACGGGCTGCTGACCCCCTCGCTGAAGCTGAAGCGCAAGGCCATCGAGAACGCCTACGGCACCGAGGTCGAGGCCCTTTACACAGCGTGAGTTCCACGGTCAGGAATGCGTCCGGGCTCGTGATCGTTGACGATATGAGTACCACCTGACCACAACCGAAGGATCAAGAGCTCGTGAGCAGCAAGGTCCCCCCGATCATCCTGAACAACGGCGTCGAGATGCCCCAGCTGGGCTTCGGCGTCTGGCAGGTGCCGGACGACGAGGCGCAGACCGCCGTCGCCCTGGCCCTGGAGGCCGGGTACCGCA
Source organism: Streptomyces sp. NPDC001599 (assembly GCF_042893535.1). Classification (NCBI taxonomy): domain Bacteria; kingdom Bacillati; phylum Actinomycetota; class Actinomycetes; order Kitasatosporales; family Streptomycetaceae; genus Streptomyces; species Streptomyces sp. NPDC001599. Next base: position 351,127 of record NZ_JBIAVA010000004.1, read on the forward strand.
GCATCGACACAGCGGCGATCTACGGCAATGAAGAGGGCACCGGCAGGGCGATCGCCGCCTCCGGTCTGGCCCGCGAGGACCTCTTCGTCACCACCAAGCTCTGGAACAGCGACCAGGGGTACGACTCCACCCTCCGCGCCTTCGACACCTCGATGGCGAAGCTCGGCCTGGAGTACCTCGACCTCTACCTGATCCACTGGCCCATGCCGGCCAGGGAGAAGTACGTCGACACCTACAAGGCGTTCGAGAAGCTCCTGGCCGACGGCCGGGTCCGCGCCATCGGCGTGTCCAACTTCCTGCCGGAGCACCTGGAGCGGCTGACCGCCGAGACGTCGGTGATCCCGGCCGTCAACCAGATCGAGCTGCACCCCCACCTCCAGCAGCACGCCGCGCGCGAGGCGCACGCGGAACAGGGCATCGCCACCGAGGCCTGGTCCCCGCTCGGCTCCGGCAAGGGCATCCTGGACATCCCGGCGATCGTGGCGATCGCCCAGAAGCACGGGCGCACCCCGGCCCAGGTCGTGCTGCGCTGGCACCTCCAGCTGGGCAACGTGGTGATCCCGAAGTCCGTGACGCCGTCGCGGATCAAGGAGAACATCGACGTGTTCGGCTTCGCCCTGGACACCGAGGACCTCGCGGCGATCAGCGCGCTCAACGAGGACCGGCGGCTGGGCTCGGACCCGGCGGACGTCAACTCCTGAGCGGTGCCGCACACGGTGGCCCGGCCGCGCGTGCGGCCGGGCCACCGATCGAGGGCGGGCCTCAGACCGGGCGCACCGCCGTGTAGACGGTGTGCGCCACCAGTACGAACAGGTCCTGGCGCCGGTGCACGCCCGCCTCGTCGGCGGGGTCGAGCAGCCGGCCCAGGGTGGCGCGGTCCTCGGCGTCGAGACGCTCGCCGATCCGCTCGCGCAGCCGGGACAGTGACGTGGTGACGTAGTCACGGGCCGCGTCGGAGAGGGGCGCGGGCAGGTCGAGCAGGAAGCTGCGGGTGCCGGTGTGCTTCAGTCCGGCGGCCGTCAGCATCGCGGGCCAGTCCTCGGCCTCGGCCACGGAGTCCGGCAGGTCCGCGCGCATCTCGGCGAACGCGTCCTCCTCCACGGCGCGGATCCTGGCCTGGAGCCCGGGGCGCCCGGTCCCGATGTCACGGGGCAGGAACCGGGCCGGCAGTCCGCCCTCCAGGATCGCCAGGGTGCCGCCGGGCGCGAGGTGCCCGCCGAGAGCGGCGAGGGCGGCTCGCTGATCGGGGAGGTGGTGCAGGCTCTGGCTGGCCCACATCAGGTCGGCCGGGTAGTCCAGCTCGGCCAGTGCGCCGGGCAGGTCCCCGGCGAGGGTGCCGAAGCGGTCGCCGAAGCCGAGCCGCTCGGCGCGGGCGCGGGCCCGGTCCAGGAGCGGTCCGGCGCCGTCCGCGGCGACCACGCGGGCGCCGGGGAAGGTGTCGGCGAACAGCGCCGAGACGACGCCGGGTCCGCTGCCGACGTCGACGATCAGACCGGGCTCCGTGATCTCCCCGGCCAGCCAGGACAGGGCCTGCCGGTACAACGGCGTGTACAGCTCGGCCTGCGCCTCGAGGTGCGGGGCCATCTCGGACCAGTCGATGTCGTCGTGGTCGTGCGTGTGCGTGTGCTGCGTGTGACCGTGCCCGTGGCCCTGTTCGTCGGCGGTGCCGTGCGGGTCGTGGTGATGGTCGTCGTGATGGTGGTCGTGCGCCATGCCGGTCAGCCTCCCGTTCGCGGTGCCGCCAGCGTGCGACGACTCACCGGCCCGGTGCAACCGGTGTTGCCGCTCCCGCAAAAAAGAGGAGGCCACCGGGGCCCGGCCCGCAAGGACCGGGCCCCGGCGGCTCACCCGCGCCGCGCGCGCGGGAAGCCGCTCACGACAGGGGCGGATAGGCGTTCTTCATCAGCTCCTGGAACTGCGCGGAGAACCAGGCCCCGGAGATCGGGGCGTCGGGCAGGGCGCCCGACATGTTGTTGCCGTTGCGCTCGTTGCCCGTGTAGGTGGGGTCGCACATCCGGTCGAAGCCCTTGCCGTCCGGGTTCTCGATCAGCTTGCTGGAGCCGTCGGACTCGCCCGGGGGCTTCATCCACACGTACGCGTCGATTCCGGCGGCGGGGCTGGCCTGCGGGCGCTCACCGAGGCCGGCTCCGGACTGGTTGCACCAGTTGCCGAGGTGGATGCGGCGGTCGTAGCGCCCGCCGTCCACGTAGGTGTTCACGTCGGTCGTCGCGCCCGGTCCGGTGGGCCGGTCGGCACCGCCCCAGCCGTTGCGGGAGGTGTCGATCAGCATGCCGAGGTTGCTGTCGAAGCCGAGCGAGACCAGCTTGTCGCGCATGGCCTGGGCGTAGGACAGCTCGTCGGTGTACTGGTTCCAGTCGACCCAGTCGGACTGACGCACGGAGGTCCCGTTCACCGAGTCCGTGATCTTGAAGTTCTCCTCCTTCAGGGCGCTGTAGTTGGCGGTGTTGACGATGAAGCCGTGCACGTCGTCGAGGGTCGCGCCCTCGGTGGTGGCGGCGGTCTTGAACATCTCGGCGGAGGGGCCGAAGTTGCTGTCCCAGCCGAGCCAGCCGTGGTGGCCCGCATCGACGTAGTTGTAGACGTTGCCGGCGTCGCCGAGCTTGTTCAGGGCGTAGCCGACGCCCTTCTGGTAGTTGCCGTTGGCCTTCATCACGTCGCAGTTCTCCGTGGCGGTCGGCCGCCCGGAGACGTTGGTGATCAGGTTGGGCAGCGAGTCGATCTCGACCGTGGTGACGATCCGGAGGTCCGCGTACTTCGAGTCGGAGAGGATCTCGGCGATCGGGTCGATGTACTCGGTCTTGTACCGGTCGATCTCGGTCGGGCCCAGCTCGCCGTTGGAGGCGAGGGCGGAGCAGTCGCGTCCCGGCAGGTTGTAGATGACGAGCTGGACGACCATCTCGCCGGAGCCCTTCTGCTCCAGCGCGGCGTCCAGGTGGTCGCGCAGGCCCATGCCGCCGTTCGCGCCCTCGATGGCGGCGATCCGGTCGAGCCACACCCCGGTCGGCTCGTCGGCGATGCGGTCACCGCCGGGTTCGGCGGCTGCATGGGCGGACCACTCGGGGTTCACGTAGACCTGGGCGCCGTCATAGGGGTTGTCCACCCGGTCGCCCGGGCCGGTGGGGTCGGTCGGCGGGTCGGTCGGATCGGTGGGCGGGTCCGTGGGGTCGGTTCCGCCGTCGACGTTGCAGGTCACGCCGTTGAGGGTGAAGGTGGCCGGGATCGCGTTGCTGCCGCTGTAGGTGCCCTGGAAGCCGAAGCTCGCAGAACCGCCCGTGGACAGGGTGCCGTTGTAGGACTCGTTGGCCGCGGTGACGGCGGCACCGCTCTGAGTGACCTTCGCGTTCCAGCTGTTGGTGACCTTCTGGCTGCCTGCGTAGGTCCATCCCAGCGACCAGTTGGACGTGGCGGCACCGTTGTTGGTGACGGTCACGGCAGCGGTGAATCCGCTTCCCCAGTCGTTCTGCACCTGGTAGTCGACGGTGCAGGCGGCGGCCGTGGCCCCGGCGCTCGCGGAGTGGGCGGCCAGTGCCGTGCCCGAGGCGCCGGCGACCAGGGTGAGGGCGGCGAGCATCGCGGTTCTGGTACGGGTCATGAGTGCGGGTTCCTTCTTTCGTGGGGGTGCTGCTGTCGTCCCGGGCCGCGCTCGTGCCGGTGCGGCCCGCTGCCGATCGGCATGGGGGTGCCGTCGTGATCGGAGGTCAGGAACGGCCCGCGGGCACGGTGGAACTGCCCGAGGGGTGAGCGATCCGGCACACGGGCCGGCGAGGCGTGGGACACGTAGCGGCCACGGCTGCGGCAACGGCTAAAAGTCCTGAACGCGGGGGGTGGAGCGGGGGGTGGCGCATGAGCGACTCCTTGCAGTTCGGGCGCGTCGTGACGGACGCGTCGACTGGTGGAACCGCTCCCACTGGTGCAGCGAAGGTAGCGCCAAGTGACGGCAAAGAACAGAGGAGTTACCGACTTTCTCCCCGTCGGACCTGTCGAATCTTTTCGACTGTTCACACATCTTGACCGCACCAGGCACCCTCTCCACTATGGGAGCGCTCCCACTGGTTCAAGGCTTGTTGCTCCTCCCCCACCCCCTCCCCGAGCCGCAAGGAGGAACCAGCACCATGCACTCAGGACACAGACCCAGACGCCGCACCGCGCGGCGCTGGTGGACCGCCGCGCTCGCGGCGCTCGCACTCCCTCTCACGATGCTGGGCACAGGTTCGACTCCGGCCCAGGCGGCCGCACTTCAGTGCAGCGTGGACTACAAGACCAACGACTGGGGCGCCGGCTTCACCGCGGAGCTGACGCTGACCAACCACGGCACCGACGCCATCGACGGCTGGACGCTGACCTACTCCTACGCGGGCAACCAGAAGCTCACGAACGGCTGGAACGGCACCTGGTCGCAGTCCGGTCAGAACGTCACCGTGAAGAACGCGTCGTACAACGCGCGGATCGCCGCCGGGGCCGCCGTCTCCACCGGCGGACAGTTCACGTACAGCGGCAGCAACGCCGCGCCGGCCGACTTCGCGGTCAACGGCACCTCCTGCACCGGCGCCCACCAGCCGCCGATCACCGTGCTGACCAGCCCGGAAGCGGGCGCCGTCTACTCGCGGGGCGAGGCGGTGCCGCTGGCGGCCACGGCAGCCGCCGCCGACGGCGCCACGATCAGCAAGGTGGAGTTCTACGACGACGCCACCCTGCTGGGCACCGACACCAGCTCGCCCTACACGTACTCCGCCTCTGGCTTGACCGTGGGCAGTCATTCCCTGGTGGCGAAGGCCTACGACAGCATGGGTGCCTCCGCGGACTCGACCCCGGTCGGCGTCACGGTGGCCGCGGGACCGACCGTGGTCGCGTCACCGAGCCAACTGGGCGTACAGCAGGGCGAGTCGGGGACCTACGAGGTCAAGCTCTCGGAGCAGCCGACGGCGGAGGTGACCGTCACGACCACTCGTGCGAGCGGCAACACGGGCCTGACGCTCACCGGCGGCGCGAGCCTCACCTTCACCCCGTCCAACTGGGACACCGCCCAGCGGGTGACCGTCTCGGCGGACGCCTCCGGCAGCGGCTCGGCGGTCTTCGAGTCGACGGCCCCGGGCCACGGCAAGGCCACGGTCACCGTGACCGAACTGGCGGCGGCGAAGGACTACGACGCCCGCTTCCTCGAGCTGTACGGCAAGATAACCGACCCGGCGAACGGCTACTTCTCGCCCGAGGGCATCCCCTACCACTCGGTGGAGACCCTCATCGTCGAGGCACCGGACCACGGCCACGAGACCACCTCGGAGGCGTACAGCTACCTGCTGTGGCTCCAGGCCATGTACGGCAAGGTGACCGGCGACTGGACGAAGTTCAACAACGCCTGGGAGATCATGGAGACGTACATGATCCCCACCCACGCCGACCAGCCGACGAACTCCTCCTACAACGCCTCGAAGCCGGCGACCTACGCGCCCGAGCTGGACACGCCGAACGAGTACCCGGCGCCGCTGGACGGCACCGTGTCGGTGGGCGCGGACCCGATCGCCGGTGAGCTGAAGTCGGCGTACGGCACGGACGACGTGTACGGCATGCACTGGCTCCAGGACGTCGACAACACCTACGGCTACGGCAACTCGCCCGGCAAGTGCGAGGCGGGCCCCTCGGACACCGGCCCGTCCTACATCAACACCTTCCAGCGCGGCGCGCAGGAGTCGGTGTGGGAGACGGTGCCGCAGCCCACCTGCGACGCCTTCAAGTACGGCGGCAAGAACGGCTACCTGGACCTGTTCACCGGTGACGCTTCCTACGCCAAGCAGTGGAAGTTCACCAACGCCCCGGACGCCGACGCGCGTGCCGTGCAGGCCGCCTACTGGGCGGACATCTGGGCCGGGGAGCAGGGCAAGAGCGACGAGATCTCCGCGACCCTGGACAAGGCCGCGAAGATGGGCGACTACCTGCGCTACGCCATGTTCGACAAGTACTTCAAGAAGGTCGGCAACTGCGTCGGGCCGTCGGCCTGCCCGGCGGGCACCGGCAAGGACTCCTCGCACTACCTGCTGTCCTGGTACTACGCCTGGGGCGGCGCGGTGGACACCTCGGCGGGCTGGGCCTGGCGCATCGGCTCCAGCCACACCCACGGCGGCTACCAGAATCCGCTGGCCGCGTACGCGCTGAGCACGGACGCCGACCTGAAGCCGAAGTCGGCGACCGGCCAGTCCGACTGGGCCAAGTCCCTGGACCGCCAGGTGGAGTTCTACCGCTGGCTGCAGTCCGACGAGGGTGCCATCGCGGGCGGCGCGACCAACAGCTGGGCGGGCCGCTACGCGACGCCGCCGGCCGGTACACCGACCTTCTACGGCATGTACTACGACGAGAAGCCGGTGTACCACGACCCGCCGTCCAACCAGTGGTTCGGCTTCCAGGCGTGGTCCATGGAGCGGGTCGCCGAGTACTACCAGCAGAGCGGTGACGCCGACGCCAAGGCGGTCCTGGACAAGTGGGTCGACTGGGCACTGTCGGAGACGACGGTGAACCCGGACGGCACCTTCCGGATCCCCTCGACGCTCCAGTGGTCGGGGCAGCCCGACACCTGGAACGCCGCGTCCCCGGGCGACAACGGCGACCTGCACGTCACGGTCGCGGACTACACCAACGACGTCGGTGTGGCGGCGGCGTACGCCAAGACCCTGACGTACTACGCCGACCGCTCGGGCGACACGGAGGCGGCCTCGACCGCCAAGGCGCTGCTCGACGGCATGTGGGAGAACAACCAGGACGCGCTCGGCATCGCCGTCCCGGAGACCCGCGCCGACTACAACCGGTTCGACGACGGGATCTACGTCCCGAGCGGCTGGAGCGGCACCATGCCGAACGGCGACACGGTCGACGCGTCGTCGACCTTCGCCTCGATCCGCTCCTTCTACCAGGACGACCCGGCGTGGTCGAAGATCGAGAGCTATCTCCAGGGCGGCGCCGCGCCCACGTTCACGTACCACCGGTTCTGGGCCCAGGCGGACATAGCCCTCGCCATGGGTTCGTACGCGGAGCTACTGGAATAGCCCCCGCGGAGCGCTCCGCGGGTTGGGCGGTTCGATTTCGGCTGCGGGCCGTGTGTGGCTGGTCGCGCAGTTCCCCGCGCCCCTTTCAGGGGCGCTGGGGGCACCGCTTCTTCCTCGGTGCGCTTGACGGCTCCGTGTGCACGGTCTTGTCACCGGACGACGAGACCACCTGACCGGGCGGCCCCGACCACGCCGGGGCCGCCCGGTCCTCGCATGTGTTCTGTTCCTGACGGAAGGACGGTTCCCCACCGTGCGAAGAACCCGGATCCTCACCGTGCTGCTGGCCCTCGCGGCCGGCCTGCTCGCGGGCAGCCCGCCCGGCGCGCTGGCCGCGGAGACCCCGAAGGCGGCGATCGCCGCCGACAGCTACACCTGGAAGAACGCCCGCATCGACGGCGGCGGCTTCGTCCCCGGCATCGTCTTCAACCGGGCGGAGAAGGACCTGGCCTACGCCCGCACCGACATCGGCGGCGCCTACCGCTGGCAGGAGTCGTCCCACACGTGGACGCCGCTCCTGGACCACGTCGGCTGGGACGACTGGGGTCACACGGGAGTGGTCAGTGTCGCCTCCGACGCCGTCGATCCCGACCGGGTCTACGCGGCGGTCGGCACGTACACCAATGACTGGGACCCGACGAACGGCGCGGTGCTGCGCTCCGCCGACCGGGGTGCGAGCTGGGAGAAGACGGACCTGCCGTTCAAGCTGGGCGGCAACATGCCGGGCCGCGGCATGGGCGAGCGCCTGGCCGTCGATCCGCACGACAACGACGTGCTGTACCTGGGCGCTCCCAGCGGCCACGGACTGTGGCGGTCCACCGACGCGGGCGTCACCTGGTCCGAGGTGACGGCCTTCCCGAACCCCGGCAACTACGCCCAGGACCCGAGCGACACGTCCGGCTACGCCTCCGACAACCAGGGCATCACCTGGGTCACCTTCGACGAGTCCACCGGCGGCGGCACGGACCCGGCGACGCGGACGATCTACGTCGGGGTCGCCGACAAGGAGAACGCGGTCTACCGCTCGACGGACGCGGGCGCCACCTGGGAGCGGCTCGCCGGGCAGCCCACGGGCTACCTGGCCCACAAGGGCGTGCTGGACGCGGAGAACGGCTACCTGTACCTCGCCTACAGCGACACGGGAGGCCCGTACGACGGCGGCAAGGGCCGGCTGTACCGGTACGCGACGACGACCGGAACCTGGACGGACATCAGCCCGGCCGCGGAGGCGGACACGTACTACGGCTTCAGCGGCCTGACCGTCGACCGGCAGCACCCGGGGACGGTGATGGCGACCGCGTACAGCTCGTGGTGGCCGGACACGCAGATCTTCCGCTCGACGGACAGCGGCGCGACGTGGTCCCAGGCGTGGAGCTACACCTCGTACCCGAACCGCGAGAACCGCTACACGATGGACGTGTCCTCGTCCCCGTGGCTCACCTGGGGCGCGAACCCGGCGCCGCCCGAGCAGACCCCGAAGCTGGGCTGGATGACGGAGGCTCTGGAGATCGACCCGTTCGACTCGGACCGGATGATGTACGGCACGGGCGCCACGATCTACGGCACGGAGAACCTGACGAACTGGGACGACGAGGGCGGCACGTTCGCCATCGAGCCGATGGTGCGGGGCCTGGAGGAGACGGCCGTCAACGACCTGGCCTCTCCCCCGTCGGGTGCCCCGCTGCTCAGCGCCCTGGGTGACGTCGGCGGCTTCCGGCACACCAGCCTGACCGAGGTCCCGTCGATGATGTACACCTCGCCGAACTTCACCACGACGACGAGCCTGGACTTCGCGGAGACCAAGCCGGACGTCGTCGTCCGGGCGGGCAATCTCGACTCCGGTCCGCACATCGCGTTCTCCACGGACAACGGCGCCAACTGGTTCGGCGGCACCGACCCCTCCGGGGTGAGCGGCGGGGGCACGGTCGCGGCGGGCGCGGACGGCAGCCGCTTCGTGTGGAGCCCGGAGGGCACCGGCGTGCAGTACACGACCGGCTTCGGTACGTCCTGGCAGGCGTCGACCGGCCTCCCGGCGGGCGCGATCGTCGAGTCGGACCGGGTGAACCCCGCGACCTTCTACGGCTTCAAGTCCGGGAAGTTCTACGTCAGTTCGGACGGCGGCGCGACCTTCACCGCCTCGGCGGCCACCGGGCTGCCCGCCGGTGACAGCGTCCGCTTCAAGGCGCTGCCGGGCGGGGAGGGCGACGTCTGGCTGGCCGGTGGGGCGGCGGACGGTCCGTACGGACTGTGGCACTCGACGGACGGCGGCGCGAGCTTCGCCAAGCTGGCGAACGTCGACGCGGCGGACACCGTGGGCTTCGGCAAGGCGGCGCCGGGCGCCTCCTACCAGACCCTCTTCACCAGCGCGGAGATCGGCGGCGTCCGCGGCATCTTCCGTTCCACCGACGCGGGCGCGACCTGGACCCGCGTCAACGACGACGCCCACCAGTGGGGCTGGACCGGCGCCGCCGTCACCGGCGACCCACGGGTGTACGGCCGGGTGTACGTGGCGACCAACGGCCGGGGCGTGATCTACGGCGACACCTCGGACACGGGCGGGGGCACGGATCCGGGTCCCGGCCCCGACCCCACGCCCACCGGCGCCTGCGAGGTGACGTACACCGTCACCAACCAGTGGTCGGGCGGCTTCCAGGCCGACGTCAAGCTCACCAACACCGGCACCTCGGCCTGGAACGGCTGGTCCCTCGGCTGGTCCTTCTCCAGCGACCAGCGGGTCACCCAGATGTGGAACGCCGAGCACACCCAGTCGGGTACGACGGTCACGGCGAAGAACGTCGGCTGGAACACCGGTGTGGCGCCGGGCGCCTCGGTGAGCTTCGGCTTCACGGGCAACTGGTCGGGGGCCAACGCGGAACCGGCTTCGTTCACGCTGGGCGAGCGGAGCTGCGAGGTCGGCTGAGCCAGGGGTGGGGCGTGCACGCCGGGAAGTCCGGGGTGCACGCCCCACCGTCGTTCAGGGGGTGTAGACCGACGGCCGCGGCGCCGTGGCCATGCCGTTGCCGAGGAAGAAGCTCGGGTGCGGCGGCTGGTTGTAGGCGGTGTTCTGCCACGCCAGGGCGGTGCGGTACTGGGTGTCGTGGAGGAGGGTCGTGATGCGGGTGTCCGTGTCGTAGGGGGTGGAGTAGATGCGCAGGGCCGTGTTGTTCGACGTGCGCCAGACGACCTCCTCGCGCCAGTCGCCGAGGATGTCGCCGGCCAGGACCGGGGTGGCCTTGGTGCCGTTGTTGGAGGCGACGCCGGAGCCGGTGAGCAGGCGGGTGTCGCCCGAGGTGCCGTACTTGTCTATGCGGGTGCCGTCGAGGAGTTCGCGGACGGTGTCGCCGTCCCACCAGGACAGGAAGTTGGCGCTGGAGGGCTTGCGGCCGTTCACGACGGTGCCCTTGGGGTTGCGGATGCCGCTCTCGGCGGACGACCAGGACTCGGCGCCCGCACTGCCCGGCCAGACGTCCCCGGAGACACCGCGGCCGTTGTCGCCGCTCGCGTCGGTGGACCAGAGGATCTGGCCCGTGCGCGCGTCCGCCATGTACGACGAGGGCTTCGAGCCGTCCTCGTCGACCTTGAACTCCTCCAGGCCCGCGCGGGACGGGTCCAGGTCGCCGACGTGCATGGCGTCGCCGTGGCCGTTCCTGGTGGTCCACAGGGCGTAGCCGTTGTCGTCGACGGCCATCGCACCGTAGACGATCTCGTCCCGGCCGTCGCCGTCGACGTCCGCGACGGAGAGCTGGTGGTTGCCCTGGCCGTCGTAGCCCTTGCCGCTGTTGGTGGAGGAGTTGGTGTCGAAGGTCCAGCGGCGGGTGAACTGCCCGTTCCGCCAGTCCCAGGCCGCGATCACCGTACGCGTGTAGTAGCCGCGCGCCATGACCACGGAGGGGCGGGAGCCGTCCAGGTACGCCGTGCCGGCCAGGAAGCGGTCGACGCGGTTGCCGTAGGAGTCGCCCCAGGAGGAGACCGAGCCGCGGGCCGGGACGTAGTCGACGGTGCCCATCGCCTTGCCGGTCCCGCCGTTGAACATGGTGAGGTACTCGGGGCCCGAGAGGATGTAGCCGCTGGAATTCCGGTAGTCGGCCGAGGAGTTGCCGATGACCGCGCCGGTGCCGTCCTTGGTGCCGTCGGCGGTCTTCATGGCGACCTCGGCCTTGCCGTCGCCGTCGTAGTCGTACACCTGGAACTGGGTGTAGTGGGCGCCGGAGCGGATGTTGCGGCCCAGGTCGACGCGCCACAGGCGGGTGCCGTCGAGCTTGATGCCGTCGACGATCGTGTTGCCGGTGTAGCCGGACTGGGAGTTGTCCTTGGCGTTGGTCGGCTGCCACTTGAGGACGATGTCGAGCGCGCCGTCGCCGTCGAGGTCGCCGACGGAGGCGTCGTTGGCCTCGTAGGTGTAGGAGACGCCGTCGGGGGTGGTGCCGCCGGACGGCGGGCTGATCGGTACGTCCTTGTACCCGGCGCGGAACTGGATCGCGTGGACGGAGTCGCCCTGCTCCGTGCCGTTCACGACCGCGCGGACGGTGTAGTCGGCGTGGGAGGGCGCGCCGGAGTGGAAGTAGGTGGTGGAGCCGGTGACGGGGCTGGAGTTGACCTTCGTACCGGCCCGGTAGACGTTGAACGCGACGTTGTCCGGGTCGGTGCCCAGCCAGCGCCAGCTGACCAGGTTCCCGTCGCCGGTGTGGACGCTGACGACGCCCCGGTCCAGGGCTTCGACCTGGCGGGCCGTGGCGGCCTCGGCGGTGTCGGGCGCGAGCGTCGTCAGCCCGGCGCCGACCAGCCCGGCGGCGGCGAGGGCCGCGGCCAGGGCGAGCGGGCGTCTGCGGTGCGTGTGGGGGGCGTGGGGGCGGGTGTGGGGGTGCCTCACGGGACGAACCTCCTGGAGGGCGAATGGATTCCGCCTCTCAGTCGCCGCCCGGGGCGGCCGGGTTGCCGCCCTTCACCTACGACTTCCTGAACGCCGCCAGGGTGAAGACCGGGTCGGGCCGGGGCCGGTCCTGGTCCGGCAGGGCGGCCAGGCGTGCGGCGAACTCCTCCGCGAGCGGCTCGTCCGGCGGCAGCGTGACGAACCAGCCGCGCCGCAGGTCGGCGACGGTCCGGCGGGGGCTGCGGCCCTGGCCGTGGCCGGTGAAGCGGGCCCCGCCGGCGGGAACCAGGCCGTACTCGCGGGCGTAGGCCTCGACCAGGTGGGCGGTGTCGTGCGCGATGCCGGGCGGCCGGGCGGCGAGCACGGCGTCGATGTCGCTGCCCACGTTGTGCGAGGCGCCCTTGTCGACGGTGGTCACATAGGTACCGCCGGGTCGCAGCACGCGGGCGCATTCGGCGACGATCGCCCGCACGTTCTCGGCGCCGCCGGCGAGGTGCAGCAGCCACACGCTGGTGACGGCGTCGAACTCCCCCTCGGAAAAGGGCAGTCGGCGGCTGTCGGCGAGGACGACGGCGCCGGGCAGCCGGGCGGCGGCGCGGTGGGCCATGGCGGGGGCGAGGTCGACGCCGGTCACCCGCAGGCCGTCGCGGCCGGCCGCGATCCGCCGGGTGACGATGCCGGTGCCGCAGGCCACGTCGAGCAGCCTGCGGGCCTGCCTCGGCACCAGGCTCAGCACGCCCTCCGCGGCGGCCGCGGCCCGGGGCTCGCCGCCGCGGGAGTCGTCGTACCGTTCCGCTTCCTTGTCGTAGTCGAGCACACCGTCAGTGTGCCCCGTGACCGGCGGCCAGGTCCTCCACCCTGCGGGCGAGCTCGACGTCCTTCTCGGTGACGGCCCCGCCCGCGCTGTGGGTGTGCACCGCGAGGGCGACCGTGTTGTAGCCGAGGGTCAGGTCGGAGTGGTGGTCGAGCTCCTCCTGCACCTGGGCGACGTGGACGACCATCGCGGCCGCCGCGAAGTGTGAGCCGAGCCGGTAGGAGCGGGTGAGACGGCCGGCGTCGAGGGACCAGCCGGGCAGTGTGGCCAGCCGCTCCTCGACCTCCTGCGGCGACAGCGGTTCGACGGGCATGGGCTGCGCTCCTCTCCTGGGCGGGTTCGCCTCAGCCTGCCACAGCACGGGCACTCCGGCGCACCCCGGCGTCGACTACCGTTCCGGGTATGACCGCACTCGTGTCCGGCACCTCCCCCGCCACCGACCGGGGCGTGGGCCCGATGCTGCGCGCCTGGCGGGAGCGGCGGCGGGTCAGCCAGCTGGAGCTGGCGCTGCGCGCCGATTCCTCCGCCCGGCACATCAGTTTCGTCGAGACGGGCCGTTCCCGGCCGAGCGAGGAGATGGTGCTGCGCCTCGCCGAGCACCTCGACGTCCCGGTGCGCGAGCGCAACGCGCTGCTGCTCGCGGCCGGTTACGCCCCGCACTATCCGGAGACCCCGCTGGACGACCCCGCGCTCGGCGCCCTGCGCGAGGGCATGGAGCGGCTGATCCGGGGCTACGAGCCGTATCCGGCGCTGGTCGTCGACGCGACGTACCAGGTGCTGGCGGCCAACCGGGGTATCGCGATGCTGATGGACGGCGTGGCGGAGCACCTGCTGACGCCGCCGCTGAACGCCATCCGGCTGACGCTGCACCCGGACGGCCTGGCACCGCGCATCCGCAACCTGCGCGAGTGGCGCGGGCACCTGCTGGAGCAGATGGAGCGGCAGATCGCCCTGCACCGCTCGCGACCGCTGCGGGAGCTGTACGACGAGGTGGCCGCCTATCCGGTGCCGGAGAGCGCGCCGGGCGCCGAGCCGGACGAACCGGTGCCGTACTTCGCGCTGCCGATGCAGATCGAGCACGAGGGACACGTCCTGTCGTTCATCTCGTCCATCTCCACCTTCAACACCCCGATGGACGTGACGGTCGCCGAGCTGGCCATCGAGACGCTGCTCCCGGCCGACCCGGCGACGGTCAAGTACCTTCAGACGCTGCTGCCCTGATCCTGCCTCAGCGCCCCGTGCTGAAGCAGTGCGAACGCGGCGACGACGAAGGCCTGGAGCACCGTCCACACCGCCCCGGCCGTGGTGGGCGTGAGCCACAGCGCGAGGGCGGCGAAGCTGACGGCCGCCCAGGCGAGGTTGGCCTCGACGACGGCCCGGACGGCGAGCGCCGGGGGCCGGGGGCGGGCGGCCAGCAGGCCCACGCACCCGGCGTACACCGCGAGGAAGGCCCCGAGCGCGAGGAGCAGACCGGAATCGGCGCCGAGGTAGCGGCCGAGCGGGCCGGACAGTGCGAGGTAGGCGAGCGCGTTGGCGCCGGTCACCGCCGCGTCGAGGGCCAGGAAGCGGCGGAGCATCAGCCGCGGTTCGGCCGTACGGGCGAGTGCGGCAAGCTGGTGCGTGGACATGACGAGTCACCCTCCGTCGGGTCGGAGATGCTGGGGCCGGGCCGGATCCCGGACCGGAGTGCGCCGGACCGGAACCCGGTGGCTCCACGATCCCGCCCCGGAAGGGCTCGGTCGATTACCCGCGGGGTAATGCGCCCGGTCCGAGAAAGATCGACGAACACCCCTGTGAGACTGACAGAGGAACATGACAGACTGCGATGAGACTTGGGCGCGTTGGGGAGGCGTGGCGTGAGCGAGCGACGGGCCGCACCCACCGTGGGCCAGGTGGTCCTCGGCAGACGGCTGCAGGAACTGCGGGAGACGGCGGGACTCAAGCGCGAGGAGGCCGCCAAGGTGCTCCGCGTGGCCCCGGCGACGGTGCGGCGCATGGAAATGGCCGAGGTGTCGCTGAAAATACCGTATGTCCAGATACTGCTGACGGCGTACGGAGTCGCCGGTGACGAGGTCGCGGCGTTCGTCGCGCTCGCCGAGGAGGCGAACCAGCCGGGCTGGTGGCAGCGGTACCACGACGTGCTGCCGGACTGGTTCAGCCTGTACGTGAGCCTGGAGGGCGCCGCGCGGATCGTCCGGTCCTACGAGCCGCACTTCGTCCCCGGGCTGCTCCAGACCGAGGACTACGCGCGCTCGGTCCTGGAGGCCGGGACGATCGGCAACGCGGGCGCGGACGCGGTGGAGCGGCACGTGGCCCTGCGCATGGAGCGGCAGCGGCTCCTCGACCGCCCGGACCCGCCCCACCTGTGGGTGGTGATGGACGAGACGGTGCTGAGGCGACCGGTGAGCATCCACGGCCGGGTGATGCGCGAGCAGCTCGACAAGCTGCTGGAGTTCGCGACCCGGGACCGGGTGACGCTCCAGGTCGCCGAGTTCGAGGACGGGCCGCACCCCGGGACGTACGCGCCGTTCACCCTGTTCCGCTTCGCCGAGCCGGAGCTGCCCGACATGGTCTTCACCGAGTACCTGACGGGCGCCCTGTACCTGGACTCCCGCACCGAGGTCTCGGCGCACCTGGAGGTCCTGGACCACATGACGGCGCGCGCCGCGTCGACCCAGCGCACCGAGAAGATCCTGCGCGAGTACCGCGAGAACTTCTGACCGGCGACGACCCGCCACCCGGCCCCTGAGGAGACGACACCGCATGACCGGACCCGAGCCCGCCTCCGCGCCCCTCGACACCAGCAGGCCGCACCCGGCCCGGGTCTACGACTGGTGGCTGGGCGGCAAGGACAACTACCCGGTGGACGAGGAGCTGGCCCGCAGGATCCTCGCGGCGGACAGCACGGCGGTGCGCGGGGCGCGCGCGAACCGCCGGTTCATGCACCGGGCGGTGCGTACCCTCGCCGAGGCGGGGATCCGGCAGTTCCTGGACATCGGCACCGGCATCCCCACCGAGCCGAACCTGCACCAGGTGGCCCAGGCGGTGGCCCCCGAGGCACGGATCGTGTACGCCGACAACGACCCGATCGTCCTCAGGCACGCCGAGGCGCTGCTGCACGGCTCTGCGGAGGGCGCCACCGAGTACGTCCACGCGGACGTCCGGGATCCCGAGACGATCCTGCGGCTGGCGGGCGAGTCCCTGGACTTCGGTCGGCCCGTCGCCCTGTCGCTGGTGGCCCTGACCCACTACCTCGGCGACGCGGCCGACGGCGACGACGTGCACGGCCTGCTCAAGCGGTACAAGGACGTGCTCGCACCGGGCAGCCACCTGGTCCTCTCGCAGGTCACGCCCGATCTGAACCCGGAGGCGGTGGGGAAGGCCGCGGAGTTGTTCGCCCGCGGCGGCACGCCCTTCCACCCGCGCTCCCTCACCGAGTTCGCGCGCTTCTTCGACGGCCTGGAACTGCTGGGCCCCGGCATCATCCCGGTCACCGGCTGGCGGCCGGACCCGGAGGACGTGGCGGCCCAGACGGAGGGCATCGTGCCGGTGTACGCGGGGGTGGCCCGCAAGCCCTGACCCGGACGTCCGGCGACCCGCCCGCTGACCCGTACGGGCGCCGCGAACAGGTGCGCTCCCGCGCCCGGCCCTAGGTTCGTGAACCAGGGCCTGGCGAGCACCCGGGACCGGGTGAGCAAGGGAGCGCACGTGACCGACACGCGGACACCGCCCACCGAGCCGGGCGCGGCGCTGCTGCGCGCGGGACGGTTCTTCCGGCCGGGCACCGCCGCACCCGACCTGCACAGCATCGGGCTGGTCGGCGGGCGGGAGTCGGACGCCTTCTACCGGGACCGCTGGAGCCACGACAAGGTCGTGACGTCGACGCACGGCGTGAACTGCACGGGCTCGTGCCGGTGGAACGTGTACGTCAAGGACGGCATCATCACCTGGGAGACCCAGGCCACGGACTATCCGTCGGTCGGCCCCGACCGTCCCGAGTACGAGCCGCGCGGCTGCCCCCGGGGCGCGGCGTTCTCCTGGTACACGTACTCCCCCACCCGGGTGCGCTACCCGTACGTGCGCGGGGTACTGCTGACGATGTACCGCGAGGCGAAGGCTCGGCTGAAGGATCCCGTGCTGGCCTGGGCCGACATCCAGGGCGACCCGGAGCGCCGCACCCGCTACCAGCGGGCGCGCGGCAAGGGCGGGCTGGTCCGGGCGAGCTGGGACGAGGCGGTCGAGATGGTCGCCGCCGCGCATGTGCACACCATCCGCACCCAGGGCCCCGACCGCATCGCGGGTTTCTCCCCCATTCCCGCCATGTCGATGGTGTCGCACGCGGCGGGCGCCCGCTTCCACTCGCTGATCGGCGCCCCGATGCTGTCGTTCTACGACTGGTACGCCGACCTGCCCGTGGCGTCCCCGCAGGTCTTCGGCGACCAGACGGACGTGCCGGAGTCGGGCGACTGGTGGGACGCGGCGTACCTGATCATGTGGGGTACGAACGTGCCGGTGACCCGCACGCCGGACGCGCACTGGATGGCGGAGGCCCGCTACCGGGGCCAGAAGGTGGTCGTGGTCTCGCCCGACTACGCCGACAACACCAAGTTCGCCGACCAGTGGCTGCACCCGCACCCCGGGACGGACGCCGCGCTGGCGATGGCGATGGGGCACGTGGTGCTCAAGGAGTTCTTCGTCGACCGCGAGACCCCGTTCTTCGACGACTACGTACGGCGCTTCACCGACCTGCCGTTCCTGGTGACGCTGACCGAGCGGGACGGGGCGTACGTGCCGGACAAGTTCCTGCGCGCCGCCGACCTCGGGCAGGGCGGTGACGACGCCCGCTGGAAGACGGTCGTGCTGGACGAGGCGACGGGCCGGGCGGTCGTCCCGAACGGCTCGCTCGGCTTCCGCTGGAACGACGCCGACCGGGGGAAGTGGAACCTGGACCTGGGCGACGTACACCCCCGGCTGAGCCTGCACGGCCACGAGATGGCCTCGGGTGTGGAAGTGCTCCTCCCCCGCTTCGACACCGAGGGGGGCACCCACGGGCAGGGACGCGGCGACGTCCTGCGCCGCGGGGTGCCGGCGACGCGTCTCGGCGGGGCGACCGGGCCGCTGGTGACGACGGTCTTCGACCTGATGCTGGCCCAGTACGGCGTGGCCCGGCCGGACCTGCCGGGCCACTGGCCGGCGTCGTACGAGGACGCCGACGCGCCCGCCACCCCGGCCTGGCAGGAGACGCACACCTCGGTCCCGGCGGCGGCCTGTGTGCGCATCGCCCGGGAGTTCGCGCGCACCGCCGAACGATCCAAGGGCCGCTGCATGATCCTGATGGGTGCGGGCACCAACCACTGGTTCCACTCCGAGACGATCTACCGGGGCTTCCTCGCCCTGCTCCAGCTCACCGGCTGCCAGGGCCGCAACGGCGGCGGCTGGGCGCACTACGTGGGCCAGGAGAAGTGCCGTCCGGTGACCGGCTGGGCGTCGCTGGCAGCCGCGTCGGACTGGTCGCGCCCGCCGCGCCAGGCGATCGGCACCGGGTACTGGTACCTGCACACCGACCAGTGGCGCTACGACCGCTTCCGCGCCGACGTCCTCGCCTCGCCGCTGGGCGAGGGGCGGCTGGCCGGGATGGCGGGCGCGGACTGTCTCGCCCTGTCGGCGCGCACGGGCTGGATGCCCTCGTACCCGACCTTCGACCGCAACCCGCTGGAGCTGGGCGAGACCTTCGGCGACCCGGTGGCGAACGCGGTGGCCGAACTGCGGGCGGGAACACTCAAGTTCGCGGGCGAGGACCCGGACGCGCCGGAGAACTGGCCGCGGATCGTGACCCTGTGGCGGGCCAACCTGCTCGGTTCGTCCGGCAAGGGCGCCGAGTACTTCACCAAGCACCTGCTGGGCACCCAGTCCTCGCTGCGGGCCGAGGAGGCCGCGCCCGGCGAGCGGCCCCGGGACGTGGTCTGGCACGAGGAGGCGCCCGAGGGGAAGGTCGACCTGCTCCTTTCGCTGGACTTCCGGCACACCTCGTCCACGCTGCTGTCCGACGTGGTGCTGCCCGCCGCGACCTGGTACGAGAAGCACGACCTGTCCAGCACGGACATGCACCCCTACGTGCACGCCTTCTCCCCGGCGGTGAGCCCGCCCTGGCAGGCGCGCACCGACTTCGACACCTTCAAGCTCCTCGCGGAGAAGCTGAGCGAGCTGGCCGAGGACCACCTCGGGGTGCGCAAGGACCTGGTGGCGGCGCCCCTCCAGCACGACACCCCGGGCGAGATCGCCCAGCCGGGCGGTGTCGTGCGGGACTGGCGGCGCGGGGAGTGCGAGCCGGAGCCCGGCAAGACCATGCCGAACCTCGTCGTCGTGGAGCGCGACTACACGGCGGTCGGCGCGAAGTTCGCTGCGCTGGGTCCGCTGGTGGAGACCCAGGGGCTGCCCGCCAAGGGCATCACGCTGAGGCCGGACGAGGAGGTGGCGCGGCTGCGGGACCTCAACGGCACGGTGCGGGGCGGCCCGGCCGACGGACGTCCGGCGCTGGACACGGCGGTGAAGGCGGCCAACACCATCCTGTCCCTGTCCGGCACCACCAACGGCCGCCTGGCCACCCAGGGCTTCCACACCCTGGAGGAGAAGACCGGGCAGGAGATGGCCCACCTGGCCGCCGAGCACGAGGGCAAGCGCATCACCTACGCCGACACCCAGGCGGCGCCGGTGCCGGTGATCACCTCGCCGGAGTGGTCGGGCAGCGAGGCGGGCGGGCGGCGCTACACGGCGTTCACGCTCAACACCGAGCACCTCAAGCCCTGGCACACCCTCACCGGCCGGCAGCACTTCTTCGTCGACCACGACTGGATGCACGAGCTGGGCGAGGCACTGCCCGTGTACCGGCCGCCGCTGGACATGCACCGGCTGTTCGGCGAACCGCGACTCGGCCCCGACGGGCACCGCGAGGTGACGGTCCGCTACCTCACCCCGCACAACAAGTGGTCGATCCACTCCGAATACCAGGACAACCTGTTCATGCTGGCGCTGTCCCGGGGCGGCCAGACCATCTGGATGTCCGCCGAGGACGCGGCGGCGATCGGGGTCGCCGACGACGACTGGATCGAGGCGGTCAACCGCAACGGCGTGGTCGTGGCCCGCGCGATCGTCTCGCACCGCATGCCACCGGGCACGGTCTTCATGCACCACGCCCAGGAACGCACGGTCAACGTGCCCCTCGCCGAGACGACCGGCAAGCGCGGCGGCGTCCACAACTCACTCACCCGGCTGCTGCTCAAACCGACCCATCTCATCGGCGGCTACGCCCAGTTGTCCTGGGCGTTCAACTATCTGGGCCCGACGGGCAACCAGCGCGACGAGGTGACGGTGATCCGGCGCCGCTCCCAGGAGGTCGAGTACTGATGCGTCCGATGGCCCAGGTCGCGATGGTCATGAACCTGGACAAGTGCATTGGCTGCCACACCTGTTCGGTCACCTGCAAGCAGGCGTGGACCAACCGGCGGGGCATGGAGTACGTCTGGTTCAACAACGTCGAGACCCGCCCGGGACAGGGCTACCCGCGCCGCTACGAGGACCAGGAGAAGTGGCAGGGCGGCTGGGAGCTGAACCGGCGCGGCGCACTGCGCCTGAAGGCGGGCGGCCGGTTCAAGAAGCTCGCCGGGATCTTCTCCAACCCCAGGCTCCCGGAGATCAAGGACTACTACGAGCCCTGGACCTACGACTACAAGAACCTCACCGACGCCCCGCTCGGCACCGACTACCCCGTCGCGCGCCCGGTCTCGCAGCTCGACGGAAAACCGATGAAGATCGGCTGGTCCTCCAACTGGGACGACAGCCTGGGCGGCGCCCCCGCCTACGGCGACCTGGACCCGATGGTGGAACGCACCCGGCAGCAGGCCTCGGAGAAGGTGCGGTTCGCGTACGAAGAGACGTTCATGTTCTACCTGCCGCGCATCTGCGAGCACTGCCTGAACCCGTCGTGCGTGGCGTCGTGCCCGTCCGGGGCGATGTACAAGCGCGCGGAGGACGGCATCGTCCTGGTCGACCAGGACCGCTGCCGGGGCTGGCGGATGTGCGTGACCGGATGCCCGTACAAGAAGGTGTACTTCAACCACCGCACCGGCAAGGCGGAGAAGTGCACCTTCTGCTACCCGCGCATCGAGGTCGGCCAGCCCACCGTCTGCTCGGAGACCTGTGTGGGGCGGCTCCGGTACCTGGGCGTGGTCCTCTACGACGCCGACAAGGTGACCGAGGCCGCCGAGACACCGGACGAACACGACCTGTACGAGGCGCAGCTGGGCGTCTTTCTCGACCCGGAGGACCCCGCGGTGCGGCGGGCCGCCGAGGAGGCGGGGATCCCGTTCGACTGGATCGAGGCGGCCCGCCGCTCCCCCGTGCACGCGCTGGTCAGCAGGTACCGGGTCGCGCTGCCCCTGCATCCGGAGTACCGGACGATGCCGATGGTCTGGTACATCCCTCCCCTGTCGCCGGTCGTGGACGCGCTGACGGAGACCGGGCACGACGGCGAGGACGCCGACAACCTGTTCGGCGCCATCGACACGCTGCGCATTCCGCTGGAGTACCTGGCCGAGCTGTTCACCGCGGGAGACACCGGGCCGGTGCGGGCGTCGCTGGAGAAACTCGCGGCGATGCGCGCCCACATGCGGTCGGTCAACCTCGGCGAGGACCCCGACCCGGCCGTCTGCGCGGGCGTCGGCATGCGCCCCGAGGAGGTCGAGGAGATGTACCGGCTGCTGGCGATCGCCAAGTACGAGGAGCGGTACGTGATTCCGACGGCGGCCGTCGGGGACGCGCACCGGCTGGAGGCGTCCGCCCTGCCGGACACGTGCAGCCTGGACACCGACGGCGGCCCCGGCATGGGCGGCGACGGGCCGTTCGGCCAGGACTCGGGACGCAAGCGGCTGCCGCTGGTGCCGGTGGAGAACTTCCACATCCTGCGCAGGCGGCAGACCGCGGACGACGAGAGGGAGGTCTGATCCGATGCCCGGCTTCGAGGTCCTTTACCAGGCGGCGGCGCTCTGTCTGACCTATCCCGACGACGACTTCCGTGCCCGGCTGCCGCTGCTGCGCGAGGCGGCGCCGCAACTGCGCGGCTTCACCGACCACGCGGCGGCGACCGGACAGAGTGAACTCCAGGCGCACTACGTCGAGGTCTTCGACTTCAAGAACCGGCACAGCCTGTACCTGAGCTGGTGGACCGACGGCGACACCCGCAACCGCGGGATGTCCCTGGTCCGCTTCAAGGAGCTGTACCGCAGGCACGGCCTGGAGTTCACCGGCGAGGAGCTGCCGGACTTCCTGCCCGCGGTCCTGGAGTTCGTCTCCCGCACCGGGGACATGGGGATGCTCACCGAGCACCGCGACGCCCTGGACCAGCTGCGCGCCCGGCTCACCGCCTTCGGCACGCCCTACGCGTGCGTCCTGGACGCCGTGTGCGCCACCCTGCCGCCCGCACCCACCGGAGCCCGCCGATGAACGTCTTCCTGTGGGGCGTGCTGCCCTACGCCGCCTTCGCGCTGTTGATCGCGGGCCTCGTCTGGCGGCACCGCTACGACCGCTTCGGCTGGACGACCCGCTCCTCGCAGGTCTACGAGTCCAAGCTGCTGAACATCGCCTCACCGGTCTTCCACTACGGCATCCTGTTCGTGCTCGCCGGCCATCTGATCGGCCTGTTCGTCCCGGCGTCCTGGACGCAGTCGATCGGCATCAGCGAGCACGCGTACCACCTGTTCTCGCTCTACGGCGGCACGGTCTCCGGGGTCCTCGCGGTCGCCGGGATCGGCATCCTGATCTACCGGCGCCGCACCAACGCGCCGGTCTTCCGGGCCACCACGGCCAACGACAAGCTCATGTACGTCTTCCTGCTCGGCGCCCTGCTCCTCGGCATGATCGCCAAGCTCTCCGACACCTCCGGCAACGGCTACGACTACCGCAGCACCATCGCCCCGTGGGCGCGCAGCCTGTTCACCCTGAACCCGAAGACGGAGCTGATGGCGGGCGTGCCGGTGCTGTACCACGTGCACGCGGTGGTCGGGATGGTGCTGATCGCCCTGGTGCCCTACACCCGTCTGGTGCACATGTTCAGCGCGCCGCTGCAGTACCTGACCCGGCCGTACGTCGTCTACCGGTCGCGCGACCCCAGGCAGCTGGGGCCGCGCCCGGACCGGCGGGGCTGGGAGCGCGCGGGCTCCTAGGGCCCTGTCCGACTGTCCGACCGTCCGACCGTCCGACCGTCCGACTAGGCCAGCTTGGCCGACAGGGTGATGGTCGTGCCGGTCAGGGCCTGGCTGACCGGGCAGTTCTTCTTGGCGTCCTCGGCGGCGGCGACGAACGCGTCGTTGTCGAGGCCGGGGACGGTGCCCTCCACGGTGAGGTGGATGCCGGTGATGCCCTCGCCGGGCTGGAAGGTGACGTCGGCGGAGGTGGTGAGCTTGGTGGGCGGGGTGCCGGCGCCGGCCAGGCCGTTCGACAGCGCCATGGAGAAGCAGCTGGAGTGGGCGGCGGCGATCAGCTCTTCGGGGCTGGTCTTCCCGTTGGCCTTCTCGGCGCGCGACGGCCACGACACCGGCTGCTCGCCGATGCCGGACGAGTCGAAGGTGACGACACCGTTGCCCTCGAGCAGGTTGCCTTCCCAGACGGTGTGTGCGGAGCGCGTGGTTGCCACGGCGGTTCCTCTCGAATTCTCTTGCTGGAGCTGGGCGGTGGGAGACCGGCGGCCGGGCTCCCACCCCCCATCCGATCACACTCCGGCTCAGCTCACCCGGAAGACCGGCCCTCGGGCCGTGAACGGCAGCCGCGCGCCCTGCGGGATCAGGTAGGCGTGCTCGCGCCGCACCCGCAGGACGTCGCACCAGCCGTCGGTGACGACGAGGACCGGCGCGGTGGGCGGGAAGTCCTCGGCGCGCAGCAGCAGGTCGATGCCGGGCTGGAGAACGGTGCCGCCCCGGCCGTGCACCCGCACCCTCCCGGCGATGTCCGTCACCGGGAGGTACCCGGCGTCGTGCGGCGCGGCGTCGCAGAACACGACCCTGGCGGCGGGCACGTCGCGGGCCTCGGCGTAGGAGGCGATCGCGCCGAGCGCCTTGCCGAGCAGGGTGCGGTCCATGGAGCCGGAGGTGTCCAGGACGACGCCGAAGGTGCAGCGGGCGATCTCCTCCGGGGGGAAGTACCGTCCCGCGCGCGGGATGTCGGGGGTGGCTGCCTGACGCCGCGAGGGGCGGGCGTAGGACCGGACCGGCTCGGGGCGGGGCACGTACTCGTCGAACCAGCGGGCGAGGCGGGCGTCCCAGGGCAGTGGCGGGTGGCTGAGGGCGCGGATCTCCTCGACCAGGCCGCCGGGCAGGAAGCCGCGCCCCTGCTGCTGGTGCAGGTCGAAGCCCTGGGCCAGGCCCCGGCGGTAGAAGCCGTCGAGGTCGACGTGGTCGCGGGGGGAGCCGAGCGGGCCGCCGAGGACGTCGCCGACGCCCTTGCCGCGCGGGGTGGACAGGCGGCGGATGCGGCGCAGGTCTCCGGCGATGCGGTCGTAGACCTCCTCTGCGGAGAGTCCGGCCAGCTCCGGGTCGTGCAGCAGGCCTTCGGGCATGGTGCCGACCTGCATCTCGACGAGCCAGCCGTTGATGACATAGTCGCAGGCCACGTTGAACAGGAACGGGTCGCGGGTGCCGCAGCGGTCGCCGTGGCGCAGGGCGGCGTGCAGCATCTCGTGGGCGAGGATGAAGCGCCATTCCTCGTCGTCGTAGCGGCGCAGGGGATTGACGTAGATCTCCCCCGCCTCGGCGTTGACGGCGGCGACGGAAATGCCGTGGGCACGGGCGAGTTCGGCGTCGGCGACGAGGGTGATGCCCGACGCGATGCCGCCGAGCAGCGGGTAGGAGGAGACGAACCAGCTCAGGGCCCGCTGCCAGGGCTGAAGTCGGGTGGGTCCGCCGAGCATGGCGTCGCGGCGGCCGCCCGCGAGGTCGAGGGCGGTGGACATGGTGCGGGTCAGGGCATGGGCGAAGGCCAGCTGCCAGTCGGGGACCTGCGGGTTCCAGGCGTCCCAGGGGACGAGCACCTGGTCGGGGTCGCCGCCGGCGGTGCCGCAGCGCTCGTAGGCGACGGGGATGCCGCCCTCGCGGCGCCAGGCGGCGGCGATGCGCTCCTCGTCGCCGTCGGGGTACGTCGGCGGCAGGTGGTCCGGGGTGCGGCCGACCGGGAAGGTCTGAAGGAAGCGGTTGACGACGGCGCAGCGGGCGGCGAGGTCGTACCGGTCGGGCTGGACCCGCTCGCCGTGGGCCGCGGGTACGTGACCGAAGCCGAGGTGGATCAGGGCGTGGGCGAGGGACCAGGCCCAGTCGGCGGGCTCGGCGTGACGGGTGGGGTTCAGGTGGACCCGGCCGTCGGAGTCGACCCGGGCCAGACCCTGGCGGGGCGCGACCTTGCACTCCTCCTCCCGGCACAGCTTGACCTCCATGGCCGCGAGTGCCGGGTTGGCCCACGCCAGCTGCACGCCCTTGGCGCAGTCCTCGGCGGCCGGGTCCTTCTTCTTCTTCTGCTGCTGCTTCTGCTTGCGGGTGCGGCTCACCGGCGGGCCTCCACCAGCCGCGGCATGTCGCGGGCGGCCTCGACGAGGAACCAGGCGGGCAGCAGCGGGTTGCCGTCGGCGTCGGAGGCGATGACGCTCTGGGCGACCTCGACGGAGATCTCGGCGAGCTGCACGAGCAGCGACTTGGCGCGGTACGCGGTCTGGCGGCCGTTCGCCGACATGTGCTCCTTGCTCGCGGGCAGTTCCTTGACCAGGCGGCCGCGGAAGGACTCGGCGAGGTAGTAGAGCAGGTCGCGGTCCTGGAGGCCGCTGGGCCAGCGGGCCTCGCCCTTGAGGATCGCCTCGATGCCGAAGCGGCTGCGGACGATCTTGACGTAGCCGCAGAAGGCGGTCGCGTGGGCCGGGGTGAGCGTGCCGTGCGCGAGGACCTTCAGGGTCTCCTCGTCGAGGTCCTGGCCGAAGGAGTGCAGGGCGTCGGAGAGCATGTGCCAGGAGCGCGGGGTGGAGAACGGCTCCTCGGTCTTGGGCGGCTTGGACCACAGGTGGTCGGGGCGGTCGGTGAGGTGGTCGGTGATCCACGGGTGGATGCCGTTCTCGCCGGCCCAGACGAGCCAGTCCTTGGCGGAGGCGTCCAGGTGGACGTGGGTGAGGCGGTTGACCAGCGCGGAGGCGATGGGGCGGGCGAGCGCGTTGTCGGTGGCGCGGTTTCCGGCGCCGATGACGATGGAGCCCTTGGGGAGTTCGTAGGTGCCGATGCGGCGGTCCAGGATGAGGGAGTAGAACGCCTTCTGCACGTCCGGTGTGGCCGCGTTCAGCTCGTCCAGGAAGAGGCAGTACGGCTCGTCGCGGGCGATGGACTCCGGCGGGCAGAACACCGAGCGGCCGTCCCGGATCTGCGGGACGCCGATCAGGTCCTCCGGCGCGAGCTGGGTGCCGAGCAGGCTCACGCACTCCAGGCCCAGCGAGTCGGCGAAGTTCCTCACCAGGGAGGACTTGCCGATGCCGGGTGCGCCCCACAGGAAGACCGGCCGCACGGTGGCGAGGCCGAGCAGCAGTTCCGGGAGGCGGGCGGGAGTGACGGTGACGGCTGCCTGCACGCAGGGGCTCCTTGGCGGAAGAGGGGGTCGGGAGGGTGTCCGGCCCAGTGTGCGTGTCCTCCGTGTCCCGGCGCAGCCGAATTACGGCGCGCCGGGTCCCTCCGCGCGCCGCCTGCGGGCCGCCATCACCGCGTACACGAGCACGCCCGCGAAGAGGAACAGCACGCCCTGGTAGACCGCCGCGTAACCGGCGCCCGCGACCAGCCACAGGGAGAAGACCGACGCGACCGCCGCGATCACGCCGTCCCGCGCCAGGCGCCCCCGGTCGACCTTCTCGCCCTGTCCGGAGACCAGGTGGAAGAGCTGGGCGGCCGTGGCCAGCAGGTACGGCACGGTCGCGGTGAAGGTGGTGACGAGGACCAGGACCTCGAAGACCTTCGCCGAGCCGGACGTGTAGTTGTAGACGGTGAGGAGGGAGGCGAGGACGACGGTGACGCCGACGCCCACGGTGGGCACGCCGCGCCGCTTGCGCGCGAACGCGGCCGGGAAGAGACCGTCCTTGGCCGCCGCGTACGGGGTCTGGGCGCTGAGCAGGGTCCAGCCGTTGAGGCAGCCGGTCATCGAGACCAGGGCGGCCAGCGCGACGGCCCAGCCGCCCCAGGCGCCGCCGAACATGGCGTTCACGGCGTCCGAGAAGGGGGCGTCCGAGGTGACCAGGCGGTCGTGGGCGACGGTGCCGAAGACCGAGAGGGTGCCGAGCAGGTAGACGAGGGCGGCGCCCGCGGTGCCGATGACCGTGGCGCGGCCGACGGTGCGGCGGGGGTCCTTGACCTCGCCCGCGCTGACCGCGGCGGATTCCACGCCGAGGTAGGAGAAGAGCAGGATCGCGGCGGCGGCGGAGACCGCGCCGATGCCGCTGGAGCCGCTCGCGTTGAACGGGCCGAGGTTGTCGGCGTCGAAGAAGAACAGCCCGCCGACCGCGACGAGCAGCAGCGGCGCGAACTTCAGCACGGTGGAGACCAGCTGGACGGCGCCGACCCAGCGGGTGCCGGCGAAGTTGGCGAGGGCGGGCAGCCACTGGATGACGAGTGCGGCCAGGCACGCGGTCCAGCGGTGGTCGTTCACCGGGACCAGGACGTCGAGGTAGCCGACGGCGGCGACGGCGAGGGCCGCGTTGGACACCCAGGTGGTGATCCAGTACGCCCAGGCGGCGAGGAACCCGGCGAAGTCGCCGAAGGCCTCACGGGCGTAGACGTAGGGGCCTCCGGTGCGCGGGTCGCGGGCGGCGAGGCGGCCGAAGACCAGCGCGAGCGCGATGGCGCCGACGGTCAGGACGCCGAAGGCCAGCAGGCTGATGGTGCCGAAGGGCGCGACGGAGGCCGGGAGCAGGAAGATGCCGCCGCCGATGATGTTGCCCATGACCAGGGCGGTGGCGACGGGAAGGCCGAAGCGGCGGGCGTGCCTTCCGTTGCCGGGGGTGGGGTCGGTGGGAGCGGTGGGGTCGGGGGCCGCGGGGGTCGCCTGCGGTTCCGGAGCCGGTGGGGGGACGGTCCCGGTGACGTGCATGGGGTGGTGCGCCTCTCATGGAACGGGGTCCGGGATCACCGGACGCGCCCATGGTCGGGCACGGTGCGGCACCGCTCCAAATCAGGCGCTTTTGTCCTGTACGAACCCGTCCGCGACGGGAAAAGGTGCGCCGTCCGCGACGTTCGGCCGTGAAACGTCCACCGGGTCCACGGGCACCTGCGGGCCGTTCGACTCGCGCAGCCAGCGGCGCAGCACCCGGTGGACGTGTTCGGCGCCGACGATCTCCGCGTCCCCGGCCACCGGCGCGGACAGGACGACCGGCGACAGCAGGAAGGCGCGCGACTGGGCGCCGCCGAGTCCGCCGTGCGAGCCGATCTGCTCCTCGAAGGCGAGGACCTCGCCGTCGGCCGGGTCGTGGAAGGAGTTGACCATGATGTCGGCGGTGTGCGGGAAGGAGTGCGTTCGGCGTACGGCGTCGGCGGCACCGGGGCCGAACGGGGCGAGCGGCCCGGGGTCCTCGTCGAGCCGGTCCAGGGGCACCTCGGCGCCGCGCGCGCCGAGCACGACACCGCCGTGTTCCTCGCTGCGCACCAGCAGGAAGCCGATGCCGGGGTGGTTGGCGAGGGTCGGCAGCAGGGCGGGGTGGCGGGCGTCGATCTCCTCGCGGGTCATCCGGTGCGGCACGTCCGGGAAGGAGACCAGGCCCAGGTTGCCGGAGGCCAGCACGATCGGCTCGGAGCGGCGTCCGGTGGGGGTGTCGGCGGGCCGCTGCTGCTCGGCGCCCTCCTCGACCGGGCGGTGCAGGGCGGCCCGTACGGTGTTGCGCGCCTCGGCGCCGCTGCGGGTGCGCCGGGCGCTGCGCGGCACGGGCAGCCCGCAGCCCGCCCGCACCAGGTCGGCGAGGGTCAGGCCGTAGCGGGCGCGGAAGGTCTCGCCGGGGCTCTGGCCGTGGTCGGACAGGAGCACGATCCGGTACGAGCGGGGGGCGTGCTCGGCGACCTTCTCGACCAGGGCGAGGGACCGGTCGAGCCGCTGGAGGACCTTGGCGGCGTCCCGGCCGCCCGGCCCGGAGTGGTGCGCGACCTCGTCGTAGGCCACCAGGTCGGCGTAGACGGCGGTACGGCCGGCCAGCATGTCGCCCATGACCGCGGCGACGACGACGTCGCGTTCGACGACGGTCGCGAAGGCGCGCACGAAGGGGTAGAGGCCGCCGCGGGAGACCCGCGGGCGGACCTTGTGGACGCGGGCGCGGGTGGACTGGCCGATCTCCCGGCACACCTCGGCGACGAAGGACATCGCGGTGCGCACGGCGTTGGCCGGGTCGGAGAAGTAGGCGAAGTAGCCGGATCTGGAGCGGGTCTCGCGGCTGCGGCGGCGGGTGGCTATGGACAGCACGAGGGCCTGTTCGTCGGCGCCGCCGCCGAACAGGTTGCCGCGGCTGGCGCCGTCGAGGCTGAGCAGTCCGCCGTCGCCGGTGCGCCGCACGGCGCGGTACTGGAGTTCGGCGGCGCTGGTCGGGCGGTTGCAGACCATGACCTCGCCGCTGTCCTTCTCGTACCAGCGGAAGGCGGGGACGTCGTGGTTGCTGCCGTGCAGGATGCCGAGCTGGCTGGCGCCGGTCTGGCTGGACCAGTCGGTGCGCCACTCGGCGAGCCGGTGGGTGGCCGAGGCGCCGTCGCGGCCGAGCCAGCGTGCGACGGTGGGCATGGCGCCGCGGTCGACGGCGTCGAGCAGGACGTCGTGGCCGACGCCGTCCAGCTGGAGGAAGACGGTGCCGGGGCCGGCCGGGCAGGGCGGTCCCGATCTGCGGCGGCGGTCGGCGAGGCGGTAGAGGCGGCGCCGGTAGGCGTCGTCGTCGCGCACGGCCAGGGCGCCGCCGGTGGCCGAGGCGACGGCGGACATGACGGCGGCCACCACGACCGCAGTCTCGGGGGCGACGCCTCCGCGCCCCGCCGGGTTCACGTCGATCGCGAGGAGCAGCAGCCCGCCGTTGAGGAAGAAGACCAGCAGGCCGAGGACGAGCGCCGGCACCAGGAGCAGCAGGCGGACCATGAGCGGCCAGACCAGGGCGGAGAGCAGGCCGAAGGCACCGGCGCCGACCGCGGCGGTCATGGCGATGTCGGTCGCGCTGTCCCCGTCGGGCGACTGGAGCCGGAAGTCCGGCAGGATCCCGGCGAGCACGAGCATGGTGAGGGTGGACACGGCCCACACCGTGACACTCCGCCCGACCTGACTGGCGACCCGGCGCCAACGCCCTCCACCCACGCTCCGCACACCTCACGTCCCCGGCCCGTCGTCCGTGCGGGCCTTCCCCACCCTGCCACAACGCTCCGGAGTGCCCGTTTGTCCCCCCGGGTCCGGTTCACACCCCGCGGC
The DNA here is from genome assembly GCF_042893535.1 of Streptomyces sp. NPDC001599. NCBI lineage: Bacteria > Bacillati > Actinomycetota > Actinomycetes > Kitasatosporales > Streptomycetaceae > Streptomyces > Streptomyces sp. NPDC001599. The sequence goes on from NZ_JBIAVA010000004.1 coordinate 381,350, forward strand.
GGGGGTCAGCGGCCGTCGTACCCGGCCGTCGGCATCGACAGTCTGCGGTGCACGCACGCCTTCATCCGGGCGTCGTAGGACGGTTCCGCGCGGCCGACGGTCTCGACGCGGACGCCGCGCCGCGCACACTCCGCGCTGAAGTCGTCGACGGAGGACAGCGCGCTCTCCAGCACCCGGCGGCTGGGCGCCACGAACAGGTCCTGCCCGGGGCGCACTCCGTCCCACAGGGCGTCGTGGTCGGGCCGCAGACCGCGCACCAGCAGCTGTCTGGCGACGACGTAGCCGTGCTCCGCGGCCCAGCGGGCGCACATGGCGTGCTGGCTGCGGGAGTCCACCAGGAAGGGGTCGTCGTCCAGCTGTTCCAATGGCGTCAGACTCGCGATCGCCGTCACCCGCACCGGCCCCATGGTGTCCCCCCTCACCTCCCGTCACCTCCCGTTTTCGCCGCCGACCCTACTCCTGGACGTAGGCTTCGGGGAGTCGCGCGAAGGAGGCAAAGGAGTGCCGGTGGAGCTCACGTGGTGGGGTCACGCCACCTGCACGGTCGAGGATTCGGGCATCCGCGTGCTCACCGATCCCCTGTTCGTCCGCCGGCTGGCCCATCTGCGTCGCAGGCGGGGCGCGGTGCCGCCGCCCGAGGCGTGGCGCGCGGACGTGGCGCTGGTCTCCCATCTGCACGCCGACCACCTGCATGTGCCGTCGCTCGCGCGGCTCGCGCCGGGCACGCGCCTGCTCGTGCCCCGGGGCGCACGCCGGGCGGTGCCGGGGCTGCGGCGGCTCGGGCACCTGGAGCTGACCGAGGTGGCGCCGGGTGACGAGACGACCGTCGGTGACCTGCGCGTACGGGCGGTCTCCGCGCGGCACGACGGGCGGCGCCTGCCGGTCGGGCGGCACCGCGCCCCCGCGCTCGGCTACGTCGTCGAGGGCGAGGCGCGGACGTACTTCGCCGGGGACACCGGTCTGTTCGACGGCATGGAGCGGGAGGTCGGGCCGGTCGACGTGGCACTGCTGCCGGTGGGCGGCTGGGGCCCCTACCTGGGCGCGGAGCACCTGGACGCGGGACGGGCGGCCGAGGCGCTGGCCCGGCTGGCGCCGCGCACGGCGGTGCCGGTGCACTACGGCACGTACTGGCCGATCGGGATGGACGCCGTGCGCCCCCACGAGTTCCACACGCCGGGCGAGGAGTTCGTGCGCCTGTCGGCGCTGCGCGCGCCGGGCGTGGCGGTGCACCGGCTGGGGCACGGCGAGAGTGTGCGGGTGGAGGTCGCGCGGTGAGCTGGCTGGCGGCCGCGACGCTGGACATACCGACGGAGCCGACGCAGCAGGCGCTCGGCTACCCGTCGCTGTTCCTGCTGGTCCTGATCGGGGCCCTGGTGCCGGTGGTGCCGACGGGGGCGCTGGTGAGTTCGGCGGCGGTGGTGGCGATGCACCAGACGCTGCCGTTCGCCATGCTGATGGTGTTCGCGACGGCGTCGCTGGCCGCGTTCTGCGGGGACATGGCGCTGTACTGGCTGGGCCGGCGCGGGGTGGGCTCGAAGAACGGCTCGCGCTGGCTGGAGGCGATCCGGTCCCGGGCGCCGGAGGACCGGCTGGAGCAGGCGCAGGACAAGCTCGCCGAGCACGACGTCGCGGTGCTGGTGCTCTCCCGGCTGGTGCCGGCGGGCCGGATACCGGTGATGCTGGCCTGTCTGCTGGCCGAGTGGCCGCTGCGCCGCTTCGCCCGGGGCAACCTGCCGGCCTGTCTGGCCTGGGCGGTGACGTACCAGCTGATCGGGATCCTCAGCGGTGCCCTGTTCAGCAAGCCGTGGGAGGGCGTGGCCGCGGCGATCGCACTGACCGTGCTGGTCAGCGTGGCGCCGGGGATGTGGCGGCGGTTCCGGGGCCCGGCGAAGGCGTAGGCGTCCGGCGGTCGGCGGGCACTGGGGGCGGGGAGCGTCACTCCAGCACGCGGGAGGCGCCGATCGGCAGGTCCCACAGGCGTTCACGGGGCAGGCCCGCCCGCTGCCAGGCGGCGCGTACGCGGGTGAGGGGTTCCAGCACCGGCTCCGCGGAGAGCACGAACGTGCCCCAGTGCATCGGCGCCATGTGGCGCGCGCCGACGTCCTGGGCGGCCCGCACCGCCTCCTCCGGATCGCAGTGCACGTCGCTGAGCCACCAGCGGGGGTCGTAGGCGCCGATGGGGAGCAGGGCGAGGTCGATGCCGGGATACCGGCGGCCGATCCGGGTGAACCAGTGGCCGTATCCGGTGTCACCGGCGAAGTAGACGCGCCGGCCGTCGGGCTCGGTGAGCACCCAGCCGCCCCACAGGGTGCGGCAGGTGTCGGTGAGGGTGCGCTTGGACCAGTGGTGGGCCGGGACGAAGTCGAACCGGACCCCGTTCAGCTCGGTCGCCTCCCACCAGTCCAGTTCGGTGACCCGGGTGAAGCGGCGGCGGTGGAACCAGCGGCCGAGACCGGCGGGCACCAGGACGGGGGTGTCGCGCGGGAGTCTGCGCAGGGTGGGGGCGTCCAGGTGGTCGTAGTGGTTGTGGCTGACGACGACGGCGTCGACGCGGGGCAGGGCGCTCCAGGGGACGCCGACGGGGGTGACCCGGGGCGGAGTGCCGAGGATCCGGCGGGACCAGACCGGGTCCGTGAGCACGGTGAGGCCGCCGATCCGCACCACCCAGCTGGCGTGTCCGGCCCAGGTGACGGCGACGGTGCGCGCGTCCACCCGGGGCAGCGGGCCGGGGGCGCAGGGCAGCCGGGGGATGTCGGCGAGTCCGGCCGGTCCGGGTCTGACCGCGCCCTCGCGGGCGAATCTCGCGAAGGCCTTCAGACCGGGCAGCGGTGCGGTCAGCCGGTCGTGGAAGGTCCGCGGCCACACCCGGTGCTCGGCCGGCGGCCGGGGGGCGGCGAGCGGCGGCTGGGCGGCGGCCTCGGCGGTGTCCTTGGCGGAGGCGGGGGTGCTCGTGGTCGACCGGGGCTGCTGCGTCATCGAGGGGGCTCCCATCGCTGAGCGTCGCGGAGACCGTCGAAGACCGACTTCAGAGCGGTCAACGCGCGTTGTACGTGTGGCAGTTCCAACGGGTCCGGGGACAGGAGGCAGGCCGCCCGCCGCTCGTCGGTGCCCGCGTCGAGCAGGGGGCCGGTGGCGAGCCGGACGCGCAGGGCGGGCAGGTCGTCGCCGAAGCGGTGTCCGCCGGGGGCGGGCAGGCCGAGCCGGGCGGTGAGGTAGTCCTCCAGTTCCTGGGCGTCGCCGACGCCCTCGGCGCCGAGCGCGTCACGCAGCGGGCCGAGGTCGGCGTAGAGGTGGCGGCCGGCCTGCGGGGGGCGGGCGGTGGCACCCGAGGCGACGACGGCCGCGTGCGCGGCGGCGGCCACGCGCGCGTGCAGGCGTACGGCGGCCGCCCGCCGCGCGGTGACCGGCTCGGGTTCGCCGAGCGCGTACCCGGCGGCGGCGGCGACGGGGGCGGCCACCCGGGCGCCCAGCGCGGTGAGCACGTCCAGCACGCGCGCGTGCAGTCCGTTCCCGGCGGCGGAGGCGGGGAAGCGGGCCACGGCGGCCGGCCAGGCCGGCGGGAGCAGCGCACCGGCCAGGTCGGTGACGACGGTGACCCGCTCGGGCAGCATCTCGGCGGGGCTGAGGAGCACTGTGGCGTGCGGGTCGTGCAGGGTGTCGCGCCAGGTCTCGTCGCTGACCAGGTGCAGGCCCTCGCCGGTGGCGGCCTCGACGGTCTCGTGCAGCAGCTCGGGCGGCGCGACGGTGCCGGTGGGGTCGTCGGCGACGGACAGCACCAGCAGGCGGGGATCGCCGCCCTCCGCGCGGACCCGGCGGACGGTCTCCAGCAGGGCGTACGGGTCCGGTACGCCGCCGGACTCGGCCGGCGTCGGTACGTGGAAGACGGGTCGGCCCAGCAGTCGTGCGTACGGTGCCCACCAGGCGGCGCAGGGGCGGGGCACCAGGACGTCGCCGCCCAGCGCGGCGGTCAGCGCGAGGAGCAGGGCGCCCGCCCCGGGGGCGGCGGCGAGGTGGCCGGCGTCCGTGGTCAGGCCGCGCCGGTCCCAGTAGCCGCTCGCCGCGTCCAGGAGGGCGGGGGCGCCGCCCGCCGGTTCACCGCGTGCGCGGCCCGCGGCGGCGGCGAGCACGGCGGACAGTTCGGGCAGCACCGGCAGGCCGTCGTCGGGGAAGTGCGGGCCGTAACGCACGGGACCGTGTCCCACGGCACCGGAGCCCGCGCCGGGGCGGCCTGCGGGTTCGTGGCCTCCGGGTTCCGTGGCCAGGCCCTCGGGGTCCGTGCGCCGCATGCCGTACCTCCGCGCGGTCCGTGCCGCCTGTCCGTGCCGTGCCCTGGTGCCGTCGGTCCCGTTGCCGTCGGTCCCGTTCCCGTTCCCGTCGGTCGTCTGCTTCGCTCGCCGCTCGTTGGTCCCAGTACCCACCGTGGGGCGCCGCCAAGGCTCCGGGTCCGGTTGCGCGCGTCACAGCCGGCCCGGCGCCCGCGCGGGGTCAGCGCTCCCCGTCCTCCCCGCGCAGGCGCAGCCGCAGCCGGTGTGCGGCCGCCCCGCACGCGCCCGCGATCAGGAGGCCGCCCGCGGCCAGGGCGGGCACCGAGTCGCCGAAGGTCCCGCCTGCACCGGCACGGACCCCGTGCTCCGCCGTCGCGCCGCCGCAGGACGTGCCCGGGCTGGCCGCCGCACCGCGCGAGGCGGTGGGTTCGGGGCACGGGGGCTTGGTGGGAGCGCAGGGCGTGCCGTGCGCGGAGGTCCCCTCGCGTGGAACGGTGGATTCCCGGCACGCCGGCTGAGCGGCACCGGCACCTGCACCGCTCTCCTCCGGCACGCTCATGGTCGCGCTCCAGGGGGCGCCGCCCTCGCCGCCCGAGGCGTCCGGGCAGGCGCCGTCGACGGTCCAGTCGTCGGCGGCCTCAGCGGCGGCGTCGCCGGTCTCGGCCCAGCCCTCGGTCCCGGCCGAGGGCTCGCTGTCCGTGGTGCCCTCCGGGTCGGTGGTGCCCTCCGGGTCGGTGGTGCCCTCCGGGTCCGTGGTGCCCTCCGGGTCGGTGCTGCCCGCTGCGGGCCGCTCGGCCGCGAAGTCCTCGGCGGCGGCTATGCGCGCGGTGCCGCGGTAGGCCGGCCCGGACGCCGTCCCCGCGTCGTCCGCCACCTTGCGCAGCGCGACGGTGCCCTCCTCGAACGCCGCCGAGGTCGCGTCGAGGCTCGCGGGCGCGGACCCGCCGGTCGGACCGCACGAGACCGAGACGGTGACGGTGTCGCCGGGGCCGGCGTCCGCCGGGCTGACCTGCGCGGCTGCTTGCCCGGAGGACGGCGGCAGGGCCTCCTCGGCGGACGGCGGGGGCACGGCCGCCGAGTCGTCGGCGGGCGGAGGGACGACGGGCTCCCCCGCCTCGGAGGGGGACGGCGGGACACCCGGGTCGGCCGCGCCGACCCCCGCGGAGAGACCGAGGGCGGCACTGGCCAGCACGGCGACGGACAGGGCGCGGGCGGTGCGGCGCATGGGGCGGGCTCCTTCGAGCGACGGCTTGCGGGGCACTGCACTCGCGCCCCTCGGCCATCACAGCCCGCCCGGCACGGCGACGCCCGTCACCGTGCTCCGTTCGCGCGAACGGAGCGTCCGGGCGGGTGAGTCCCAGGTTTCACGCCTCCGGACCGGGATCCCGCAGGACCTGCTCCCGCACCCGGTCGCAGCAGCGGGTGATCAGGCGGGAGACGTGCATCTGGGAGATGCCCAGCTGTTCGGCGATGCGGCTCTGGGTCATGTCGTCGAAGAACCGCATGTACAGGATGGCCCGCTCGCGCGGGGGCAGGGCGGCCAGCCGGTCCTTGACCGCCTCGCGGTCGACGACCGTGTCGAGGGCCGGGTCGGGGGCGCCGAGCGCGTCGCCCAGCGAGTAGCCGTCCTCGCTGCCGGGGAGTTCGGCGTCCAGGGACAGGGCGGTGAAGCTCTCCAGCGCCTCGAGCCCCACCCGGACGTCCTCCTCGCTCAGGTCGGCGCGCTCGGCGATCTCGGCGACGGTGGGCCTGCGGCCCGGGATGGTCTGGGACAGGTCCTGGCCGGCGAAGCGCACGCGGTTGCGCAGTTCCTGGACCCGGCGCGGCACGTGCAGGGTCCACATGTGGTCGCGGAAGTGGCGCTTGATCTCGCCGGTGATGGTCGGTACGGCGTAGCTCTCGAAGGCGTTGCCGCGCTCGGGCTCGTACCGGTCGACGGCCTTGACCAGGCCGAGGGCCGCGACCTGGCGCAGGTCCTCGTAGCTCTCGCCGCGGCTGCGGAATCGTCCCGCCAGCCGTTCGGCCATGGGCAGCCAGGCCTCGACGATCCGGTCGCGCAGCGCGTCGCGCTCGGGACCGTCGGGAAGGGTGGCGAACCGACGGAAGGCGTCGGCGGTGTCGGGGGCGTCGTCGTGCGGGTGCTGCACACTGGCGTGGATCGGCATGGTGCGTCGCAACTCCCTCGGAGCGCGGGGTCCCGTCGTCGCACCGGACGGCAGCCCGGTCGGTGCGGCCCCGCGGATCGCGGCCGGAGGTTTCGCGACCTGCGGCTCGCGGGGCGGCGGCACCGTGACGACGACGGGGCCCTTGGTCGGGCGGTCACCGTGGGAGGGCGTCCGGCCCCGGACGGACGCATCCGTGGCGGCGTCGCGCCGCTCCCACGGACGTGCCTCCTGTCCGAAGCACTGACCTTGCGCATGCCCCCTGTCCCCCGCGGCAAACCCCCGGCTTCTCAGCCCTTGCGCGGGCGGTGGAAACGCACCATGTTGCCGGCCGGGTCGCGGAAGGCGCAGTCGCGGACGCCGTAGGGCTGGTCGACCGGTTCCTGGAGGACCTCGGCGCCCGCGGCGCGGACGTGTTCGAAGGTGGCGTCGACGTCGTCGGTCGTGAGGATGACGCCGCGCAGGTGGCCCTTGGCCAGCAGGTCGGCCATCGCCTGCTTGTCGGCGGCCGAGGCGTTGGGGTCCGCGAGCGGGGGTTCGAGGACGATGTCCACGTCGGGCTGCGCCGGGGAGCCGAGGGTCACCCACCGCATCCCCTCGTACCCGACGTCGCCCCGGACCTCCAGGCCGAGGACGTCCCGGTAGAAGGCGAGCGCCCGGTCGTGGTCGTCGACGGCTATGAAGCACTGCGAGAGGCTGATGTCCATGCGCGTCACGCTACGGGCGGCGGCGCGGGCGTCGCTTCTCCGTTCCTGACCGACTCGCCGTTCCCGACCGACTCGCTCTTCCCGGCCGGCGTCCCGCTCCTGACCGGCTCGCCGTTCCTGACCGGCCGGGTGTAGACCTTGGCGACGCAGGCCGGAAGGGCGGCCCCGTCGGCGTGATCGCGGTCCCGGTAGGCGCTCGGGCTCTCGCCGACCAGTTCGGTGAACCGCGAGCTGAACGACCCCAGCGAGGTACAGCCGACCGCGAAGCAGACCTCGGTGACGCTCATGTCGCCGCGCCGCAGCAGCGCCATGGCGCGCTCGATGCGGCGCGTCATCAGGTAGCTGTACGGCGTCTCCCCGTAGGCGGCGCGGAAGCTGCGGGAGAAGTGGCCCGCCGACATGAGGGCGACACGCGCCAGCGCCGGCACGTCGAGCGGCTCGGCGTACTCGCGGTCCATCAGGTCGCGGGCCCGGCGCAGCCGGGCCAGATCCTCCAGCGTCGTCACCCGGCCACGATCCCACAGCACCGGACACCGCCGGTAGCGGTTCCGGCGCCGTGGGCAGGGGGCACCCTCAGGCGCCGACGTAGGCGGCGAGGTGCTCGCCGGTGAGGGTGGAGCGGTCGGCGACGAGGTCGGCGGGGGTGCCCTCGAAGACGATCCGCCCGCCGTCGTGACCGGCGCCGGGGCCGAGGTCGACGATCCAGTCGGCGTGCGCCATGACGGCCTGGTGGTGCTCGATGACGATGACCGACTTGCCGGCGTCGACGAGGCGGTCGAGCAGGCCGAGCAGCTGCTCGACGTCGGCGAGGTGCAGTCCCGTGGTGGGTTCGTCCAGGATGTACACGCCGCCCTTCTCGCCCATGTGGGTGGCCAGCTTGAGCCGCTGCCGCTCGCCGCCGGACAGGGTGGTCAGCGGCTGGCCGAGGGTGAGGTAGCCGAGGCCGACGTCGGAGAGCCGCTGGAGGATCTTGTGCGCGGCCGGGGTGCGTGCCGCCCCGGCGCCGAAGAACTCCTCGGCCTGGTCCACGGACATCGCGAGCACCTCGCTGATGTCCCGGCCGCCGAAGCGGTACTCCAGCACGGCGGGCTGGAACCGCTTGCCCTCGCAGTCCTCGCAGGGCGTGGCGACGCCGGCCATCATGGCCAGGTCGGTGTAGATGACACCGGCGCCGTTGCAGGTGGGGCAGGCGCCCTCGGAGTTGGCGCTGAAGAGAGCCGGCTTCACGCCGTTGGCCTTGGCGAAGGCCTTGCGGATCGGGTCCAGCAGTCCGGTGTACGTCGCGGGGTTGCTGCGCCGCGAGCCCTTGATGGGGCTCTGGTCGACCGACACGACGTCGGCCCCCGCGGCGCCCGGGACCGAACCGTGGATCAGGGAGCTCTTGCCGGAGCCGGCCACCCCGGTGACCACGCAGAGCACGCCGAGCGGGACGTCGACGTCGACGCCCTGGAGGTTGTGCGTCCGCGCGCCGCGGATCTCCAGGGCGCCGGTGGGCTTGCGGACCGACTCCTTGAGGACGGCCCGGTCGTCGAGGTGGCGGCCGGTGACGGTGTCGGCTGCCCGCAGCTCCTCGACGGTGCCCTCGAAGCAGACGGTGCCGCCCGCGGCGCCGGCTCCGGGGCCGAGGTCGACCACGTGGTCGGCGATCGCGATCGCCTCCGGCTTGTGCTCGACGACGAGGACCGTGTTGCCCTTGTCCCGCAGGCGCAGCAGCAGGTCGTTCATCCGCTGGATGTCGTGCGGGTGCAGTCCGACGGTGGGCTCGTCGAAGACGTACGTGGTGTCGGTGAGCGAGGAGCCGAGGTGGCGGATCATCTTGACGCGCTGGGCCTCGCCGCCGGACAGGGTGCCCGCGGGCCGGTCGAGGGAGAGGTAGCCGAGGCCGATCTCCACGAAGGAGTCGAGGGTGTCCCGCAGGGCCGTGAGCAGCGGCGCCACCGAGGGTTCGTCGAGGTCGCGAACCCATTCGGCCAGGTCCCGGATCTCCATCGCGCAGGCGTCGGCGATGCTGACCTTCTTGATCTTCGACGAGCGGGCGCCCTCGCTGAGCCGGGTGCCCTCGCACTCGGGGCAGGTGGTGAAGGTGACGGCCCGCTCCACGAAGGCCCTGATGTGGGGCTGCATGGCCTCCTTGTCCTTGGACAGGAAGGACTTCTGGATCTTGGGGATCAGGCCTTCGTAGGTGAGGTTGACGCCGTTGACCTTCACCTTGACCGGCTCGCCGTACAGGAAGTCCCGCAGCTCCTTGTCGGTGTACTCGCGGATCGGCTTGTCCGGGTCGACGAAGCCGGACTGGGCGTACACCTGCACGGTCCACTGGCTGTCCGACTTCCAGCCGGGGATGGTGAAAGCGCCCTCGGCGAGCGACTTGGAGTCGTCGTAGAGCTGGGTGAGGTCGATGTCGGAGACGGTGCCCCGGCCCTCGCAGTTCGTGCACATGCCGCCGGTGCGCTGGAAGGTCGCCCTGACCGCCTTCTTGTTGCCCCGCTCGACGGTGATCGCGCCGCTGGCCCGGACCGAGGCGGTGTTGAAGGAGTAGGCGCTGGGCGGGCCGATGTGCGGCTCGCCGAGGCGGCTGAAGAGGATGCGCAGCATGGCGTTGACGTCGGTGGCGGTGCCTACGGTGGAGCGGGGGTCGGCGCCCATCCGCTGCTGGTCCACGATGATGGCGGTGGTGAGGCCGTCCAGGACGTCGACCTCGGGGCGGGCGAGGGTGGGCATGAAGCCCTGGACGAAGGCGCTGTAGGTCTCGTTGATCAGCCGCTGCGACTCGGCGGCGATCGTGTTGAACACCAGCGAGCTCTTGCCCGAGCCGGAGACGCCGGTGAACACGGTCAGCCGGCGCTTGGGAAGGTCGACGCTGACGTCCTTGAGGTTGTTCTCGCGGGCGCCGTGCACACGGATCAGATCGTGGCTGTCGGCGACGTGCGACCCGGCTTTCTGGGTGCCCGGCCTCTTGGCGCTGCTCATCGTGTCTCCATCTGTCGGGGGCTCGGTGAAGGTGACGCCCTCAGTGCCTCGGTGGTCACACGCTAGAGGGCGCGCGGCGGCCCGCGCTTCTCGATTACTGATCCGCTCAGGGACCGCGGAAATCGGAGCGGACCCGTCCGGCTGAATCCGTGTCGGCCCGCGGTGTCCGGGTACGCGGTCGGCACCCCTTAAGGATCTGGAGGGAGACATGCAGCGAGGCAGCGACCGGATGAGCGTCCACCGCGACGACGAGATGAAGCATGAACTGCAGGGTCTGCTCAGGTCCGGGCACCCCACCCGCAGCGAGGAGTGGAACGACCCGGAGCCGGCCGCCGAGGACGATCCGGACGTCATGTACGGACCGGTGACACCGGGCCGCGGACCGACGTACCTGGAGGCCCTGCGGCTCGAGCTGGCCCGGAACCTGACCCGGGGCAGCTTCCCCGCGGGACCGCGGGAACTGACCCGCACACTGCGCCGCGGCAACGCGCCGGACGCCCTCGTCGAGGGACTGGACCGACTGCCGCACAAGGCGCGCTACGACAACGTCCAGGAGCTGGCGGTGGCGCTCACCGAGAGCGGCCGGTCCGGTCCGCAGGGCGCGTAGGCGCCGGAAGGGAAACCGAAACTCCATGCGCATCGCATTTCTGACCGCGCCCGAGGGCGTGGAGCAGGTGGAACTGACCGAGCCGTGGCGGGCGGCGAAGGACGCGGGCCACGACCCGGTGCTCGTCTCCACGCAGTCCGGCGAGATCCAGGGCTTCGACCACCTCGACAAGGCGGACACGTTCCCCGTCGACGAGGTGGTGGGCGAGACCTCCGCCGACGCGTTCGGCGGTCTCGTCCTGCCCGGCGGGGTGGCCAACCCGGACTTCCTGCGAATGGACGAGAAGGCCGTGGCGTTCGTCAAGGACTTCTTCACGCAGGGCCGGCCGGTGGCCGCCATCTGCCACGCGCCGTGGACGCTCGTGGAGGCGGACGTGGTGCGCGGCCGCACCGTGACCTCGTGGCCCAGTCTGCGGACGGATCTGCGCAACGCGGGCGCCACCTGGGTCGACGAACAGGTCAAGGTCTGCGACGCGGGCGACAACGTCCTGATCACCAGCCGCAAACCGGACGACCTCGAGGCGTTCTGCGCGACCTACCTCGCGCAGTTCGCCAAGGCGGCCGGCTGAGACGGACAAGAACAGCGCGGACGACCGAGCGACGGGCGGACGGGCCACCGGTGAGTGATCGCCGGTGGCCCGCCGCCGCGCTCAGCCACCGGGCGCGGCGGTCTGGCCGCAGCCGCGTTCCCGGGCGCCCTCGCGGGTGCGGCCCGGGGCCACCGGGCGCCGGGGGTTGCGGCGCAGCCACTCGCCCTCCAGCCGGGCCATGCGGTCGTTGTGGGCCCGCAGCGCGTCGTTCGACCCGTACAGCAGGGTGTCGTGGCGCGTGCGGTGGATGGTCTCCAGCTCTTTCATCAGCTGCTGGTCGTCCAGGCGGCCCGGGTCCACTCCGGTCATGGTGTCGTCCCGCGTGTCGTGTTCGTTCATGCGTCCCGGGTACCCGCCCCGCAGCACTACCACCCCCGAGCGGCACCCGGGAGGGCAGCCACATGGATCTCGCGTTTCTGCACCCCCTCTACGAACACCAGGGGCCCTGGGCCTCCGTCTACGTCGACCTCTCCCGGCACACGGAGGACACCCCCCATGAGCGCGAGCTGACGGCCGCCGCGGTGGCCCGGGAGCTGGCGGAGCAGGGCGCGGACGACGCCACGTGCCGGGCGGTGCGGGAGGCGGTGGACGAGCTGCGGCACGCCACCGACCCGCACGGGCGGGCCCTGTTCGCGTGTGCGGGTCAGGTGGTCCTCGATCCGCCGCTGGCCCGGCCCCCGTACGGCGGGACCACCGCGGACTGGGCCCCGCTGCCGCACGTCACGCCGCTGCTCGACCTGGCCGGCGAGGACCCGGTGTGCGTGGTGGCGTACATCGACCGCAAGGGTGCCGACTTCGAGCTGCGCTCCGCGCTGGGCAGCTCCGACGCGGGCGGCGTGACCGGCAGGCAGTGGCCGGTGCACCGCACGAGCAGCGCGGACTGGTCGGAGCGGCACTTCCAGCTCCGGGTGGAGAACACCTGGGAGCACAACGCGGCGGAGATCGCGGACGCGCTCGCCGTGTGCCAGGAGGAGACCGGCGCCGACCTGCTGATCCTGGTGGGTGACGACCGGGAGCGGCGCTCGGTGCACGAGCGGCTCCCCTCGCGGCTCATGGAGCGCGTCGCCGAGGCCTCCCGCGGCGCCGGCAGCAGGCTGCTGGACGACGAGGTGGAGGGGCTGCGCGACGACCACGTCCGGGCCCGTGCCCAAGAGGACCTGGACCGGTTCCTGGCCGCCCGGTCGCCGGACGACGAGGGCCGGGCCGGCGCGGCGGAGGGCGTGCCCGCGCTGGTCGAGGCCGCCCGGGAGCACCGCATCGACGAGCTGCTGGTCATCCCGGACGCCCCCGACACCCACCGCGAGGTCTGGATCGGCGAGGACGCCGACCAGGTGGCGGTGCGCCGTACGGAGCTGAAGACGCTCGGCGAGCAGAACTCCTGGTCGGCGCGGGCCGACGACGCCCTGCTGCGGTCGGCGGTGATGACCGGCGCGCCCGCGATCTCGGTGACGCCGGTGCTGCCGCCGGAGACCTCCCAGAAGGCACCGGTGGGCGGCCTGGGGGCGCTGCTGCGCTGGAAGTGATCTTCCCGGGTCTCCTCCGGAGACCGGAGTAGGTCCGGAGTCCGGAGTCCGGAGTCCGGCCGTCAGCGGGCCCGCTCCACCCGCCGTTCGTCCCAGACCGGCTCCGCCGTCTCGCGCACCCGGCCGTCGCTGCCGAAGACCAGGTACCGGTCGAAGGAGCGGGCGAACCAGCGGTCGTGGGTGACCGAGAGGACCGTGCCCTCGAAGCCCTCCAGGCCCTCCTGGAGGGCTTCGGCCGATTCCAGGTCGAGGTTGTCGGTGGGTTCGTCGAGGAGCAGGGCGGTGACGCCCTGGAGTTCCAGCAGCAGGATCTGGAAGCGGGCCTGCTGGCCGCCGGAGAGCCGGTCGAAGGACTGCTCGGCCTGCTGGGTCAGTTCGTAGCGGCGCAGCCGGGACATGGCGGCGCCCCGGTCCTGGGCGTGCTCGGTCCACAGGATGTCCAGGAGGGTGCGGCCCAGCAGCTCGGGGTGGGCGTGGGTCTGCGCGAAGTGGCCGGGCACCACGCGCGCCCCCAGCTTCCAGTTCCCGTTGTGCGCCACGTCGTCTCCGGCCAGCAGCCGCAGGAAGTGCGACTTGCCGGAGCCGTTGGAGCCGAGGACGGCGACCCGTTCGCCGTAGAAGACCTCCAGGTCGAAGGGTTTCATCAGGCCGGTGAGTTCCAGTTGCTCACAGGTGACGGCGCGGACGCCGGTGCGGCCGCCCTTCAGGCGCATCCTGATGTCCTGCTCCCGCGGCGGCTCGGGCGGCGGTCCGGCCTCCTCGAACTTGCGCAGCCGGGTCTGGGCGGCGGCGTAGCGGGAGGCCATGTCGTGGCTGACCGCGGCGGCCTGACGCAGTGTCAGCACCAGTTTCTTCAGCTGGGCGTGCTTCTCGTCCCAGCGGCGGCGCAGTTCCTCGAAGCGGGCGAAGCGTTCGCGGCGGGCCTCGTGGAAGGTGGTGAAACCGCCGCCGTGCACCCAGGCGTCGGCGCCCGCGGGCCCGGGCTCGACCGAGACGATCTTCTCGGCGGCGCGGGCCAGCAGCTCCCGGTCGTGGGAGACGAACAGTACGGTCTTGCGGGTCTCGGCGAGCCGCTCCTCCAGCCAGCGCTTGCCGGGCACGTCGAGGTAGTTGTCCGGCTCGTCGAGCAGCAGCACCTCGTCGGTGCCGCGCAGCAGCGCCTCCAGGACGAGGCGCTTCTGCTCACCCCCGGACAGGGTGCGCACCTGCCGCCACTGGGCCTTGTCGTACGGCATCCCGAGCGCGGCGGTGGTGCACATGTCCCACAGGGTCTCCGCCTCGTACCCCCGCGCCTCGGCCCAGTCGGAGAGCGCCTGCGCGTAGGTCAGCTGGGCGGCCTCGTCGTCCACCGTCATGATCGCGTGCTCGGCGGCGTCGACGGCGCGCGCGGCCTCGCGGATCCGGGGCGGCGCGACGGACACCAGCAGGTCGCGCACGGTGGTCTCGTCGCGTACGGAGCCCACGAACTGGCGCATCACGCCGAGGCCGCCACCGACGGCCACGGTCCCGCCGTGCGGTTTCAGCTCCCCGGCCAGCAGGCGCAGCAGGGTGGTCTTGCCCGCGCCGTTGGGTCCGACGAGGGCCACGACGGCCCCCTCCCCCACCCGGAAGGACACGTCGCCGAGGAGCGCCCTCCCGTCGGGGAGGCAGTACTCCAGGTGCGCGGCTTCGAGGTGACCCATAGGACCGGATTCTGCGGCTCCGGCCGCTCCCCGGGCAAACCCATTTCCGCCGCGGCGCCCGAGCCGGGGACATGTGGCGCGGACCACCGGCAGGAAACGCCGTCCGCAGGGTAGGCGGGATCCATGAGTCCCGACGTAGACCTCACCGCCGCCACGCCCGGCCCGCATCCCCTCCGCAACGGTTTCCTGCGGCTGGACCAGCGGGCGTTCGAGGCCGTCGCCTCCCGCACCTGGCCGGGCGCGGACCCCCTGCTGCCCCGGTTGAGCCGCGGCGCCAATCACGGGGTGCTGTGGTTCGCGGTGGGCGCCGCCCTGGCCGCGTCGCGCACCCCGCGGGCCCGGCGCGCGGCCGCCCGGGGGCTGGCCTCGCTGGGCCTGGCCTCGCTGACGATCAACACCCTGGGCAAGCGCTCGGTGCGGCGCCCCCGTCCGGTACTGGACCCGGTGCCGCTGGTCCGGCAGCTGAAGCGGCAGCCGATCACGACGTCCTTCCCCTCGGGGCACGCCGCGTCGGCCGCGGCGTTCGCGACCGGTGTCGCGCTGGAGTCCCCGGCGTGGGGGGCGGCGGTGGCCCCGGTGGCCGCCGCGGTGGCCCTGTCCCGGGTCTACACGGGCGTCCACTTCCCGAGCGACGTCCTGGCCGGTGCGGCCCTCGGGGCGGGGGCCGCGTTCGCCGTACGGGGCCTGGTGCCGACCCGGGCGCAGCACACCCCGCCGGCCCGGCCGCGTGCCGAGGTGCCCGCGCTGCCGGGGGGCGAGGGACTCGTCATGGTCGCCAACGTCGGCTCGGGCACCTCGGACCGGGTGCGGGCCCTGTGCGACGCGCTGCCCGACGCGGAGGTCGTGGAGTGCGAGCCCGGGGACGTCCGGGCCGAACTCGAGAAGGCGGCCGGACATGCCCGGGCGCTCGGCGTGTGCGGCGGCGACGGCACCGTGAACGCCGCGGCCGAGATCGCGCTCCGCCACGGCCTGCCGCTCGCGGTCCTGCCCGGCGGCACGCTCAACCACTTCGCCTACGACCTGGGTGTGGAGGACGTACGGGATCTGTGCGGGGCGCTGGAGCGGGGCGAGGGGGTGCGGGTGGACGTGGGCCGGTTCGCCTCCGGCGGGCGGCGCGGTGTCTTCCTGAACACCTTCAGCCTCGGTGTGTACCCGGAGCTGGTCAACGAGCGGGAGCGCTGGTCGCCCCGGATCGGCGGCTGGCCGGCCGGGGTGCTCGCCGCCGTGCGGGTGCTGCGCGCCGACCGGCACCCGCTGGAGGCCGAGGTGCGCGGCCGCCGGCGCCCGCTGTGGATGCTGTTCGCGGGCAACGGTACGTACCACCGCCGCGGGCTCGCCTCGGGACGCCGGCTCGACCTGGCGGACGGACAGTTGGACGTGCGGGTGGTGCACGGGGGCCGCCGGCCGGCCCTGCGGCTGCTGTCCGCGGCCCTCGCCGGACCACTGACCCGCTCCCCCGCCCACGCGGCGGTGCAGGTGCCCCGGCTGCGCCTGTCGGGGGTCGCGCCGGGCACGCTGATGGCGTACGACGGCGAGCTGACCGAGACCGAGGGCGACCTGACGCTGGAGAAGCTGCCCGAGGCGCTCACGGTGTACCGGCCGCTGCCCGGTGGCGGCCTGTTCACCTGACACCACACATCTCTCCTGACACCAGACATCTCTCCTGACACCACGCCCCTCTCCTGACACCACACACCTCTCCTGCACACGACGCCTCTCTCCTGACACTTCGTCAGTCCACATGGCAAAACGTCAGTCTCAGCATGCGGCTGGCGGGCGTACCGTGATCACACTGTCGGGAGAGGGGATCGACCATGCCGAAGCCGCATGAGACCGCCGTCTACACGCACGGGCACCACGAGTCCGTGCTGCGCTCGCACACCTGGCGCACCGCCGAGAACTCCGCCGCCTATCTGCTCGGATCGCTGCGGCCCCACATGCGGATCCTGGACGTCGGCTGCGGGCCGGGCACCATCACCGCCGACCTGGCGGGACTGGTTCCGGACGGCCACGTCACCGGCGTGGACCGGTCGCCGGAGATCGTGGAGCGGGCCAGGGCCACGGCCGCCGCACGAGGGCTGGAGAACACCGACTTCGCGGTCGCGGACGTACACGCGCTGGACTACCCGGACGACACCTTCTGCGTGGTCCACGCGCACCAGGTGCTCCAGCACGTGGGGGACCCGGTGCGGGCGCTGCGCGAGATGAAGCGGGTCGCGCGCCCGGGCGGGTTCATCGCCGTCCGTGACTCCGACTACGGGGCCATGACCTGGTACCCCGCGTCCGCGGGCATGGACGACTGGCTGGACCTGTACCACCGGGTGGCCCGCGCCAACGGCGGCGAGCCGGACGCCGGACGCCGGCTGAAGGCCTGGGCGCTCGACGCGGGGTTCACCGACATCACGGCGACCTCGGCCACCTGGACCTTCACCACCCCCGAGGAGCGGGAGTGGTGGAGCGGCCTGTGGGCGGACCGCACCCTGGCGTCGGCGTACGCGGAGCGCGCCACCGAGGGCGGCCATGCGACGCCGGAGCGACTGCGCGCCGTCTCGGCGGCCTGGCGGGACTGGGGAAAGCACCCGGAAAGCTGGTTCAGCGTTCTGCACGGAGAGATTCTGTGCCGAAAGGAAGCGTGACCCACGCCTGTTCGGTGAAATCCGGGAAACCAGTACGACAGGAGGTTCAACATTATGGTTCCGCTTCTGCTCGTACTGCTTCTCGCGATCGTTCTTTTCGGTGTCGGATTCGCGGTGAAGATTCTCTGGTGGATCGCTCTGGCGGTTCTGGTCCTGTGGCTGATCGGTTTCCTGGCCCGCGGGACGACGGCCGGCGGCGGCAGGGGCCGCTGGTACCGGTGGTGAACAACCGGTGGTGAACAACCGGTGACGCACGACAGGTGACGAGGCTGCTGCCCCGGGAGTGCTCACTCCCGGGGCAGCAGCGGTCCCAGCGGCCCGAGGTCCAGGTTCAGGTCCTCGGGCCGCAGTCCGTAGCGGTCACGCAGTTCGGTCATGCGGTCGTCGAGGAGCATCAGGGTGAGCCCGATCCGCTCTTCCTGGTCCTCACTCAGATCGCCCTCGTCGACCCGGCGCAGCGCTTGGCGTTCCATGAGCTGGCGCAGCAGTTCGACGACCGTCAGGACCAGCTTGATCAGGTCGCGCTCGACCGTGTCGGGGTCGAGGTCGAGGCGCTTGCGGGGCTCGGCGGGTTCGGTCACGTCAGTCCCCGAACGGTGAGGGTACGTTGCGGTTGACCGAGCTGATCAGCGCGTTCAGATCGATGCGGACCAGGTCGACGTCCGCGATGCGCAGCGTGACGTCACCGGTGATGACGACTCCGCCCGCCAGCAGCCGGTCGAGCAGGTCGACCAGCGCGATCTCGCGGCGCTCCACGACGGTCACGATCCCTCCTCCTCTGTCTCTCCGGCGAAGGAATAGGCCGCCCACGGGCCGGTGAGTTCCACGCGGATTCCGGGGGCGTCGTCCTTCGTACGGTCCACCATTTCGACGAATTCCTCGGATGCGTCGCGGGCCACCAAATAGGCGGCATTGAGAACGTTCCGACCGGCGGCACCGGAAAGGCGGGGATTTTGCGGCGCGTGCAGCCGGGCGTCGTCGGCCCGGCCGGACAGCGTCGTGTGCAGACCGGTGGCGAACTCCTCGGCCCTGCTCCACAGGTCGTCGTTCGCCCGGGACTGCCGGCGCCGCTGCCGCAGGTAGTCCCGGCCCGAGGCGGGCTTCGGCGCGGGCCGGGCCGACGCGGCCGACCGCTCGGACTCCGCCTGCTGCGCCGTATCCGCCTCGACGTACACCTTCACGCCCCACTCCACCCGGCCGTCCAGCCGCTCGAGCGTGCGCCGGAAGGCCGCCTCGCGCTCCTCCAGCATCACGCGTACGCCGCTGTCGTCGCGGAAGACGGTGGCGAGCCGGAGCGGCAGCGGGGTGGTGACGGCGGTGAGCGCGTCGACCACCTGCTGGTGGGCGCGGGCGGTTGCGGTCAGCCAGTCCAGGTCCTCCAGATGGTCGCGCAGCGCCTCCTCACCGAAGTCGGCCTCGGGCACATGGCTGACGACGGCGACCAGGTCGCCGTGCGGCAGCAGCCGGGGCGGGTCGCCCGACACCCCGGCGAGCTGGGACTGGAGGGCCGCGCCGAAGGGGCGGCAGACGGCGTAGACGTAGCGCAGTCCGGTCACGGCGCCTCCTCCCTCGGCACCCGGCCCGGGTCCAGCTCACGCAGGCGTTCGCGGAGCGCCGCGTTCTCCCGGGTCAGCTCGTCGTGCCGGGCGCGCGAGGACAGTGCGGGATCGCTCTCCCACCAGTCGATGCCCATCTCCTTGGCCTTGTCGACGGAGGCGACGACGAGCCGCAGCTTGATGGTCAGCAACTCGATGTCGAGCAGGTTGATCTTGATGTCGCCCGCGATCACGACTCCCTTGTCGAGCACCCGCTCCAGGATGTCGGCGAGGTTGGCGCTCTGTCCCTGGCCGTAGGGATCGGGCAGCCGGCTGGGGGTGGTCATCGACGGCTCCCGCCCTCGGCGTCCTCGTACTCGGGCTCGTACTCGTCCTCGTCCTCGTAGTCGTCACGGGACGCGTACTCGTCCTCCCCGGCTTCCTTGTCCTCCTCGGGCTCCTCGTACTCGCCCTCCGGTTCTTCCTCGTACTCGCCCTCGGGCTCCCCCTCCGGTTCTTCCTCGTACTCGCCCTCGGGCTCCTGCTCCTGCTCCTGCTCCTGCTCCTGCCCGGCCTGCCGCTCCTCTTCCTCCTCGGCGACCGCGTCCTCGTGGCTGCGGACGACCTCGCCGTCGCGGATCTCACCGCGCCAGCCGTCCTCGGCCTCGCCCTTGAAGGTGATGTGGCGGACGTAGTTCTTGAGGTCGAGCCGGGCCCGGCGGCCCTGGGCGCGCCAGATGTTGCCGGTCTTCTCGAACAGGCCCTTCGGGTAGTACTCGATGACCAGGACGACCCGGGTCAGGCTGTCGGCCAGCTCGTGGAAGCTGACGACGCCCTTGGTGGAGCCCTTGGCGCCCTCCGACGTCCAGGAGATCCGGTCGTCGGGCACCTGCTCGGTGGTCGTCGCCTTCCAGCTGCGGTTGGACCAGAAGACCTTCAGCTGCCAGTCCGAGGACGTGTCGTCGGCGCGGTTCGCGCTCTTGACGCCCTTGGCGAAGGTGCTGAAGTCCTGGTACTGGGTCCACTGGTCGTAGGCCGTGCGCAGCGGCACGCCCACGTCGACGTACTCGATGATGACGGTCGGCTTCTGGCCCCCACCGCCCTTCTTGCGGCTCTTGCCGCCGGTGAGGTTCTTGAAGGCACCGACCACGTTGTCCTTCACCTTGCCCGCGCCGACCTCGAAGGCGGCCCGCATCGGGCTCTTGCCCTCGGCGAGTTTGCGTCCGCCGTCGAGGGCGAGCTTGGCGAATCCGGGGCTGTTGCCCTCCGCGATGTCGTTGAGCCTGCCGGTGGTCTCGCCGAGCTTGGTGCCGACTCCGGTCAGCAGCCGGGTGGCCTGGGCGGCGAGGTAGTCCTGCACCTCGGCCTTGAGACGGTCGGCCGCCTCGCTCTGCGCCACGTCGGCCAGCGGGTTCTTCTTCGCGGCCTTTCCCGCCGTGGAGGCCGCGGACCCCAGGGAGTCACTCATCGCTCACCACCGTCCTTGGACCGCCGGGCACCGGCGCCGCGGGCGGCACTCCTCGCCCCTGCCGTCTTCTTTCCGGCCGCCTTCTTGGCGGGCTGGGCACGCTTGGCCGCCACCTTCTTCGCGGGGGCCTTGGCGGCGGCCTTCTTCGCGGGCGCCTTCCTGGCCGTCCCGCGCGACTCGGGCGGTGCCTTCTTCGCGGGCCGCGCGCGCCGCGGCCCGGGCCGCTCCTCGGGCTCCTCGGCCTGCTCGGGCTCCTCGGCGTCCTGCTGCTCCTCGGGCTCCTCCGGTTCCTCCCGCTCCCTGGCCTCCTCGTACTCCGAGTCCTCCGAGTCCTCCGAGTCCTCGGAGTCACGGGAGTCACGGGAGTCGCGGGAGTCGCGGGAGTCGTCGGATCCGGTGCCGGGCGCCCGGGACGCCACGCCGGAGAGCTGGTCGCGCACCTCGGCGGTGCGCCCGTGCAGCCGGTCGGCGAGCGCGTCGATCTCCCGCTCGACCATGGCACCCGAGGCCGCCTTGCCGACGCCCCGCAGGTCGGTGCGCAACTGGTCCCCGATCTCCTTGAACTGCGGGTTGTTCTGCAGTTGGCCCGAGACCAGTTCGGCGACGCCCTTCGGGGTCAGGTTCAGCTTCTTGCCGGCCACCATGGTGCCCACGGCGACCGCGAGTTTCAGCTTCTTCGTGCGCCCCAGCAGGTATCCGGCCCCTATGGCGAGGCCCAGTCCCACTCGATTCATGGTGCCGTCCCGTTGCCCAATCCCGCGCTCGTGCGCGTAGCGATCTCCAGCCGGTCCAGAAGCTCGTCCTCCTGTCGGTCGAACTCCTCCTCCGTGATCTCACCGGCCTCCAACTGCTCTTCCAGGCGGGCAAGTTCGGCCCGTACCGTGGCGGGGTCGTAGTAGATCCGCTCGGCTTCCTCCAGCACCTGTCTGATGGCCCAGCCGCTGCCGCGCACCGGTGCGAACGGCAGCAGCAGGACCTCCGAGATCAGTCCCATGTCGTCACCCCGCTCCGGCGTCCGCACCGCCGGCCGCCGTGCCCGCGGGCTCGGCCGGACCGGGCTCGACGAAGCTGTACGGCGGCAGCGGGCCGTTCACGCGGACCTCCAGGTGCGGCATCAGGCCGCGGGCCCGCTCGACGGCGGCCAGGAACTCGTCGGCCGCCTCCCGCTTCACCAGGAAGGAGACGTTGGCCAGCCAGCCGGTGGACTCGGGGCCCACGCTCACGGCGTCGGCGGCGGCCTCCAGGGCGCGCTCCAGCGCCGTGGCGTCCGCGGCCTCCTTCTCCTTGACCGCGGCCGCGACCATCTCGCCGAGCCGGATCTTCGTCTCGTAAGTCCCGCCGCCCGCCTGCCTGTTGGACTCGGCGAGGGCACGGATCTCCGGGTTCTCGGCCATCACGTGATGCAGTACGGCCTCTTCGACGTGGTTGGCCTTGATGTTGTACTCGACGCGGCCGTCCAGCGCCCCCAGGCGTTCCGCGTAGTGCTCGGCGCGCTCGGCGAGGACTCCGGTGACCGCCTTGTCGTCGGGGGCGACGCTGCCGAAGCGCATGGGCAGCACGCAGCCGTCCGCGCCGATCTCGCTCAGCACGTTCTGGTGGGCGAGCAGTTCCCTGCGCTTGGGGCGCAGCCCCTCGGGGGCGTCGCTGACGACAGCCGCCAGCTCGCCCTCCTTGAGGATCCGGACCTCGCGCGGTGGGTCACCGACCCCGCCCGCGCCCTCGGGGAGCGAGGGATGCGTGGCGGCGGTGATGCCGTAGACGTACGTACTCACTCCTGCTCCTCCTTCCGGCGCGAGGGCGCGGCCTTGCGGGCGCGCGGACGCGACGACGTCTCACGCTCGGAGCCGCCGTCGTCCCGGGCCTGCTTGAACGCGTCGGAGATGGTCTCGGCGGCGCCGGACAGCGCCCCCTTGGACTTGCCCCGGGCGCCGGACTCGGTCATCTCGCCGACCAGGTCGGGCAGCCCCGGGTCCTTGCGCGGCCCGGCCTCCAGGTCCAGCCGGTTGCACGCCTCGGCGAAGCGCAGATAGGTGTCCACGCTGGCGACGACGACACGGACGTCGATCTTCAGGATCTCGATGCCGACCAGGGAGACGCGCACGAATGCGTCGATGACGAGCCCCCTGTCCAGAACAAGCTCAAGCACGTCGTAAAGGCCGCTGCTGCCGCCTCCACCGCCGGTCTGTTGTGCCGGTACGACTGTCATGCCAGCTATTCCTCCGTCTTCTCTGTCTCGTCCACGGCCTAGCGGCCGCCTCGGGAGTCGGCCCGACCGCGCTCGTAGCGCCGGACGCGCCGGTAGCCCGTCAGCTGTCCCTCGGCGTCCAGTTCCACCTGGTAGCTCGCCATCAGGCTCATGGTGTCGGGCACCCGCTCCAGTTCCAGGACCTCGACCTCGAGGGCCCAGCCCTCCTCCGTCTGCTCGAAGGACGACACGGACTCGGCGGTCATGCCGGTGAGCTCCGCGAGCTGGGCTCGCGCCTCGCGCAGTACCTCCATGGGCTTGGGACCCTGCGACTTCTGTGGTGTGTGTGACTCGTGCGAGTTCTGCGACTCGCGTGAACCTCGTTGCGAATCGTGGGATTCGGACGTCTTCTTGGTGTTGGTCATGGCCACCTCGTCACTCGGGTGGCCGTATGTGTGTTCGCCAAACCTCGCCGAGTTGCGCGAACCGCTCAGCCGTGCAGAGCGTTCAGCCGTGCAGAGCGTTCAGGCGCCGCCGGGCGGGGCCCAGGGCACGGGGGCGGTTCATGATCCCGGACCAGGGCCGGGTGCGGGCCTGCTCGACGGCGTCGGCGACGGTCCAGCGGCGGGCGTGCAGGGACGGGTCGTCCAGCTGGTCCCAGGAGATGGGCGTGGCCACGGGGGCGCCGGGGCGGGCGCGGACGGTGAGGGGGGCGACGGCTGTCTGCGCGTAGGCGTTGCGCTGGATGTCGAGGTAGAGCCGGTCCCCGCGGTCCTTCTTGCGGGCGGCGGTGGTGAGCCGGTCGGGGTGGGCCGCGGCCAGGACGTCGGCGACGGCCCGCGCGAACTCCCGTACGTCGTCGAAGCCCTGCCGGCCGTCCAGCGGCACGACGACGTGCAGCCCCCGGGACCCGGTGGTCATCGGGGCCGAGGGCAGCTTCAGCTCGTCGAGCAGTCCGGCCAGCAGCCGGGCCGCGGCGCGCACCGCCTCGAAGTCGTCTCCGGCGGGGTCGAGGTCGAAGACCATGCGGTCGGGCCGGTCGAGCCGCCCGGTCCGGGACAGCCAGCGGTGCAGGGTGAGCGCGGCCTGGTCGGCGAGGTACACGAGGGTGGCGGAGTCGTCGCACACGGTGTGGCAGACGGTGC
Organism: Streptomyces sp. NPDC001599; assembly: GCF_042893535.1. Taxonomy (NCBI): domain Bacteria; kingdom Bacillati; phylum Actinomycetota; class Actinomycetes; order Kitasatosporales; family Streptomycetaceae; genus Streptomyces; species Streptomyces sp. NPDC001599. Next base: position 404,824 of record NZ_JBIAVA010000004.1, read on the forward strand.
CGCCCTCCTTGCCGACCTCGACGCGGTCGATCCACTCCGGGTAGTGCTCCGGGGTGTTCTTCTGCATGAACCGCGGTCCGTCGACGCCGTCCGGACGACGTTCCAGCATCAGCGGGCGGCCCCGCAGGTGCGGCAGCATGAACGGGGCGACGGCACGGTGGTAGTCGACGAGATCGCCCTTGGTGTACTCGTTCGCCCCGCCCTCACCGGCAGGGAACAGCACCTTGTCCGGCCGGTGGACCTCCACCGTGTGCCGTCCGGCCCGCACGGCCCGTGCGCCGCCACCCCTGCCGCTGCCGCTGCCGCTCCCGCTCCCGCTCCCGCTCACGCTCACGGAACGATCGCCTGCTCCACGAGCATCCGCGCGGCCGCCTCGATGGACTCGGCGTCGATCCCCGCGGCGTGGAGTTCCTCCGCCGGGGTCGCGGAGCCCGGCATCGTCGTGACCGCGAGCCGCACCAGCCGGGGCACCGGCCTCCCGTCCGAGAAGGCGTCCAGGACGGCGTCGCCGATACCGCCCTCCCGCCGGTGGTCCTCCACGGTCACCAAACAGCCGGTCTCCTCGGCGGCCGCGCGCAGGGTGGCCCGGTCGACGGGCTTGACGGAGTACAGGTCGATCACCCGGACCGGGATGCCGTCCGCTCCCAGGGCGTCGGCCGCGGCGAGCGCCTCGTGCAGGGTGACACCGGCCGCGACGACGGTGAGCCGGTCGGCGTCGGAGGAGCGCAGCACCTTGCTGCCGCCGACGGGGAACTCCTCGTCGGGTCCGTAGATCACCTTGCTCTCGCCGCGCGAGGTGCGCAGGTACCGGATGCCCTCCAGGCCGGCCATCTCGGCGACGAGGCGCGCGGCCTGGTTGGCGTCGCACGGGTACAGCACGGTCGAGCCGTGGACGGCCCGCATCATCGCGAGGTCCTCCAGGCCCATCTGGCTGGGCCCGTCCTGGCCGATGGCCACGCCCGCGTGGGAGCCGACGAGGTTGATGCCGGCGCCGCTGATCGAGGCCATGCGCACGAAGTCGTACGCGCGGGTCAGGAAGGCGGCGAAGGTGGTGGCGAACGGTACCCAGCCGCGGGCCGCCATGCCCACCGCGGCGGCGACCATCTGCTGCTCGGCGATGTAGCACTCGAAGTAGCGCTCGGGGTGTTCCTTGGCGAAGAACTCGGCCCGGGTGGAGTCGCCGACCTCGCCGTCGAGGGCGACGACGTCGCCGCGCGCGGTGCCGACCGCGGCGAGCGCCTCCCCGAAGGCGTTGCGGGTGGCGACCTCGTCGCCCTGGTCGTAACGGGGCAGCTCGGTCTGCCCGGTGCCCGTCGAGCGCAGCGACCGGGCGTCCTCGGGCGCGTGCACCCGCACCCTGATGTCACGGGGGCCGCCGAGTTCGGCGACGGCCTCCTCGGCCTCCGGCAGCGGCTTGCCGTGCTGGCCCTCGCGGTCCTCCACCGCCTGCACACCCTTGCCCTTGAGGGTGCGGGCGATGATCGCGGTGGGCTGGCCCTTGGTGGACAGCGCCTCGCCGTAGGCGCGGTCGACGGCGTCGACGTCGTGGCCGTCGATCTCGATGGTGTGCCACTCGAAGGCCCGGAACCGGCGTGCGTAGGCGTCGAGGTCGTGGCCGTGCCGGGTGGGGCCGCGCTGGCCGAGCCGGTTGACGTCGACGATCACGGTGAGGTTGTCGAGGTGCTCGTGCCCGGCGTGCTCGGCGGCCTCCCACACCGATCCCTCGGCCATCTCGCTGTCGCCGCACAGCACCCACACCCGGTAGTCGGTGTGGTCGAGCCGCTTGCCGGACAGCGCGATGCCGACACCCACGGGCAGTCCCTGTCCGAGCGAACCGGTGGCCGTCTCGACCCACGGCAGCCGCTGCGGCGTGGGGTGCCCCTCCAGGCGGCTGCCCAGCTTGCGGAAGGTGAGCAGTTCCTCGTCGTCGATGGCGCCGGCCGCCTTGAAGGCGGAGTAGAGCAGGGGCGAGGCGTGCCCCTTGGAGAGTACGAAGCGGTCGTTGCCGGGGTGGGCGGGGCGCTCGAAGTCGTAGCGGAGGTGGTTGGCCAGGAGTACGGCCATCAGGTCCGCGGCGGACATCGACGACGTCGGGTGCCCGGAGCCCGCGGCGGCGGACGCCCGCACGCTGTCGACGCGCAACTGCTGTCCGAGGTCGACGAGTTCACCGGTGTTCATGAGTCTCCTTCCGCGGCACGTCCGTCGGTGCGCCTGACGGGGCCGGGGGCGATGTCGGGTCCGGGGGGCGGCTGGTTCGCCGGGGGTTCCGGGCCGGGGTCGGTGGGCGGGCCCGCGGACCGGCTCGGTCCGGACGGGGCGGTGGGCCGTTTCCCGGCGGAGCCCGCTCCGGAGGCGCGGGAGGACTTGCCCGGCTTGCCCGAGCCTCCTCGGGCGGGGCGCGGTCCGGCGGCCTCGACGGCGCGGCGCGGCTTGCCGGAAGCTCGGGGCGAGCCGGACTGGCCCCCCTTCGCCTGCCCGTGTTGCGACCCGCTCCCGCCGGGCTCACCGCCCGGCTGCCCCTTCGCGGGTTCGCCGCCCGGCTGGTTCTTCGCGGGCTCACCGCCCGGCTGCCCCTTCGCCGGCTCGCGACCCGGCTGGTTCTTCGCGGGTTCGCCACCCGCCTGGTTCCTCGCGGGCTCCGTGCTCGGTTGCTCGTCGGCGGGCTCACCGCTCGGCTCGTTCTTCGTCTCCCCGCCGTCGGGGCGCCGACCGGCGGCCCCGGCGTCCGTCCCGGCCGTCCCGGCCGTCCCGGCCCGCTCGGGACGCCCCGGCACCCGCGCGACCTCCGGCGACGACGACTCCAGCGGCACCGACCAGGACCGTACGAGTCCCAGCTGTACGGCCTGGCGGGGCAGCACCGCGTCGAGCAGCCAGTCGGCGGCTACCCGCACCCGGTTGCCCGGCATCGCCGCGAGGTGGTAGCCGCGGGTGACCGCACCCGCCGCCGGGCCGGACATCGGCAGGCCGAGCGGGTTGGCCGCGGCCTTGGCACCGCCGAGGTCCACGACGAACCCCAGGTCACGGTGGCGGTAGGTCCGCCGCTGCCCGCGGCCGAGCGAAGCGACGACGTTGTGGGCGCAGACCTTGCCGTGCCGCCAGGCGTGCTGTGCGGTCATCGGCGTGTACTGGCCCGGCTGGTTCAGGTCGGGCACCGCCGCCACGTCACCGCAGGCGAACAGCTCGGGGCGTCCCGGCACCTGGAGGTGGGGGTCGACGAGCAGCCGGCCGCGTTCCATGGGCAGCCCCAGGGACTCCACCAGCGGGTCGGGCCGCACACCCACGCACCACACGAGTGTGCGGGTGTCGACGGTGGACCCGTCGGTCAGTACGACCCCGTCGTGCGTGGCCTCCCTCACGGAGGTCCCCATCCGCACCTCGACGCCCCGCTGCCGCAGTACGCGCTCGGCGGTGCGGGAGAGCCGTTCGTCCATCTCGGGCATGACCCGGGGCGCCACGTCGAGCAGCATCCAGCGCGGCCGCATGCCGGTCCGCATCGGATGCTTGCGGACCTGCGCGTCGGTGTACATCGCGCCGTGCGCGGCGACCTCGGTGCCGGTGTATCCCGCGCCGACCACGACGAACGTGCACCGCGCGGCGCACTCGGCCCGGTCGTCGGCCGCGGCGGCCAGTTCCACCTGCCGGGTCACGTGGTCGCGCAGGTAGAGCGCCTCCGGCAGCCCGCGGAAGCCGTGGGCGTGCTCGGCGACGCCGGGGATGGGCAGCAGTTTGTTGACGCTGCCCGCGGCGAGCACCAGCCGGTCGTAGGCCAGGGTGCCCTCCTCGCCCTCCGGGCCGGTGTAGTGCACGGTGCGCCCGTCGAGGTCGATGCCGTCGGCCTCGCCGAGCACCAGCCGGACGTGCGGCAGCGTGCCCGACAGGGACACACTGACCCGGCGCGGTTCCAGGATTCCGGCGGCGACCTGGGGCAGCAGGGGCAGGTAGAGGAAGTAGTCGGTCGGGTTGAGCAGGGTGATGTCGGCCTGGTGCCGGGTGAGCCGGGACAGGGTGCGGGCCGTCCGGTACCCGGCGAAGCCGGCACCGACGATCACGATGCGGGGTCGGCTCACGGTTCGCCTCCGGGCTGTCGCGTACCTCGTGAGCCTTCCGCGTCCCCTTGGCCGGGGCGCCCAAACGTCCGCGGGGACGTCGCGGCACGCCCGCGAGGAAGCCGCCGGGCCGCCGGTTTCCGGCACCTCGCCCGGGTACCCGGCCCCGGACCCACCCCCGCTCCCTGTCCGGAGGCACCCCCTCATGCCCGAGTACGGCTATTTCCTCTCGTGCGAACAGTACGGTCCCGCGGAGCTGATCGAGCAGGCCCGGATGGCCGAGCAGGCCGGATTCCAGGCGCTGTGGATCTCCGACCACTACCACCCCTGGAACGGTGAACAGGGCCAGAGCCCGTTCGTGTGGTCGGTGATCGGCGCCCTGTCCGACGCCGTGTCCCTGCCGATCGAGACGGCGGTGACCTGCCCGACGGTGCGCATCCACCCGGCGGTGGTGGCGCAGGCCGCGGCGACCAGCGCGGTGATGACGGACGGCCGGTTCCGGCTGGGCGTCGGCACCGGCGAGGCACTGAACGAGCACATCTTCGGCGACGCCTGGCCGGCCGCGCACGTACGCCTGGAGATGCTGGAAGAGGCCATCCTGATCATCCGGCGGCTGCTCACCGGCGAGGAGGTCAACCACCACGGCACCCACTACACGGTGGAGAACGCCCGCCTGTACACGGTGCCCGACGAGCCGGTCCCGATCGACATCTCGGGCTTCGGCCCGGCGGCGACGAAGCTGGCGGCCCGGGTCGGCGACGGCTACATCACGATGATGCCGGACGCCCCGATGGTGGAGCAGTACCGCAAGGGCGGGGGCGGCGGGAAGCTCGTCAGCGGCGGCACCAAGGTCTGCTACGACACCGACAAGGACGCGGCCGTGCGCACCGTGCACCGGCTGTGGGCCAACGAGCAGCTGCCCGGCGAGCTGGGCCAGGTGCTTCCCTCACCGAAGCACTTCGAGCAGGCGCAGACCCTGGTCACCGAGGACATGGTCCGCGACAGCCGGGTGTGCGGCGACGACGTGGACGAGCACGTGGCCGAGCTGAAGCAGTTCGCCGACGCCGGTTTCGACCGGGTCTACGTCAACCAGATCGGCCCGGACCTGCGCGGCTTCTTCGACCTCTACCGCACCAAGGTGCTGCCGCAGCTCCAGCAGAGCGCCTGACGCGCGCGAAGAACCGGGGTACGCCCGCACGGATGCCGTCCGTGCGGGCGTACCCCGGTGCGCGGCCGGTCAGCCGCGACCGTGCTTGTTCTCGGGGTCGAGGTCGTCCTGGCGCGGTGCCGCGGGACCGGTGCCGCCCGGTGCGGGTGTGCCCGCGCCCGGGGCGCCGGTCGCGCCGCCCACACCGCCGGGAGCGACGGGCGGCATCGGCGGGTACGGCACGCCGAGTCCGCCCGGGGGCGCGGTGGGCGCGCCGCCTCCGGGGACGTGGTCGTGCCCGGAGGTAGCGGGCGTTGAACCCGGGCGCGACGGGTGCGGCCGGGCCGCACCCCGCAGCAGATACGCCACGACGCCCAGGAGGGCGGCCGTGATCAGCGCGGCGGCCCAGCCCGGGAGTGCGAGGGCGAGCGCCAGCCCCACGGCGAGCGCGACGGCGGCGCCCGCGTAGAGGGCGGCGGTGCCGGACGCGGCGTACAGCGTGGCCCTGCGGCGCTGCCTGCGGGTCTGTTCCCGCAGTTCGTCGCGCACGGTCTCGCGTGCCACCTGCGCCAGTTCGTCGACCAGTTGCCTGTCCAGGTGTTCCAAGTGATCCATGCGGTCCATGGGTTGCGGGTACCCGTCGGCCGGGCTTCCATGGCCGGACCGAGGGTCGGCGGCGCCCGGCCGGTCCAACTAGGCTCGTCCGTATGGACATTCTGGGAGCCACACTGCGCATCTACGTCGACGACCTGGACAAGGCGATCCCCTTCTACGAGGGTCTGGCCGGCGGCGAGGCCCTCCGTTTCGAACGCGGCGGTGTCCAGGTCGCCGCCATCGGCTGCTTCCTGCTGATGAGCGGGCCCGAGTCCCAACTCGAGGTGCTGCGCAAGGTGGCCGCGACGATCGCCGTGTCGGACGTCGAGGAGACCCGTCGCGTACTCGGCTCGCTGGGCGCCGACATCATCGCCGGCCCGGTCGCCACGCCCGGCGGCCGCAACCTGATCGCCCGGCACCCGGACGGGGCGATCTACGAGTACGTGGACCGGCGCCAGTAGCGCCCGCGTCGGACGGGGCTCACTCCCCGTCCGGCCACATCCGGAAGTCGTAGCGGGCCGGGAGCGGTGCGTCGTCCAGCCGCGACCACAGCAGGCCGATGCCGTCGGCCCCCTCCCTCAGGTCGGCGACCTCGAAGCCCTCGTCGAACACGGCCCGCGCGTCCGCGAGCCGGCCCTCCGCGGCCAGCAACTCGGCCTCGATCAGCCGGAACCGGCCGCGGGCCCCGGTCTCGGGGTCCAGCCGCTCCCACACGGCCCGGGCGTCCGCGGTGCGCCCGGCCGCGAGCAGCGCCCCGATCGCCTCCCGGCCCAGGGCCGCGGTGGCGGCCGCCCACCCTTCGTCCCCCTTCGCCGCGTCGGTGCGGCGTGCGCACAGGTCGTCGAAGGCCTCCGCGTACCGGTCGGCGGCGCGCTCGTGGTGGCCGTCCTCCTGGTCGGCGACGGCGAGGCAGCGCAGCAGCGGCCAGCGGTCCGTGGCGGACTTGAGACCGCGCTCCCAGCTGCGCACCGCCTGCGCCCGGTCGTCGCCGTGCCACTGGGCGACCCCGAGGTGGTACTCGGCGAGGGGGGTGGCGGCCGTGGTCTCCAGCATGTCCCGCCAGGGCCGGGCGACCAGCGTCGGGCCGGGCGGCTCGTGGTGTTCCGGCTCGGGCAGTGACCCGGCGTGCAACAAGTGCAGCCAGGGCCGCTGTTCCTCGCCGAGGGTGTCCTCGTCGAAGGGCGTCCCGGGCAGCTGCCGGCCGGCTCGCAGCACCTCCAGCGCGCCCCAGCCCGACCCGGTGGCCAGGCGCTCGCCCGGCTCGGTGTCGGCGCACGGCCGCCAGGCGTCGTACGCGGCGTCGACGTCGGCCCGCGGCAGGGCGGCCTCCAGCCGGTCCTCCGCCCGGCGCAGCACGGTGTGCCAGTCGCCGTCGGGCTGGGCGTCGAGCGGTCCGTACGCCTCCAGCCAGGACACCTCGCTCTCCGCCTCCAGCTTGACGTGTTCGAGCTGGGTGCGGACGAGCCCGGCCTGGATCTCGCAGTAGCCGCCGGTACCGGGCTCGGTGAGCCACTCCTGCCAGCGGCGTCCGCCGGGTCCGGTGCCCCACACGAACAGCTTGCGGCCGCGCAGCGCGTCGGTCGAGGTCTGCACCAGGCCGTGACCGTCCTCGTCGAGCGCGGCGATCCAGCGGCGCCGGTCGTCGGGCACCTCGTAGAAGTAGTCGGCGGCGTAGGTGCTGTTCAGGGGGTACGTGCGGTCGATGCCGTTGTACTCCGGCACGGGGACCCGGCGGAGTCTGCGCTCGTAGCCGATGGGGGTACCTCCCACGCCTTCAGGGCAGTGGGGGAGCCAGGCTTCGTCGGCGGGGGCGAGGACGCGGCGGTCCTCGGGGACGGCGATGTTGGACCACCAGTAGGTGGGCGCCGGACGTTCGTGCGGGTTGCGGATCCGGGCGCCGACGTAGAGGAAGTCCGAGCCGTCCGGCAGCCACAGGTCGACCTGGAAGGGCAGGTCGCGCAGCCGCTCCCATTCCCACAGGCGCAGCATCTCGCCGCCGTCGGGGGCGGGGACGCGGGCGGCGTGCACGGCCGAGCAGGACAGGGTGGTGTGGCCGGTGGCGCCGATGTTCCATTCGATGCCGCCGGAGAACCAGGCGCCGTTGAGGGCGAAGTTGGCGGGCTGGAGGACCGGGTTGACGTAGAGCAGTTCGCGGTCGGTCGGCTTGTGGTGGAGGGAGGCGATGCGGCCGCCGAGGGCAGGCAGGACGGTCGCCCGCAGCCGGTCGTTCTCGATGACGAGGGCGTCCAGCCCGCGCGGTTCGCGCCCTCGGCCGTAGCCGTCCCGGACCTGGGCGGGCAGCAGGCTGCGCAGCGGCTCGTAGTCGATCTGGCGGACCATGTCGCGCGGCAGGCCGGCCCGGTCCCGGTCGTCGATGCGGTGGGCCTCGTCCAGGGGGCGCAGCGGCGGCAGGGGATTGTCCGGCCCCAGCGGCGCGGCGGGCAGGGTCAGTACCTCGCGTCGGATCGTCGTCACGGTTCCCCATGGAAGCCGTTCCCCGGCGCGGTGAACAGGGGTTCCGCCGGCCGGGCCGGGGCGACGTGGCTCACGTTTAATCCCTGGGACGCGGTGCCGGCCTGGGCTTAGGGTCGGGCGGTCGGCGCACGCGTACGAAGGAGAGCGGCACGTGAGTGAGCAACAGGTGGATGGGCAGCACACCTACCGGGTGATCGTCCGGGGCACCTGGGAGGGGCTGACCGAGGACGCCCGTGCCCGGCTGCTCGCCGAGGCGGGCGAGCACGGGATGGCGAGCATGCGGTTCACCGAGGAGGGCTCGCTGTCGTACGAGCCCGCACCGCTGAAGCACTTCTCGATGCGCTACGTGGTGCTGTCGGACGCGGCGGACGGCGAGGAGATGGCGGGCGCAATCGCGGAGGACCGGGCGGAGGGCGTGCTGCGCGGGCTCGGCTACGGGTTCCGCGATCTGAGGTCAACGGTGACGGACCTCGACACGATGAAGATCAACCGGAAGTCACGGTCTCGGCGGTGATCGCCCAGCGCTGGTGGTCGCGCCAGGCGCCGTCGATGTAGAGCATTTTCGGCGAGAAGCCCTCCAGATGGAAGCCGCAGGCGCGGGCCAGTGCGATCGAGGCGGCGTTGCCCGGCTGGACGTTGATCTCCAGCCGGTGCAGCCGCATCGGACCGAACGCGTACCGCACCACGAGGTCGAGCCCCTCGCGCATCAGCCCCCGGCCGGCCGCGTGCGCGAAGACCCCGTAGCCGAGCGCGCCGCTGAGGAAGCCGCCCTCGACGATGTTGTTGATGTTGACGAACCCGGCGATGGAACCGCCGTCCGGCCCCGGACCCGCCACCCCGTCCGCCCCGTCCGCCGCCTCCTCCGTGCCCTTCTCGCACACCAGGAATCCGGCCTTGGTGCGGTCCTCGATGAGCCGGCCCGCGTAGGCCTCGTACGCCTGGACGCTGTCCGGCGGGAAGAGCCAGGGGTGGTGCAGGTCCTTGCTCTGCCGTGCCCGGGCGGTGAACTCGGCGGCGTCCGCGTGGGTGAAGTGCCGGATGCCCACGCGCGGGCCCTCGGCGAGGTGGCGGGGCGGGGTGTGCGGCATGGGGCCAGCCTACGACGGTCAGCACAGCGCGGGCGTCCGAAGGGTCAAGGTGCCCGCGTCGGCGTCCAGTTCCGCCGGAACGCCGAACGGGACGGTCAGCGCCCCCTCGCAGTGCCCGAACCCGAAGTCCTCGGCGACCGGCACGCCGAGCCCCGCGAGCCGGTCGGTCAGCAGGGGCCGCAACCGCTCGTAGGGCTCGCACTTCGCCCACGAGCCGAGCAGCACACCGCCGACCCCGTCGAGCCAGCCGGCGCGCAGCAACTGCGTGAGGTAGCGGTCGATGCGGTACGTCTCCTCCCCCACGTCCTCCAGGCACAGCAGCCCGCCCCGCGCGGAGGGGCGGGCGTGCGGGGTGCCCAGGTCGGCGGCGAGCAGGGCGAGGCAGCCGCCCAGGGTGACGCCCCGGGCCCGGCCGGGCACCAGCGGTGTGCCGCCGGAGGTGATCACGCGGACCGTCTCCGGGTCGAACAGGGTGGCCCGCAGGTGGTCCTGTGCCCGTGCGTTCTTGACGAAGTCGATCCCCGCCGCCATCGGCCCGTGCAGGGTGACCAGGCCGAGGCGGGTGGCGAACGCCTCGTGCAGTGCGGTGATGTCGCTGAAGCCGACGAACACCTTGGGACCGGCCGCGCGCATCGCCTCCCAGTCGAGCAGGTCGGCCATGCGCTGGACGCCGTATCCGCCGCGGGCGCACAGCACGGCGTCCACGGCCGGGTCGCACCAGGCGGCCTGGAGGTCGGCGGCCCGGTCGGCGTCGGTGCCCGCGAGGTAGTCGAAGGTGCCGTGCCGGTCCAGGACGTGCGGCGCCACGACCGGGTCGAGGTCCCAGCCGCGCAGCACGTCGAGCCCCGCCTGGAGCCGCTCCTCGGGCACGGGGCCGCTGGGCGCGACGACGGCCACCCGGGCGCCGGGGGCGAGCCGGGGCGGCCGGACCAGCTCCCGCACCCGGCTCATCGGGTCAGCTCCAGGGCCGGGACGCCGGGCGGGGCCAGCCCGAAGACCTGTGCGTAGAGGGAGAGCTCCGCCTCCAGGGCGCGCACCATGGTCTCCGCCCGGCGGAATCCGTGCCCCTCGCCCTCGAAGGCGAGGTAGGCGTGGGGCACGCCGCGGCCCGCCATGCGGTCGAGGAACCGCTCGCACTGCACGGGCGGGCAGATCACGTCGTCCAGTCCCTGGAGCAGCAGGAACGGGGCGGTGACGCGCTCGGCGTGCTCGGCGGGCGACCGGTCGGTGTAGCGGTCCGGGACCTCGGCGTACGGGCCGATCAGGCTCTCCAGGTACTGCGACTCGAAGTCGTGGGTCTCGCCGGTCCCCCAGCCGGTCAGGTCGAGGATCGGGTAGCTGATCGTGCCGCAGGCGTAGACGTCGGTGGTGGCCAGCGAGGCGGCGGACGTCCAGCCACCGGCGCTGCCGCCGCGCACGGCGAGCCGCTCCCGGTCGGCGGTGCCCTCGTCGGCGAGGGCGAGGGCGACGGCCGCGCAGTCCTCGACGTCGACCACGCCCCACTGCTCGCGCAGCCGGTTGCGGTACTCCCTGCCGTGGCCGCTGGAACCGCCGTAGTTGACCTCGGCGACGCCGATGCCGCGGGAGGTGAAGTAGGCGATCTCCAGGTCGAGGACGAGCGGGGAACGGCTGGTGGGGCCGCCGTGCGCCCAGATGACGTACGGCGGCAGTTCGCCGTCCGGGGCCCGGAAGCCGGGGTTGTGCGGCGGGTAGAGGTGGGTGTGGATCTCGCGTCCGCCCGGACCGGTGAAGGTGCGGATCCGCGGCCGCGGGTAGAACGCCGGGTCGGTGGCGTCCTCGTGCGGGGCTCCGATCACCCGGGCGCGGCCGGTGCGGGCGTCCAGCTCGACGACCTCGTAGCCGCTGCGGGGGCTTGCGCCGACGGCGACGACCCGCTCCCCGTGCGCGGCGAGGGCGGGCGCGAACTCCGTCCAGGGGCCCGCCGCGTCGACGACCTCGCCGGTCTCGGGGTCGAGTATGCCGAGGACGGCGGCGCCCCGGCCGTGCAGAACCGCGATCAGGCCGCTGTCCAGGGGCGCGAACCAGCGCTGCCCGAGCTTCCACAGCGGCCCGCCGAACTCCTCCTCGCGGGGGCACAGCGGCCGCCCGTCGCGGTAGAGGTTCCACCAGCCGGTGCGGTCGGAGGCGTACAGCAGGGTGCCGTCCGGGGCCCAGTCCGCCTGGGCGATCGACTCCTCGGGCCCGCCGGCGACGGTCCGGGCGTCCCGGAAGGTGCCCTCGGGGCCGACCTCGGCGACGATCAGCTCGGTGCCGTCCCAGGGCATGCGCGGGTGGTCCCAGGCGAGCCAGGCGGCGCGGCTCCCGTCGGGCGAGAGGCGGGGTCCGGTGACGAAGCGGTGCCGCTCGGGAGCGAGTTCACGGACCGCGCCCCGGTCGTCGGCCGCGGAACCGTCCAACGGCACGGCCACCAGCACGCGGCGCAGGTCGGTGGGTCCCTCGCCGGTGAACTCCTCCAGAACGCACCACACCTCGCCGCGCTCGGGACGCGGGTCCGGCTCGATCCAGCGCAGCCCGCCGCCCACCGCGGACAGCGGCGTCAGCGCCCGCGGCTCGCCGCCGCCCGGAGTGAAGGCGTACAGCCGCTGGTCGGCGAAGTTCACGAAGACCACCAGCGGACCGGCGTCGGTCGTGGCCGCGCCCCACGGCCGGCCGCCGTACTCGATGACGCGGCTGCGCACGTTCCACGGCGCGGACAGCACCGGCTCCTCGGTGCCGTCGGCGTGCCGCCGCACCAGGGTGCGCCGCCCGCCCTCGGTGGGCCGGGGCGCGGTCCACCACACCTCGTCACCGACGAAGCCGACGTCGTCGGGCCGTCCGTCGTGCGCGGCGGCGAGGGCCGCGTCGACGGGCGAGGGCCACGATCCGTACGAAAGAGTCGGCACTGACTCCCCCACTTCTCCTCCAGCTGCTTGCTCGTCCGGGCGGTGCCCGGGTCTTTACGCCGTGCGCAGGAAACGGTCCAGGACACGGACTCCGAAGTGCAGCGCCTCGACCGGGACCCGTTCGTCCACGCCGTGGAAGAGGGCCTGGTAGTCGAAGCCCTCGGGCAGCTTCAGCGGCGCGAACCCGTATCCGGTGATGCCGAGCCGGGAGAACTGCTTGGCGTCGGTGCCCCCGGACATGCAGTACGGCACGACGTGCCCCTCGGGCGCGAACTCCTCCACCGCCGCACGCATCCGGGCGTACGTCGGAGAGTCCACCGGTGCCTGGAGGGCCACCTCGCGGTGGACGAACTCCCAGTCCACGTCCGGCCCGGTCAGCCGGTCGAGGGTGCTGCGGAACTCGTCCTCGCCGCCGTACAGGAACCGCCCGTCGACGTGGGCGACGGCCTCTCCCGGAATGACGTTGACCTTGTACCCGGCGTCCAGCATGGTCGGGTTGCTGCTGTTGCGGACGGTGGACTCGACCAGCCTGCCCGCCTCGCCGAGCTTGTCCAGCAGGGCGTCGACGTCGCTCAGGTCGGTCTCGATGCCGTAGACGGCGGCGATCTCGGTCAGGGCCGCGCGCACGGTCGGGGTCAGGCGCAGCGGCCACTCGTGGGCGCCGATACGGGTGATGGCGGCGGCGAGCCGGGTGACCGCGTTCTGACGGTTCACCTTCGAGCCGTGCCCGGCGCGCCCGCGTGCGGTGAGCTTGAGCCAGCCGGTACCGCGCTCACCGGCGGCGATGGGATAGAACTGCCGCCCGGCCCCGTCGTGGAAGGTGAACGCCCCGGACTCGCTGACGCCCTCGGTGCAGCCCTCGAACAGGGCGGCGTGCCGGTCGGCGAGAAAGCCGGAGCCGTCCTCGGCGCTGGCCTCCTCGTCCGCGGTGAAGGCGATCACCACGTCCCGTCGTGGCCGCACGCCCCGCCGGGCCCAGTCGCGGACGACGGCGAGGATCATCGCGTCCATGTTCTTCATGTCGACCGCGCCGCGCCCCCAGACGACGCCGTCGCGGATCTCCCCGGAGAACGGGTGGACGCTCCAGTCGGCGGCCTCGGCGGGCACCACGTCGAGGTGCCCGTGGACCAGCAGCGCGTCGGCCGACGGGTCGGTGCCCTCGATGCGGGCCACGACGTTGGTGCGGCCCGGGGTCCGCTCCAGCAGCGTGGGCTCGATCCCGGCCTCGGCGAGCCGCGCGGCGGCGTACTCGGCGGCGGGCCGCTCCTGGCAGTCGCCGCCCCCGCGGTTGGTGGTGTCGATCCGGATCAGCTCGGAGGTGAACCGGACGACCTCGTCCAGCGCCTGCTCGCCCGTGTCCGGTCCGGTCCCCGTGTGCTCAGCCATACTGCTCCTCCACCGCCGCCGAGACGATCGTCGTGACCGCCTTGAACGTCCGGATCGCCTCGAACATCGTGTCGTGGGTGTACGCCACCTTCCGCTCCCCGACCTGCGCCACACCGGGCACCACGGTGGCGGCCGCCGCCAGGTGCTCGGCGTCGAACTCCAGGGCGAGGGTGAACGGTCCGCCGCTCACCGGCTCGTGCCGCACCGCGAGCACGGCGGCCTCCTTGGCCGCGGCCCGGATGTCGGCGGCGGTTCTGGCCGGGGTGCGGCACACGGCCGCGTACCGCGACACATGGTCCTTGACCGCGACCTTGCGCGCCTCGGGCGCGTACCCGAGCGCGTCCTCGCAGGCCACGTCGTCGCCCGTGACCAGCACCACGGGCACTCCGTACTCGGCGACCACGTGGGCGTTGAGCAGACCCTCACTGGCCCGTACGTCGTTCAGCCAGACGCCGGTGAGCTGGTTGGCGAGGTAGGTGTGGGCGAGGACGCCCTCCATGCCGGCGCCCGCGTGGTATCCGATGAACGCGATGCCGTCCACGTCCCCGTGCTGGACGCCCTCCACCATGGACAGCGCCTTGTGCCGCCCGGTCAGCATCTCCGTGCGCTCGTCGAGCCGCTCCAGGAGGAGGTTGCGCATGGACCAGTGCGCCTCGTTGACCAGCACCTCGTCGGCGCCGCCGTCGAAGAAGCCCAGCACGGCCGCGTTCACGTCCGAGGTGAACATCGACCGGCACCGCTCCCACTGCGGTGTCCCCGGCAGCACGTCGGCCGGCCAGGTGACGCCGGTGGCGCCTTCCATGTCGGCACTGATGAGGATCTTCATGTGGCGTCACGTTACGCGCTCACGCCGAGCCTCAGCCAGGCCTGTGGATAACTCTCACCGGTCCATACCAATAATGAGTCGGCCCTGGTCAGACACGACCTCACGCGGACCGGCCGGCCACCACCCAGGTCGACGGCAGCTCGATCCGGGCGCCGTCCGGCGTGTACTCCGTGGTGCTCAGGGGAAGTTCGCCGCTCGCCAGGACGGTGAGGCCGGCCGCGCGCAGGTACTCGGGCACCGCCTCGTCGGGGACGGCGCCGGGGGTCAGACCGTGGCGCAGGACGGGGGCGAGTTTGGCGGGCGGCCCGGCGGGGCCCTGGGCCAGGCCCATCAGGACGGTCTTGGCCGCCTGGGAGGGCTCGACCAGGAAGGCGCGGCCGCGTTCGCCGAGGAGCGCGGCGAGGGCGTCGGCCAGGGGCTGCCGGTCGTCGGGCTCGCACTGGTGCAGGACGCCCCGGACGTAGACGTTGGCGTCGCCCAGCTCCGCGTGCAGGGCCTCCGCCTCGGCCTTGTCGGCGGCGTCCAGTTGCCGGTACGCGGCCAGTCCGGCCGGGTCGGCGTGGCGGGCGTGGTCGAGGGCGGCGGTGGCGAGGTCGGCGCCGACGACGTGCGGGAAGCGTTCGGCGAAGTAGCGGGTCTGGGTGCCGTTGCCGCAGCCCAGGTCTATCAGCGGCAGGGCGGGGTCGGTCAGGTGCGGCTCGAAGTGGGCCAGGTGACGGCCTGCGGTCAGCGTCGGCTCCGCGTCCCAGAACACCGCCCCCCGGTCCCCGGAGGCCTCGTTCCAGAAGCCCTCCCAGGCGTCCCGGTACCGACTCGTCACGCTCATGCCCGTCTCCCCAGGTGCGACGACGTACGACCCGCCGACGACGGGTCCGTACGGTGTATCGCGCCCGGCGCACGGCCACAAGCGCCGGGCGCATTCCTTCACCGGTAGTTCGCGCCGGGCGGATCCGGCCGCCGGGCCGATCGGGTAACTTGCGGTCGGTCGGCCCGGTCCGGGCGACGAGGACGGAACCAGGGGCGGGGGACGGCATGGGGGTCGGAAGGTACCGGGACATCGAGGTCGCGGACATGCCGCCGGCGGTCGCCGCCGTCCTGGGTGTACTCCTCCTGGCCCTCTTCTGCGGCCTCATCTGGTACTTGACCAGGCTGGACCATACGAAGCTCCGGGACCCCCGTGCTCGTGCGCGCGCCGAGCGGCGCAGGAAGAGCCGACGCCGCCAGCGCGAACTGCGCACCCGGCGCGAGTCCCTGCAACGCAAGGCGGCGCGCGACCGCGACAGCGCCTAGCACGCGAGCCCGTCGTACGGCGCGGGAGACGCGGCCGGCCGCGCCCCGGCGCTCCCCCTACCGGTGCCGGGCGGGCAGTGTCAGCTCGAACCACACCGTCTTGCCCGCGCCGGTGCGGCTGGCGCCCCATTCGCGGGCGAGGGTGCTGACGACGCGCAGACCGCGCCCGGTCTCGTCGCCGGGGCCCGCGCTCTTGAGCGTGGGCAGTTCGTGGTCGTCGTCGTCCACCTCGCACAGCAGCGTGTCGGCGCGCACCAGACGAAGTGCGACGGGGCGGGCGTGGGAGTGCCGTACGGCGTTGGTGACGAGTTCGCTGACCATCAGCTCGGCGGGGGCCACCAGCTTCGGCAGCCCCCAGTCGTGGAGCTGCTCGCGAACCGCCGCGCGGGCGCGGCCCACCTCCGCCGGGTCGCGGGCGAGGCGCCACTCGGCGACGGCGTCGGGCTCGATGCCGGTCAGCCGGGCCATCAGCAGGGCGACGTCGTCCTTGCGGCCGCCGCCGGTGCCCAGGGCCCGGATGATGGTGTCGCAGGCGTCGTCCATCGACGCGGCCGGGTGGGCGGCGGACTCGCAGAGGGTGGCGAGGCCGACGCCGATGTCCTCGCCGCGCACCTCCACCAGGCCGTCGGTGCACATCACCAGCCGGTCACCGGGCGCCACCGGGACACGCACCGACTCGAAGGGCACCCCTCCGACGCCGATCGGCGCCCCCGTCGGCAGGTCGATCAGCTCGCTGGCGCCGTCCTCGGCACGGACCAGGACGGGCGGGATGTGGCCCGCGTTGGCGAGGTGCAGTTCCCCGGCGATGGGGTCGTACACGGCGTACAGGCAGGTCGCGAGGTGGGTGTCGCCGAGCCGCTGGGCGAGGTCGTCGAGGTTGCGCAGGAGCTGGGCCGGGGGCAGGTCGAGACCGGCCATGGTCTGGACTGCGGTGCGCAACTGGCCCATCATCGCGGCGGAGTTGAGTCCGTGCCCCATGACGTCGCCGACGACGAGGGCGGTGCGGGCGCCGGGCAGCTTGACCGCGTCGAACCAGTCGCCGCCGACCCGGCCGAGCAGCGTGCCCGGCAGGTAGCGGGTGGCGATGTCGCAGCCGGCCAGGCGCGCGGGGATGTGCGGGAGCATGCTGTCCTGGAGCGTCTCGGCGACGTTCTCCTGGTGGGTGTACATGCGCGCGTTGTCGAGGACGAGGCCCGCGCGGGCGGCCAGTTCGGCGCCGGTGACGCGGTCCATGTCGTTGAAGACGGGCCGCTCCGGGTGCCGGAGCAGGATCATGAAGCCGAGGACGACGGTGCGTGCCTTCAGCGGCACCAGCAGCATCGAGCGGCCCGTGATGAGCGGCCGGATGTCCCGCTTCTCGAACTGGGAGGCGATGGCGTGGCCCATCTCCTCGGTGATGCGGGGCACCAGGACCGGCTCACCGGTGGTCATGCACTGGAAGAAGGGGGTGTGCGCCGGGAAGGGCATGGCCTCGCCGACCGGTACGACGTCGTCCCAGCGGCCCGGTTCGTCGGTGTGTTCCAGGGCGACCCGGTGCCACATCGTCGTCGTGTCGGGCACGCCGTCGGGGAAACCCTCCCCGGCGACGACCTGTTCCCGCAGATAGGTGCCGGCGACGTCGGTGAAGCGGGGGACGACCGCCCGGCTCACCTCGACGATGGTCCGGGAGAGGTCCAGCGAGGTGCCGATCGCGCCGCTGACCTCGTTGAGGAACTCCAGGCGTTCGCGGACCGCGGCGTACTCCAGGTCCTCGGCCTCGTCCCGCAGCTCGTCCGGCACCGGTTCACCGGCCGCCAGTGCCCGTGCGGCCCGTTCGCGGCGGGCCCGGCGCTCGGCCCGCCGGGGCACGCCCCAGTCGGGGGTGACGGGCACCCGGTCGTTCTGGCTGAACTCCAGCACGGGATAGCCCAGTTCCAGGACCTGCGCGACGATGCGGGCGCTCTCGCCGACGCTCATGCTGGGCAGGATCTCGGGGAGTCGGCGGGAGAGTTCTTCGGCGCCGGGGAAGTCGGTGTGCAGGGCGAATCCGGGGGCGATCCGCTCGACGACGGCCGGCCCGGCGCTGTCGTCGGCCCCGTCGGCGTAGTTCCGCCGCAGTCCGTCCGCGTCGGCGGCCAGCACCAGCAGCCGCTCCGGACCGGGTCCCACCAGGGGGTAGGCCCACCAGAGCACGTCGACGCGGTCGTCGGCCCGCACGGTCAGCCGGGCGCGGCCCGCGGCAGGGTAGGACAGCCGCCCGTCGAGGGAGGACTCCAGGCCGGGCCCCAGGCCGTCGTGGGCGGGGTACGAGCGGTAGGAGTCGTCGTGCTCGGCGCCGCCCGGCTCCGTGTCCTCGGGGAGCACGCCCGAGACGGGCAGCAGATCGGGGGCGGGCCGTCCGATCGCCTCTTCCTTGGGCAGGGCGAACAGCCGCCGTGCACCACGGCTCCAGTGGGAGACCAGCCCGTCGCGGTCCACCACGACGACGGCCAGCGGGACGCGGCCCGTCACGGGGTCGGCCGGCACGGTGTCGGGTCCGGCACGGTGGCCGGGAGGTGCGTCCCGCTCGGTGCCATGGTCCATGGCGTCAGGCCCTCTCTGCCCACGGCTCCGCAAGATCTGTGTCGCCGTCACCACCGTACGGGGGTGGCCGGTGACCATGTGCGGCAACGGGGGAATTGGTGGCGCGCGAACACACCGGCGCGCGCCCGCGCGCCGGTGTGCCGGTCTCAGTCCTCGTGGCCGAGCTGCAGGTCACGCTCCGTCCGGCCACCGCCGGCCACCTGGAGCACGGTCGCGACCGGCGGGTAACCGGCCGCGATGACGGTGTACTCGCCGGACGACAGGTCCACGAACCGGAACGTGCCGTCCGGGCCGGTGGTGAGGGTGTCCACCACGTTGCCCGCGGCGTCGAGCAGCGTCACGCGCGCGTCCTCCACGGCCCGCCCGCCACTGGCCCGCACGGTGCCGCGCAGCACGGCGCCGCCGGCCAGCTCGACGTCCTGGCGGGTCTCCCGGGCGGCCTGGACGCTGACCGGCAGCGCGGCCGGGCGGAAGGCGGGGGCGCTGGCGGCGAGGGTGTACTCGCCGGCCACCAGCTCCGAGATGACGTAGCCGCCCTCGCGGCCGCTGCGGGTGGTGGCGACGACCTCGCCGTGGACGTTGGTGAGGGTGACGGTCGCGTCGCGTACGGGGCTTCCGTCGGCGGTCATGACGCTGCCCGCGAGGCGTCCGGCGCCGCCGAGGACCACGTCGAGTTCCACCGGGCGTTCGCCGACCGTCACCGAGACCGCCTGCGGCTGGTGGCCGCCGGCCGCGGCGATCAGGACGTACGCCCCGGAGCCGGGCGTGGCCAGCGCGTACCGTCCGTCGTCGCCGCTGGCGCCCCGGCCGATCTGCTGTCCGCCGACGTCGATGAGGGTGAGCGCCGCGCGGGGCACGACGGTGCCGTCGGGGTGCTGCACCGTGCCGCAGACGGGGATGCCGCCCGCGTAGGGCGACCGGGCCGGCGGGACCTGGGCGGCCGGCTGCGGCTGGGGGGCGTGCTGTACGTGCTGTGCGGTCTCCGGGTCGGTGACGGGGGCGTTGTGGGACACCAGGGGTTTCTCCTTGAGGAAGAGGGCGATGAGGAGCCCAAGGACGAGCACCGGCACCAGGTAGAGGAAGATCCGCGGCATGGCGTCGGCGTACGCCCCGATGTAGGCGTCGCGCAGCGCCGGGGGCAGGGAGTGGACGAGCTGGGGGGTGATGGCCTCGGCGTCGGGGAGGTCGACTCCCGCTTCGGCGGGGATCCGGTCGGCCAGGGCGTCGGTGAGCCGGCCCGCGAAGAGGGTGCCGAAGACGGCCGCGCCGACGCTGCCGCCGATCTGCCGGAAGTAGTTGTTGGCGCTGGTGGCGGTACCCAGGTCGGTGGGGCGCACCGAGTTCTGGACGGCGAGCACCAGGACGGGCATCACCAGGCCGATGCCGGCGCCGAGGACGGCCATCCAGATGCTGTAGTGCAGCCGGGACGTGTCGGTGCCGAGGCGGGAGAGCAGCCACATGCCGACGACGGACAGCGCGCTGCCGAGGATCGGGTGGATCCGGTAGTGACCGGTACGGCTGATGAGCTGTCCGGAGATGATCGAGGCGCCGACGACACCGCCCATCATCGGCAGCATCAGCAGGCCGGACTCGGTGGCGCTGGCGCCGTCGACCATCTGGAGGAAGGTCGGCAGGTAGCTGGCGGCGCCGAACAGGGCGACGCCGACGACGAGGCCGACCAGGGCGGTGACGTTGAAGATGGAGTCCCGGAACAGGCGCAGCGGGATCAGGGGTTCGGGCGCGAAGTGCTCGGCGACCAGGAAGAGCAGGGTGGCCGCGACCGCTCCGGCGCCGAGGCCGAGGATGACCTTTGAGTCCCAGTCGTACTCGGTGCCGCCCCAGCTGGTGAGCAGCACCAGGCAGGTGGAGGCGGCGGCGAGCAGCAGGGCGCCGAGGATGTCGAGGCGCGGCTTGACCCGCGGCCTGGGCAGCTTGAGGACGACGGCGACGACGGCCATGGTGAGCAGGCCGAAGGGCACGTTGATGTAGAAGCACCAGCGCCAGGAGAGGTGGTCGGTGAAGTAGCCGCCCAGGAGCGGGCCCGCGACCGAGGCGAGGCCGAAGGCGGCGCCGATCAGGCCCATGTAGCGGCCGCGTTCGCGGGGCGGCACGATGTCCGCGATGATCGCCTGGACGCCGATCATCAGGCCGCCCGCGCCGACGCCCTGCACCGCGCGGAAGGCGATCAGCTGGTCCATGGTCTGCGCGCGTCCGGCGAGCGCGGAGCCGACGACGAAGACCAGGATGGCGAACTGGAAGACGCCCTTGCGGCCGAAGAGGTCGCCGAGCTTGCCGTAGATCGGCAGTCCGACGGTCGAGGTGAGCAGGTACGCGGTGATCGCCCAGGACATCTTGTCCAGACCGTGCAGCTCACCGACGATCTTCGGCAGCGCCGTGGCGACGATCATCTGCTCCAGGGCGGCGAGCAGCAGCGCCAGCATCAGGCCGACGAAGACCAGTCGCACCCGGCGCGGGCTCAGCCCGGTGTCCCGCGCCCCGCCCGGCTCGGGAACGGCGGGCCCAGGGGGCGCCTGGACTGCGACGACCGGTTCGTCCTGTGCGGGATCCCTTACCGGGTCCTGCACCAGAGTGATCCCGCCCACGTACCGCTCCCCTCGTCACACCTGCTCACATTTGCCGCCTGAGGCGACAACTGCGAACAAGTGCGACGAGTTACGGACGTACGGCGGGTTCGCACGGAGATCACTCGAACCGGTGAGGCGGCCAACGGCCGCCCGGTGCCTGCCCTTTGGCTACTTCTCGACCTCGGCGGCGAGCTTGGCGAGCAGGGCGTCGTAGATCCGGGCGAGGCCCTTGGGAGCGAAGGTCTTCTCGAAGAAGCCGCCGACGCCGCCCGCGCCCTGCCAGGTGGTGAGCACGACGACCCGGGACTTGCCCTCGCCCGCCGGGGTGACCCGCCAGGTGGTGACCATGGAGGAGTTGCGGTCCTTCTCGACCAGCTCGCCGTCGGTCGGCTCGGTGACCTCCAGCAGGCAGTCGCGGATGCGCTTGCTGGTGGCCTGGAGCTTCCAGTGCACGAGGGTGCCCTCGCCGTCGCCGCCCTCCCGGACCTCGTACTCGCTGAAGTGCTCGGGCAGCAGCTTCTCGCGGGTGCCGCTGTAGTCGGCGAGGGTGTCGAACACCGTCTCCGCGTCCGCTGCGACGATCCGCTCCGTCGTCGCCTCGACCTGCGCCATCGGGTTCCTCCAGGGCCTGGTTCTCGGGTTCGGGGCAAGCCAACCACCCCGCCGCCCGGCCACCAAATCGGGGGGCGCGAAGCGGCCCCGCACGACTCGTCCGCACGACTCGTCCGCACGACTCCTCCACACGATTCGTCCGCACGATCAAGGGAACAAGTGTTCTATTGTGTCGGCAGTGCTACCGAGGAGGCCTCAATGCGCTGGGAGAACCTCACGGACTCCGACCACGCCCGGGCGGCGGACACCGCGCTGTTCGGCGCGGACGCCGTCGTCACCCGCACGTTCGACACGCCCGAGTTCAGAGGCATCACCTTCCACGAGGTGCGGGCCCGCTCGATCCTGAACCGGGTGCCGGGGGCCTCGCGCATGCCGTTCGAGTGGACGGTGAACCCCTACCGGGGCTGCACGCACGCGTGCGTGTACTGCTTCGCGCGCAAGACCCACAGCTACCTGGACCTCGACACGGGGCTCGGCTTCGACTCCCAGATCGTCGTCAAGGTGAACGCGCCCGAAGTGCTGCGCCGCCAGCTGGCCTCGCGCCGCTGGCAGGGCGAGCACGTGGCGATGGGCACCAACGTCGACTGCTACCAGCGCGCGGAGGGCCGCTACCGGTTGATGCCGGGCATCATCGAGGCCCTCACCGAGCGGGCGAACCCGTTCTCCATCCTCACCAAGGGCACGCTGATCCTGCGCGATCTGGACCTGCTGACGCGGGCGGCGCGGGTGACGGACGTGGGCATCTCGGTCTCGGTCGGCTTCACCGACGCGCAGCTGTGGCGCACCGTGGAGCCGGGCACCCCGGCCCCGGAGCGCCGGCTCGAGGTCGTCCGGGCGCTCGGCGAGCGCGGCATCGGCTGCGGGGTGCTGATGGCACCGGTCATCCCCTTCCTCGGCGACGAACCGGCCCAGCTCAGGGCCACCGTGCGGGCCATCGCCGCCGCCGGCGCGACCTCGGTCACACCCCTGGTGCTGCACCTGCGTCCGGGCGCCCGCGAGTGGTTCATGGCCTGGCTCGGCCGGCACCACCCGCACCTGGTCCGCCGGTACGAACGGCTGTACGCGGACGGCGCCTACGCCCCGAAGTGGTACCAGCGCAGGATCACGCGCCAGGTGCACGACCTGGCCCGCGAGTACGGCATCGGTCCCGCGCGCGCGGGGATGCCGCGAAGGATCGAGGAGCCTGAGCACGCGCGCCCGGCCGGACCCCCGTCCCCGGAGCCGGTGCAGCTTTCCCTCATCTGACTCGTCTGACAGCCTTCGGTGCGCGCTCCGGTCGAAGAAGTCGGCCCCGCCCGAGTGAAAGGGATCCTCCATGGCCTACGGATGCATCGCCTCGATGAAGACCCGGCCCGGCTTCCGCGACGAGGTGGTCTCCCTCCTCCTGAGCGCCACCGACGGTCTGCGGGACGCCGGATGCGAGCTCTATCTCGTGGGCCTGTCCGACGACGACGAGACGACGATCTGGGTGACCGAGGTGTGGCGGACCCGGGAACATCACGACGCTTCGCTGGAACTGCCCGAGGCGAAGGACGCGATCGGCCGGGCCATGCCGATGCTGACGGGGGAGTTCACCAAGCAGGAGATGTCGGTCGCGGGTGGGCTCGGGGCCTGACGGCACCGTGAGCCCATCGGGAGCGGCCGAGTAAGAGCATTGGAGGGCATCTTCCGACCCAATCGGGTCAAGTATGGACAGGTCTCGTTCTTCCCAAGGCGCTCCCCGGGACGATCCGGCGAGGACCGCGACCCGCGCGGACCGCAGCCCTTCCGTCCTGGGAGTCCTGGGAGAACGCCATGAGACAACGCGCAGCCGTGCTGTGCGGCGCCGCCGTCATCGCCGCCGGGACCGTCGCCGCCGTCCCCGCCGACGCGAGCGCACCACGGCCCACGCACCCCGCGCCCGCGGCGCCCGCGGCCGGCCTGCGCTGGGAGAAGTGCGCCACGGAGGACTACCCGACCCTCCAGTGCGCGTCCCTGAAGGTGCCGCTCGACCACGCGCGTCCGCGCGGGAGGCAGATCACGCTGGCGCTGTCCCGCGTCCCGCACACCTCCAGGACGTACCAGGGCCCTCTGCTGGTGAATCCCGGCGGTCCCGGAGGCAGCGGGCTGACGCTCGCCGGGTTCGTGGCGTCGTCGCTGCCCGCGAAGGTGGCCGCCCAGTACGACGTCATCGGCTTCGACCCGCGCGGCGTGGGCAGGAGCACTCCCGCGCTGGACTGCCTGCCGGGCCACTTCGACCCGGTGCGGCCCGACTCGCTGCCGGACACGCCGGACGTCGAGCAGGCCAACCTCGCGCGCGCGAAGTCCTTCGCCGACGCCTGCGGCGAGAAGTACGCGGACGTGCTGCCCCACATCGACACGGTCGACGCGGCGCGGGACGTCGACGCGATCCGCGCGGCGCTCGGCTCGGAGAAGCTCAACTACTTCGGCTACTCGTACGGCACCTACCTGGGCGCCGTCTACGCGAAGCTCTATCCGGAGCGGGTGCGGCGGCTGGTCCTGGACTCCGTCGTCGGACCGGACGACGTCTGGTACGACGCCAACCTCAACCAGGACCTCGCCTTCAACGACCGCCACCGGGCGTTCCTGGCCTGGATCGCCGAGCACGACGCGGCCTACGGTCTGGGCAGCGACCCCGAGCGGGTCGAGGCCGCCTGGTACGCCATGCGGACGGCGCTCGCGAAGCGGCCGGCCGGCGGGAAGGTCGGCGCCTCCGAGCTGGAGGACACCTACATGCCCGGCGGGTACTACAACGGCTACTGGCCCTATCTGGCCGAGGCGTTCGCCGCCTGGGTCAAGGACGAGGACACCGGCCCGCTGGTCGAGGCGTACGAGAACTTCGGTGCCCTGGACGCCTCCGGAGACAACGGCTACAGCGTCTACACCGCGGTGCAGTGCCGCGACGCCGCCTGGCCGCGGGACTGGGACGAGTGGCGGGACGACAGCTGGGACCTGTACGAGAAGGCGCCCTTCATGGTGTGGAACAACGCCTGGTACAACGCGCCGTGCGCGTTCTGGCCCACGGGGTCCGGGCAGCCGGTGGACGTCGCCAACGGCGACCTGCCCCCGGTCCTGCTGTTCCAGGCGACCGGCGACGCGGCCACGCCGTACGAGGGCGGCGTCGCCGCGCACCGGCTGCTGCGCGACTCCGCCCTCGTCGTCGAGGAGGGCGGCGGGAACCACGGCATCACGCTGAGCGGGAACGACTGCCTGGACGAGCACCTGACCGCCTACCTGACCGACGGAACGGTGCCGCGCGGCGACGGCGGCGAGGCGGACGCGGTGTGCCCGGCACTGCCGGATCCGAAGCCGCTGGAGTCCAAGGCGGCTTCCACGTCCTCGCGGGGTTCGACCCTGCACGGACTGCTCGGCTTCCGCGGCTAGCCGTCCCGTCGCCGCACGTCGGCCGCACCCCGTCGGCGGCGTTGTCAGTGGCGTGGTCCACGATGGACGCATGAGTGAACTGACCAGGATCCCGGCCCCCGAGGGCGTCGCGCCCGCCGCGCAGTACACCCATGTCGTCCTCGGCACCGGGCGGTTCGTGGCCGTCTCGGGGCAGCTCGCCCTGGACGAGGACGGCAGGGTGGTCGGCGAGGGCGATCCCGCGGCCCAGGCCCGCCAGGTCTTCGAGAACCTGCGCCGGTGCCTGGCCTCGGCCGGAGCGGTCTTCGACGACGTGGTGAAGCTGACCTTCTTCGTCACGGACATGGCCCACATGGGCGCGATCCGCGCCGCCCGCGCCGAGCACATACCCGACGACAAGCTGCCGGCCGCCTCCGCGGTGCAGGTGGCCGCGCTGGTCCGGCCGGAGTTCCTCATGGAGATCGAGGCGTTCGCGGTCGTGGCGCCGTGAGCGGTCCGCAGGCGCGCGTGCGGGTGCGGGAGATGGCGCTCGCGGACTGCGACCAGGTGTCCGGGATCCGGGTCCGGGGCTGGCAGAGCGCCTACCGGGGCCTGATGCCGCAGCCGTACCTCGACGCGATGGACCCCGCCGCCGACGCCGAGCGCCGCCGCTCTCTGTTCGCCCGGCCCCCTCAGGGCCTGGTGAACCTGGTCGCCGAGGACGAGGCCGGCGAGGTCGTCGGCTGGGCCTGTCACGGTCCCTACCGGGACGGCGAGGCGCGCACCGCGGACGCCGAGTTGTACGCCCTCTACGTCGACACCGCACGGTTCGGCGCGGGCATCGGCCGGGCCCTCGTCGGGGAGTCGGTACGCCGGTGCCGGGCCGCCGGGCACGCGCGCATGCTCCTGTGGGTGCTCCGGGACAACACCCGCGCCCGGCGCTTCTACGAGCGGGCGGGATTTCGCCCCGACGGAGCCGAGGAACCCTTCGAGGTGGAGGGCGTCGCGGTGCCCGAGGTGCGTTACGCCCGGGCGCTGGACGGCTGACGGCTCGTCATCGCGCGACACCGGCCCGTCGTCGCGCGACACCGGCCCGTCGTCGCGCGACACCGGCCCGTCGTCGCCGGGGCACCGGTCCGCCGCTCACCGCTGCCCCGGGATGCGCGCCAGGGCCCGCACCGCCGCCTGTGCCAGCGCCGGGTGGGCCAGGGCGTCGTTCAGGACGGGGCCGGCGCGGTCGTCCCCGAGGGCACCGAGTCCCTCCACGCAGGCGAGCGCGACACGCCGGTACGGGTCGTGCGGGCGCAGCCGCCGCTCCAGAGTGGTGATCAGCGCGGGCACCGCCTCGGGAGCCCGCAGTTCCACCAGCAGCCGTACCGGGTGCAGGGCGTAGGCGACCCGCAGTTCGTTGGTGGCGAGGGCCGCGGCCGCGCGGGCCGTCCGTGGGTCGCCGAGGCGGGCCAGGGCGTATGCGGCCGAGGCACAGCGGGGCGGGTCGCGGTGGTTCAGCAGGAGTACGAGCGACTCGAAGGCCCGCCGGTCCCCCGCCACCCCCAGCCGGAAGGCGGCCAGCTCCCGGGCCCACAGCGGGTGTCCGGGCTCGGTGAGCACGGCGGCCAGTTCGTCCTGGTCCACGGTCGCCACGAGCCGGTCGTACACGGCCGCGGCTTCCGGAACACCCGAGGCCGCCGACTCGGCCCGTAAGCGCTCCGTGAGCGCTCGCAACTCTTCGTCCATGACACCGAGGTTAGGGGCGTCACACCCCGTCTGGGACGTACATCACGAACGCCGGGGGCTGGCGCGCTCGTTACCGGCGGGTTAACCTCAGACGAGCGGGTCACCCACCCGCAGCAACTCCTCACGGTGGTCTGGTGACGCAACCACCGGGAGGGCAGTCGGTCCGGTACTTCGGGTACCGCATCAGGACTCGGCCTCGGGACAGGGCCGGTCACAGGCCGCCGGGCGGGCGTGTGCACGCCCCCTCAGGACGGCACCGGGCGTGTGCGCGAGTCGGCCCGGCATCACCCGCACTCCCTTCTTTCTCCTCCTTCTCACACACCCGGTGCGCCCCACGGCGTACCCGGGCGTGTTCCCGTCGTCACCCCTCATTCCTGGAGTCCCGCGATGGCCGCTCCCCTGTCCGACACCTCTCTGTCCCCGCTCCGCACCGTCGCCGTCGTCGGCCTCGGCACCATGGGCACCGGCATCGCCGAGATCCTGGCCGGAGCCGGCCGCGAGGTCATCGGCATCGACGTCAGCGAGGCGCAGGCCGTCAAGGCGGTCGCCGCACTGGAGTCCTCCACCGCCCGTGCCGTCGAGCGCGGGCGCCTGACCGGGCAGGAGCGCGCCGACGCCCTGGGCCGCGTCCGCACCTCCACCGACCTGCGGGCGGCGGCCGGCGCCGACCTGGTGATCGAGGTCGTTCCGGAGTCGTACGAGATCAAGCAGCGGGTCTTCCGGGAGCTGGACGGGATCGTGCGTCCCGAGACGATCCTGGCGACCGGCACCAACGCGCTGTCCGTCACGCGGCTGGCCGCGGACTCGGCCCGCCCGGAGCGGGTGCTCGGCCTGCACTTCTTCAACCCGGCACCGGCGATGAAGCTGGTCGAGGTCGTCTCCTCGGTGCTGACCGCGCCCGCCGCCGTCACGGCCGTCACCGACCTTGCTCTGGACCTCGGCAAGGAGCCGGTCGCGGTCGGGGACCGGCCCGGCTTCGTCGCGGACGGGCTGCTGTTCGGGTACCTCAACCAGGCCGCCGCGATGTACGAGGCGAACTACGCCTCCCGCGAGGACATCGACGCCGCGATGCGGCTCGGCTGCGGACTGCCGATGGGGCCGCTGGCCCTGCTCGACCTGGTGGGCGTGGACACCGCGCGCACGGTCCTGGAGGCCATGTACGCCGCCTCCAGGGACCGGCTGCACGCCCCCGCGCCGATCCTCAGGCAGCTCAGCGAGGCGGGCCTGACGGGGCGCAAGGCGGGGCGGGGCTTCTACACCTACGAGGCGCCCGGCAGCGCGGTCGTCGTGCCGGACTCGCTGACCCCCGCCGGGGACGGCGCCCCGGTCGCCGGGCGGCCGGTCCGCGCGGTGGGCGTGGCGGGTTCGGGCACCATGGCGTCCGGCATCGCCGAGGTGTTCGCCAAGGCCGGGTACGAGGTCGTGCTGGCCGCCCGCAGCGCGGAGAAGGCGCAGACGGCCAAGGCCCGGATCGGGAAGTCCCTGTCCCGGTCGGTCGACAAGGGGCGCATGAGCGCCGAGGCGGCCGCGCGGACCCTGGAGCTGATCACTCCGACGGGCACGTACGACGACTTCGCCGACGTCGACCTGGCCGTGGAGGCCGTCGCCGAGGACCTGGAGGTCAAGCGGCAGCTGTTCGGCACGCTGGACAAGGTCTGCAAGCCGGGCGCGGTGCTGGCCACCACCACGTCCTCGCTGCCCGTCGTCGCCTGCGCCCGCGCCACCTCGCGCCCGCAGGACGTGATCGGCATGCACTTCTTCAACCCGGCCCCGGCGATGAAGCTGGTCGAGGTGGTCCGCACGGTGCTGACCGCCGACGACGTGCACGCCACCGTCCACGAGGTCTGCGCCGAGGTGCGCAAGCACGCCGTGGACTGCGGCGACCGGGCCGGGTTCATCGTGAACGCGCTGCTGTTCCCGTACCTCAACAACGCGGTCAAGATGGTGCAGGAGCACTACGCGACCCTCGACGACATCGACGCGGCGATGAAGCTGGGCGGCGGCTATCCCATGGGCCCGTTCGAGCTGCTCGACGTGGTCGGACTCGACGTGTCGCTCGCCATCGAGAAGGTGCTGCACCGGGAGTTCCGCGACCCGGGCCTCGCCCCGGCGCCGCTGCTGGAGCACCTGGTGGCCGCGGGCTGCCTCGGCCGCAAGACGGGCCGCGGTTTCCGCGAGCATGCCCGCCGCTGAGCCGCCGGGCGACTGGCCGCGGTCCGAGGAGGACTGGGGCGGACTGCTCGATCCGGCCGGGTCTCCCCCGCCCCGCGCGGGCGGGGGAATCCCCGGTCACGCGCATGATTGCGCCCGCATGCAGTACGTTCGGGTCATGTCCCAGCCCGCCAAGTCCTCACGTACCTCAGCCACGTCCGACGCGCCGGAGAGCGCGGCCGGCAGCCGAGCCGCCGCCCAGCGGCTCAAAATGCGCCGGGAGCTGGCGGCGGCGGCGATGGAGCTGTTCGCGACCAAGGGGTACGAGGCGACCACCGTCGACGAGATCGCGGCTCAGGCCGGGGTCGCCCGCCGCACCTTCTTCCGCCACTTCCGCTCCAAGGAAGAGGCGATCTTCCCGGACCACGACGACACCCTGGTGCGGGCCGAGGCGGTGCTCAACGCGGCGCCCGCGCACGAGCATCCGCTCGACACGGTGTGCCGGGGCATCAAGGAAGTCATGAAGATGTACGCGGCCCGGCCGGAGATCTCGGTCGCCCGCTACAAACTGACGCGCGAGGTGCCCACCCTGCGCGAGGCGGAGATCGCGTCGGTGGCCCGTTACGAGCGGCTGTTCACCCGTTATCTGCTCGGCCACTTCGACGAGCACGCGCACGACGACGACGCCAACGACGACCCGCTGCTCGCAGAGGTCGCGGCGTCCGCCGTGGTGACGGCGCACAACCACGTGCTGCGGCGCTGGCTGCGGGCCGACGGGCAGGGCGACGTCGAGGCCGAGCTGGACCACGCCTTCGCGATCGTGCGGAAGACCTTCGGCACGGGCATCGGGGCGGGCCGCGGCACGGCCTCCACCGCCCGTCCCGCCGCCTCCTCGGCCTCCGTGCAGGGCGAGGTGCTCGTGACGGTGGCGCGCACCGACGCGCCGCTGCACGAGGTCATGCGCACCATCGAGCAGGCGCTCAAGGAGCGCTGACCGCCCCCTCCGCACCGTTCCGCACTGTGACGACGGCCACCCACCGGGTGGCCGTTTTTGCATGTCGGCGCCCCTTTTTCACCTTCGGCGGGAGATGATTCGATCGATCATCGCTCATCTGTCGCGTAAAGATTTCATCTGAGAAGCATTTCTGGCACTCAGTGCCTTGCGGGGTGACACGCGGTGTCATACGTTGAAGGTGTTCGGGCTGTCCCCGCACCTCATCCCCTGCGCGTCCGAACGCCTGCGTCACAGGCACACACCCTCACCTCAGCAGCACCGACGTAACCCTCAGCGCCCCTCCCTCAGGGCGCTCACCGCCGGAGGCAACACCGTGACCGTGAAGGACATCCTGGACGCGATCCAGTCGCCCGACTCCACACCGGCCGACATCGCCGCACTGCCGCTCCCCGAGTCGTACCGCGCGATCACCGTGCACAAGGACGAGACGGAGATGTTCGCGGGCCTCGAGACCCGCGACAAGGACCCCCGCAAGTCGATCCACCTGGACGACGTGCCGGTGCCCGAGCTGGGCCCCGGCGAGGCCCTGGTGGCCGTGATGGCCTCCTCGGTCAACTACAACTCGGTGTGGACCTCGATCTTCGAGCCGCTGTCCACCTTCGGGTTCCTGGAGCGCTACGGCCGGGTCAGCGACCTCGCCAAGCGCCACGACCTGCCGTACCACGTCATCGGCTCCGACCTCGCCGGTGTCGTCCTGCGCACCGGTCCCGGCGTCAACGCCTGGCAGGCGGGCGACGAGGTCGTCGCGCACTGCCTCTCCGTCGAGCTGGAGTCGTCCGACGGCCACAACGACACGATGCTCGACCCCGAGCAGCGCATCTGGGGCTTCGAGACCAACTTCGGCGGACTCGCCGAGATCGCGCTGGTCAAGTCCAACCAGCTGATGCCGAAGCCCGGCCACCTCAGCTGGGAGGAGGCCGCCGCTCCCGGCCTGGTCAACTCCACCGCGTACCGCCAGCTGGTCTCCCGCAACGGCGCCGGCATGAAGCAGGGCGACAACGTCCTCATCTGGGGCGCCAGCGGCGGACTCGGTTCGTACGCCACCCAGTTCGCCCTCGCCGGCGGCGCCAACCCGATCTGCGTCGTCTCCAGCGACCAGAAGGCGGACATCTGCCGGTCGATGGGCGCCGACGCGATCATCGACCGCAACGCCGAGGGCTACCGGTTCTGGAAGGACGAGAACACCCAGGACCCGAAGGAGTGGAAGCGCTTCGGCAAGCGCATCCGCGAACTCACCGGCGGCGAGGACATCGACATCGTCTTCGAGCACCCCGGCCGCGAGACCTTCGGCGCCTCCGTCTTCGTCACCCGCAAGGGCGGCACCATCACCACCTGCGCCTCGACCTCGGGCTACATGCACGAGTACGACAACCGCTACCTGTGGATGTCCCTGAAGCGCATCATCGGCTCCCACTTCGCCAACTACCGCGAGGCCTGGGAGGCCAACCGACTCATCGCCAAGGGCAGGATCCACCCCACGCTCTCCAAGGTGTACTCCCTCGAGGACACCGGCCAGGCCGCCTACGACGTCCACCGCAACCTGCACCAGGGCAAGGTCGGCGTGCTGTGCCTGGCGCCCGAGGAGGGCCTGGGCGTGCGCGACCACGAGAAGCGCGCGCAGCACCTCGACGCCATCAACCGCTTCCGGAACATCTGAGGAGCGCCACGTGACCGAGCGTCAGAAGGACCGGCCGTGGCTCATGCGCACCTACGCCGGTCACTCCACGGCCGAGGCGTCCAACGAGCTGTACCGGCGCAACCTCGCCAAGGGGCAGACGGGTCTGTCGGTCGCCTTCGACCTGCCGACCCAGACCGGCTACGACTCCGACCACATCCTCGCCCGCGGCGAGGTCGGCCGGGTCGGCGTGCCCGTCGCGCACCTCGGGGACATGCGCCGGCTGTTCCAGGACATCCCCCTGGAGCAGATGAACACCTCGATGACCATCAACGCCACGGCCATGTGGCTGCTGGCGCTCTACCAGGTCGTCGCGGAGGAGCAGGGTGCCGACATCACCAAGCTCCAGGGCACGACCCAGAACGACATCGTCAAGGAGTACCTGTCCCGGGGCACGCACGTCTTCCCGCCGGGACCGTCGCTCCGGCTGACGACCGACATGATCGCGTACACGGTCTCCCACCTGCCGAAGTGGAACCCGATCAACATCTGCAGCTATCACCTGCAGGAGGCGGGCGCCACGCCGGTGCAGGAGATCGCGTACGCGATGTCCACCGCGATCGCCGTGCTCGACGCGGTGCGCGACAGCGGTCAGGTGCCGCAGGAGCGCATGGGCGACGTGGTCGGCCGCATCTCCTTCTTCGTGAACGCGGGCGTGCGCTTCGTCGAGGAGATGTGCAAGATGCGCGCCTTCGGGCGCATCTGGGACCGCGTCACCCGCGAGCGCTACGGCATCGAGAACCCCAAGCACCGCCGCTTCCGCTACGGCGTCCAGGTCAACTCCCTGGGCCTGACCGAGGCGCAGCCGGAGAACAACGTCCAGCGGATCGTGCTGGAGATGCTGGCGGTCACCCTCTCCAAGGACGCACGCGCGCGTGCCGTGCAGTTGCCGGCCTGGAACGAGGCGCTGGGCCTGCCCCGCCCCTGGGACCAGCAGTGGTCGCTGCGCATCCAGCAGGTGCTGGCGCACGAGAGCGACCTGCTGGAGTACGAGGACCTCTTCGAGGGCTCGAAGGTGGTCGAGGCGAAGGTCGAGGAGCTGGTCGAGGCGGCGTTCGCGGAAATGGACCGCATCCAGGAGATGGGCGGCGCCATGGCCGCCGTGGAGTCCGGCTACCTCAAGTCCCAGCTGGTCGCCTCGCACGCCGAGCGCCGGGCGCGGATCGAGTCCGGCGAGGAGAAGATCATCGGTGTCAACGCCTTCGAGGGCACCGAGCCCAACCCGCTGACCGCCGACCTGGACACCGCGATCCAGACGGTCGACCCGGCGGTGGAGGCCCGCGTCGTCGCCTCGCTGCGGAACTGGCGGGACACCCGCTATCAGCCGCCCTTCAACCACCCGCGCCCCTGCAAGGCGCTGGAGAAGCTGAAGGAGGCCGCCCGCGGCACCGGCAACCTCATGGAGGCCACCCTGGAGTGCGCCCGGGCCGGCGCCACGACCGGCGAGTGGGCGGGGGCGCTGCGCGAGGTGTTCGGCGAGTTCCGCGCGCCGACCGGAGTGTCCTCGGCGCCGGTCGCGGTCACCGCCGAGGAGGGCTCGGCCCTCTCCGAGGTGCGCCGCAAGGTGGAGCTGACGGCGAAGGAGATGGGCGTCGGCAAGCTCCGCTTCCTGGTCGGCAAGCCCGGCCTCGACGGCCACTCCAACGGCGCCGAGCAGATCGCCGTGCGGGCCCGCGACGCCGGGTTCGAGGTGGTCTACCAGGGCATCAGGCTCACCCCGGAGCAGATCGTGGACGCCGCCCTCGCGGAGGACGTGCACGCGGTGGGCCTGTCCATCCTGTCCGGCTCGCACGCCCAACTGGTGCCGGACGTACTCGAACGGCTCCGTGTCGCCGGTGCCACAGACATCCCGGTGATCGCCGGTGGCATCATCCCGAACGGTGACGCCGAGGAACTGCGGGCCGCGGGAGTGGCCGCGGTCTTCACCCCGAAGGACTTCGACATCACCGGCATCATCGGCCGGATCGTCGACGAGATCCGGTACGCGAACAAGCTCGACCCCCTGGAGGTCCCCGCATGACGACCGTCAACCGTCTCCGCCCCCGGCGTTCCTGCCTGGCGGTCCCGGGCTCGAACCCGCGCTTCCTGGAGAAGGCCCAGGGCCTCCCGGCGGACCAGGTCTTCCTGGACCTGGAGGACGCCTGCGCGCCGCTCGCCAAGCCGGAGGCGCGGCACACGATCGTCAAGTTCCTCAACGAGGGCGACTGGACCGGCAAGACCCGCGTCGTGCGCGTCAACGACTGGACGACCGAGTGGACGTACCGGGACGTCGTGACGGTGGTGGAGGGCGCGGGCCCGAACCTGGACTGCATCATGCTGCCGAAGGTCCAGGACGCCCAGCAGGTCGTCGCGCTCGACCTCCTGCTCACCCAGATCGAGAAGACGATGGGCTTCGAGGTCGGCCGGATCGGCATCGAGGCGCAGATCGAGAACGCGCGGGGCCTGAACAACGTCAACGAGATCGCCCAGGCGAGCCCGCGCGTGGAGACCATCATCTTCGGCCCGGCCGACTTCATGGCGTCCATCAACATGAAGTCGCTGGTCGTGGGCGAGCAGCCGCCCGGCTACCCGGCGGACGCCTACCACTACATCCTGATGAAGATCCTGATGGCCGCCCGCGCCAACGACCTCCAGGCGATCGACGGCCCCTACCTCCAGATCCGCAACGTGGACGGCTACCGCGAGGTCGCCCAGCGCGCCGCCGCCCTCGGTTTCGACGGCAAGTGGGTGCTGCACCCGGGCCAGGTCGAGGCGTCCAACGAGATCTTCTCGCCCTCCCAGGAGGACTACGACCACGCCGAGCTGATCCTGGACGCGTACGACTACTACACGTCCGAGGCGGGCGGCAGGAAGGGCTCGGCGATGCTCGGCGACGAGATGATCGACGAGGCCAGCCGCAAGATGGCGCTGGTCGTCTCCGGCAAGGGGCGTGCGGCCGGCATGCGGCGCACCGGCAAGTTCGAGATCCCGGAGGGCTGAGGGCGATGCAGTTCGGACGCACCTACGAGGAGTTCGAGGTCGGGGCGACGTACAAGCACTGGCCCGGGAAGACGGTCACGGAGTACGACGACCACCTGTTCTGTCTCCTCACCATGAACCACCACCCGCTCCACATGGACACCAACTACGCCGAGAAGACCACGGACTTCGGCAAGAACGTGGTGGTCGGCAACTACATCTACTCGCTCCTGCTCGGCATGTCGGTCCCGGACATCTCGGGGAAGGCGATCGCCAACCTGGAGATCGAGTCGCTGCGGCACGTGGCGCCGACCTTCCACGGCGACACGCTGTACGGCCAGACGACGGTGCTCGACAAGTGGCCGTCGAAGTCGAAGAACGACCGCGGCATCGTCCACGTCGAGACCAAGGGCTACAAGCAGGACGGCACCCTGGTCTGCGTCTTCCGCCGCAAGGTGATGGTGCCGACCGAGACATACACCAAGGAGCGCGGCGGCGAGCAGCCCGGCCGGCCCGAGCTGAAGGAACAGGGGAAGTAGAGATGAGCCGCCTCGCCCAGACCCACGGCCTCACGGACGTCCAGCGGGAGATCCTCTCCACCGTCCGCGACTTCGTGGACAAGGAGATCATTCCGGTCGCCACCGAGCTGGAGCACCGGGACGAGTACCCGCAGGACATCGTGGACGGGCTGAAGGAACTCGGCCTGTTCGGCCTGATGATTCCCGAGGAGTACGGGGGCCTGGGCGAGTCGCTCCTGACCTACGCCCTGTGCGTGGAGGAGATCGCCCGCGGCTGGATGTCGGTGTCCGGCATCATCAACACGCACTTCATCGTGGCGTACATGCTCAAGCAGCACGGCACGCAGGAGCAGAAGGACCACTTCCTGCCCCGGATGGCCGCGGGCGACATCCGGGGTGCCTTCTCGATGTCCGAGCCGGCGCTGGGCTCCGACGTCTCGGCGATCTCCTCGAAGGCCGTGCGGGACGGCGAGGAGTACGTCCTGAACGGCCAGAAGATGTGGCTGACGAACGGCGGTACGTCGTCCCTTGTGGCCGTCCTGGTGAAGAGTGACGAGGGTCACCCCGAGGGGACCGCCCCGCACAAGTCGATGACGACCTTCCTGGTGGAGAAGGAGCCCGGTTTCGGTGAGGTCCGCCCGGGGCTGACCATCCCCGGCAAGATCGACAAGATGGGCTACAAGGGCGTCGACACCACCGAGCTCATCATGGACGGCCTGCGCATTCCGGCCAATCGGGTGCTCGGCGGCGTCACCGGCCGAGGTTTTTACCAAATGATGGACGGCGTCGAGGTCGGCCGCGTCAACGTGGCGGCCCGTGGCTGCGGCGTCGCTCAGCGTGCCTTCGAGCTCGGTGTCCAGTACGCCCAGCAGCGTCACACTTTCGGCAAGCAGATCGCCCAGCACCAAGCCATCCAGTTCAAGCTCGCGGAGATGGCTACCAAGGTGGAGGCGGCGCATGCGATGATGGTGAACGCTGCGCGCAAAAAGGACTCGGGCGAACGAAACGACCTGGAAGCGGGGATGGCCAAGTACCTCGCCTCCGAGTACTGCAAGGAGGTCGTGGAGGACGCCTTCCGGATCCACGGCGGGTACGGCTTCTCCAAGGAGTACGAGATCGAGCGCCTCTACCGCGAGGCGCCGATGCTGCTCATCGGTGAAGGCACCGCCGAGATCCAGAAAATGATCATCGGCCGCCGACTGCTCGAAGAGTATCGATTCCAGGGTTAGATGTCCGGATACGGGGTGTTTTCTTGGAGAAGAAGGTCACACCCCGTAGGCAGTGTTCGGCCGCCGACTCAGCTTCCTGGCTTACCCAGTTGCGGCGCGGAGCCGCTACGATCGCCGGAAAGCCGCCGTCCCCCGTCATAGCGCGGCATCATCCGCTACGAAGGTCATCCATGCCCCACAGCCAAACCTCTGCACCTCGCGACAGCCTCGCCGGCGTACGCCTCGCGCGCGGAGCCTCGCCGTGGCTTCTGCCGACCGTCGCCACCGCAGCCGTCAGCCTCCTGCGGGCCCGCCGTTCCGGCGCCGCCAAGGCCGTCGCCGTCCCCGCCACCGCGCTCGCGGCGGGGATGCTGTGGTTCTTCCGCGACCCCGAGCGCGAGATCACCCAGGGCAGGGTCGTCTCGCCCGCCGACGGTGTGGTGCAGAGCATCATGCCGTGGAAGGACGGCCGCACCCGCGTCGCGATCTTCATGAGCCCGCTCAACGTCCACGTCAACCGCGCCCCGCTGTCGGGCACGGTGACGTCGGTCGAGCACGTGCCGGGCGGCTTCGTTCCCGCTTTCAACAAGGAGAGCGAGAACAACGAGCGCGTCGTGTGGCACTTCGACACCGAGCTCGGCGACATCGAGATGATCCAGATCGCCGGCGCGGTGGCCCGCCGTATCGTCCCGTACGTGCCGCAGGGCACCAAGGTCGAGCAGGGCGAGCGGGTCGGTCTGATCCGCTTCGGCTCCCGCGTCGACCTGTACCTGCCGGAGGGTGTCGAGGTGGATGTCGAGGTGGGTCAGAAGACGGTGGCTGGGGTGACTCGAATTGACCGTGATTGATCCACAGACCCAGGCCGGATGGGTGCCGGAGGCCGACGAGGTGGACGACGAGGAGGAGATGCCGCTCTCGCTCCGCCTGTCGATAGCGGACACGCTCACGCTCGGCAACGCCACGTGCGGCTTCATGGCGGTGTACTTCACCACCACCGGCATCCTGATCCCGCACCTCATGGGCAGCGACGAGTCGGGCATGGCCCGGCACAGCGCGGCCACGGCGGTCATCCTGATGCTGTGCGCGGCGATCTTCGACCTGTTCGACGGTCTGGTCGCCCGCAAGCTGCGGTCCTCGCCGATGGGCGCGGAGCTGGACAACCTCTCCGACCTGATCAGCTTCGGCCTCGCGCCGGCGTACTTCGTCCTCGTCTACGGCATGGTCGCGGACGACGCCTACCAGCGGGTGGCGGCGGTGGGGGCGATCGTGGTGCTGCTGGCGGTGGTGCTGAGGCTCGCGCGCTTCTCCTGCGTCACCGTCAAGGACGGCACCTTCCAGGGCATGCCGTCGCCGTTCGGCGCGCTGACGGTGGTGTCGATCGTGCTGCTGGAGCTGCCGTTCGTGGCGACGCTGCTGGCGATCCTCGGGACGGCCTGGCTGATGGTGAGCCGGGTCGAGTACCCGAAGCCGCGGGGGCGCCTCGCGGTGGCGATGCTGTCGTGGATCGTCCTGTCGATGGGGCTGCTGGCCGGGTGGGCGTTCGACGCGCCGAGCGGGCAGTTGCTGCTGCAGACGGGGTGTGCGTTGCAGTTGGTGATGGGGGCGGTGATTCCCCTGTTCGCCACGGCTCGCCGGGTGAACAATTTCCGTGACAATCGGCGGGAGGCGCGGGCGGCGCAGTTGCCGTAGCGCTCCGCTGGGTGGGGCCCCGAACCCCGGGTTGGGTTCGGGGCCCTTCCGTTTGCGCGTGCCCGGCGTCGGTGTCGGCGTCCCTGGGGGCTCCGCCCCCAGACCCCCGGGCCTATGCCCACCCACCACCCGACTCGGTGGGGACATGAGTGGCCGTGGTCGGCCCAACCAGCCCGTCCGGCGTTTGAGGACGAGGCCGTTCAGGCCGAAGCAGGGGTCTGGGGGCGGCAGCCCCCAGGGTCGGGTATGGGAAGGGGCGGCGGGGGCGAAACTCCCCTACGCGACGAAGTCCCGCGCGATGGACTCGGCCACCCGCTCCAGGATCGGCCCCGCGTCCGCGATGCACTTCGCGACGTCCGGCTCCACATCCGTCAGCGGATACGCCCGCCGGATCCCGGCCCGCCCGAGCACCTCCGCCGGCAGCGCGAGGCGCCCGCACACCGCGACGACCTCCTTGCCCGCGGCCCGGGCCGCCGCCGCGACGCCCGCCGGTGCCTTCCCGTGCAGGGTCTGCTCGTCCAGCGAGCCCTCCCCGGTGATCACCAGGTCCGCCCGCTCCAGCGCCGGCGCGAAGCCCAGCACGTCCAGCATCACCTCGATGCCGGGCCGGAACCGCGCGCCCAGCAGCATCGCCCCGAAGCCGATGCCGCCCGCCGCGCCCGCGCCCGGCGACGCGGCGTACTCGGCGGCCCGCGCGCCCACGCCCTCCGTCTGCTCCAGCACCTTCGCGAAGTGCGCGAGGGCCGCGTCCAGGGCCGTCACGTCCTCCGGCGAGGCACCCTTCTGCGGCCCGTAGACCGCCGGGGCGCCCTTCGGCCCGGTCAGCGGATTGTCGACGTCGCTGGCGAGCACCAGCTCCACGTCGGACAGGCGGGGGTCCAGGCCCGACAGGTCGGCCGAGGCCAGGCCCGCGAGGCCGCCCCCGCCCGGCGCGACGGGCTCCCCGTCCGCGCCGAGGAACCGCGCGCCCAGCGCGGCCAGCATCCCGGCACCGCCGTCCGTGGTGGCGCTGCCGCCGACCCCGAACACGATCGTCCGCGCGCCCGCGTCCAGCGCGGCCCGCAGCAGTTCGCCGGAGCCGTACGTGGACGAGGTCAGCGGTGCGAGGACGCCTTCCGGAAGCCGCTGGAGGCCGCTGGCCTCGGCCATCTCCACGACGGCGGTGTCCTCGCGCAGCGCGTACGCCGCCGTCACCTCGTCGCCGAGGGGACCGGCGACCCGTACCTCCCGGCGTTCGAACCCGGCCGCGACCGCGGCGGCCACCGTGCCGTCGCCGCCGTCGGCGACGGGCAGCGCCTCGACCACGACGTCCGGCACGACGCGGCGCAGTCCGGCCGTGACCCGCTCGGCGACCTCGACGGCCGTCAGCGAGCCCTTGAACTTGTCCGCGGCGACGAGTACCCGGCGGGTCCCGTCCACAGCAGCGTCAGCCACCTTGCTCTCCCCTTGCTCTTCGGGCCTTGCGCACGTCAAGGCAGTCGCGCCGCTGCGACCCTAACCGGAGGACGCCCGCGCCGTCATGCCCTGCCCACACCGTGGAACCGGCCGTGCACCCGCCCCGGGAGTGCGCCGGGCCCGGGGCCGGGCCGCTCGTTACCCTTCCGGGATGAGCACTGCTGACTACGCCACCTACATCGCCGGACTGCCCCGCGTCCTCGCCGGTGCCGCCGCGGTCTTCCGGGACGCCGCGGGGCATGTACTGCTCGTCGAGCCCGACTACCGCGAGGGGTGGACGTTGCCGGGCGGCACCATCGAGTCCGACGACGGGGAGACCCCGCGGCGGGGTGCGTGGCGGGAGACCCTGGAGGAGATCGGCCTCGACGTGCGGATCGGCCGGCTGCTCGCGGTGGACTGGTCGAGCGGGGCGGGCAGGCCGCCGATCGTGGCGTACCTGTACGACGGCGGGGTCCTGTCGGAGGACGACCTCAAGGCGATCAGGCTGCAGGAGGAGGAGCTGCTGTCCTGGCGGCTGGTGCCGCGCGAGGAACTCGGCGACCACCTGCTCGGTTCCCTGCACGGCCGGGTGCTGGCCGCGCTGGACGTACTGGCGGACGGCTCCGGCACGGCCGAACTGGTCGACGGCGTACGGGTCGACCGATAACCGTTCGCCGGCCGCACCCCGGCGCCCTACCCTCGACCGCATGACCGGCAAGCCTCTCGTCGCCATCCTCAGCGGTGCCGGCGTCTCCACCGACTCCGGCATTCCCGACTACCGCGGTCCGAACGGGCTGTGGCGGCGCGATCCGGAGGCCGAGAAGCTCGTCACGTACGAGTACTACATGGGCGATCCGGAGATCAGGCGGCGCTCCTGGCTGATGCGGCGCGACACCGCTGCGCTGCACGCCGAGCCGAACGCGGCGCACCGTGCGGTGGCCGACCTGGAGCGGCGCGGGGTACCGGTCCGTGTGATCACGCAGAACGTGGACGGTCTGCACCAGCTCGCCGGGGTCTGTGCCCGCAAGGTCCTCGAACTGCACGGCACCGCGCGCGACTGCGTGTGCACCGGCTGCGGGGCCCGTGGGCCGATGGCGGACGCGCTGGCCCGGATCGAGGCCGGGGAGGCCGACCCGCCGTGTCTGGAGTGCGGCGGCATTCTGAAGTCGGCGACCGTGATGTTCGGCGAGCGCCTCGACCCGGTGGTGCTGGGCGAGGCGGCCGCGATCAGCAAGGCGTGCCAGGTGTTCGTCGCGGTGGGCACCAGTCTCCAGGTGGAGCCCGCCGCCGGACTGGCCGGCGTCGCCGTCGGGCACGGGGCCCGGCTGGTCGTCGTGAACGCCGAGCCGACACCCTACGACGAGCTGGCCGACGAGGTGGTCCGGGAGCCGATCGGCTCGGCCCTGCCCGAGCTGCTGCGCGGGCTGGGCTGAGCCGCGACGGCGGGAACCGGGAGCCGCAGGCCCGTCAGAACAGGGTGTCGGCGAGGCGGTCGATCTGGTCGGGGTCGGAGGACCAGCAGTAGAGCACGACCTCGTCGGCGCCGATGTCCCGGAAGGCGTCGACGGCGGCGCGGATCTCCCGTGCGGTGGTGAGCAGGCCCTTGGTCATGTACTCGGCGCGCCCGGTGAAGGCGTAGTAGTCGCGGAGGTTCTGCCGGGCCCGCTCCACCGTGTCGTCGGGGCCGAGCGCGACGCTCGCCTGGGCGACCAGGCGCGGCCGGCCCGGGCGGTCGTGCTTCTGCCAGACCGCCTCGACCTGGCGGAACAGTCCGCTCATGTGCGCGGCGGGCAGCGCGGCGCCGAGGAAGCCGTCGCCGAACCGGCCGACCCGTTCCAGGGCGGCCGGGGCGAAGCCGCCGAACAGCACGCGCGGTCCGCCGGGGGTGGCGGGG
Source organism: Streptomyces sp. NPDC001599 (assembly GCF_042893535.1). Lineage (NCBI taxonomy): Bacteria > Bacillati > Actinomycetota > Actinomycetes > Kitasatosporales > Streptomycetaceae > Streptomyces > Streptomyces sp. NPDC001599. Next base: position 445,959 of record NZ_JBIAVA010000004.1, read on the forward strand.
CGGGGTCCGATGGGGCCGACGTCCGTGCCGTAGGACTCGCCGTCCCAGGTGCGGCGCAGCAGGGTCATCTGCTCGTCGAGGCGGCGGCCCCGGCGGTGGAGGTCGATGCCCGCGGCGAGGCAGTCGTCGGCCCGCCCGCCGACTCCGATGCCGAGTGTGAAGCGGCCGCCCGACAGGCGGTCGAGGGTCGCGGTCTGCTTGGCGAGCAGCGCGGTGCTGTGGACGGGGGCGATCAGCACCTCGGTCTGCAGGCGGACGCGGGAGGTGGCACCAGCCAGGGTCGCGAGGGTGATCAGGGGCTCGGGGTTGTCGTAGACGAGCCGGTCGAGCAGGCCGAGCGTGCTGAAGGGGAGCGCGTCGGCGCGCCGGGCCCAGGTCAGCAGCAGGGCGGGGTCGTCGACGGGCAGGCCGAGGCCGATGTGCGGGCGGTGCGTGGAATGCATGGGTGCGGTCCTCCGGAGGGCATGCCGAAAAGTGGCGCCGCCCCTCCGTGGTCCCGGGCTGCTGTGCGCGGGCCTGCTCCCCATCTGCGGCATCGTTCGGGAGAGCGTGGTCTTCGAAGTCCGGTGAGCGTAACGGGCCCCGCGGCGCGCGGACAACGCGTTTTCGCCCGGAGCCCACGCGTCCCACCCGTCTAGAACAGGGCCTGCGGTGCCGCCGCCCCGCGTTCGAAGTCCAGCAGCCGCTGCTTGCGCTCCAGGCCGCCGCCGTAGCCGGTGAGGCCGCCGCTCGCGCCGATGACGCGGTGGCAGGGGACGATGATGCCGATCGGGTTGCGGCCGTTGGCGAGGCCCACGGCGCGGGAGGCGGCCGGGTTGCCGAGGGCCGCGGCGAGTTCGCCGTAGGTGCGGGTCTCGCCGTACGGGATCTTCTGGAGCTGGGCCCAGACCGTGCGCTGGAACGGGGTGCCGTTCAGCCGCAGGCCGAGGGTGAAGTCCTTCAGTTCGCCGGTGAAGTAGGCCTCCAACTGCTCCTCGGTCTCGGCGAAGGGGCGTTCGTCGCGGGCGCCGAAGGTCTCCTCCGCCGGGCGGTGGCGCTGGTCGGTCATGTAGAGGCCGCACAGGGCGCCGTCCTCGGCGACGAGGGTGAGTGCGCCGTAGGGGCTGTCGATCACGGTGTGCTGTTTCACGGGTTTCGCTCCGGCTCCTCGGACGGGCTCGAACGGGCTCATACGGGCAGGAAGTTGATCGGGTGGTCGTCGGTCGCCCACAGGTACTGGACGGCGTACGCCCGCCAGGGCCGCCAGGCCGCCGCGCGGGCGGTGAGCGCGGCCGGGGTGGAGGGCAGGCCCAGTGCGGCGGCGGCGCGGCGGATGCCGAGGTCGGTGGGGAGGAAGGCGTCGGGGTCGCCGAGGGCGCGCATGGCGATGACGTCGGCGGTCCAGGGGCCGAAGCCGGGGAGGGCCAGGAGCCGGGCCCGGGTCTCGGCCCAGTCGCTCTCGACGCCCGGGTTGACGGAGCCGTCGGCCAGGTGGGCGACCAGGGTGGTGAAGGTGGTGCGGCGGGTCCTGGGCATCGCGAGGGTCTCCGGGTCCACCGCCGCCAGCGCCCCGGTCGACGGGAAGAGGTGGGTGAGACCGCCCTCGGGGTCGTCCACCGGGTCGCCGTGCGCGGTGACCAGGCGCGCGGCGTGGGTGCGGGCGGCGGCCGTGGAGACCTGCTGGCCGAGCACGGCCCGTACGGCGAACTCCGCCTCGTCCACCGTGCGGGGGACGCGCCGGCCGGGGGCCTTGTCGACGAGCGGCGCGAGCAGCGGGTCGGCGCGCAGCTGCTCGTCGATCGCCGTCGGGTCGGCGTCCAGGTCGAGCAGGCGGCGGCAGCGGCTGATGGCGACGGTCAGGTCGCGCAGGTCGCTGAGGGTGAGGCGGCAGGCGATGTGGTCGGGGCCCGGGGTGAGGGCCACGATGCCGTGACCGTACGGGAGGCGCAGGGTTCGGCGGTACGCGCCGTCCCGCCACTCCTCCACGCCGGGTACGGCGGTGGCGGCGAGGTGGCCGAAGAGGTTGTCCGGGTTGAGCGGGGCGCGGAAGGGGAGGCGGAGGGACAGGGCGCCGGGGGCGGTGGGGGCCGGGCGGTTCTTGGGGGTGCGGGTGCGCAGTTCGCTCGGGGAGAGGGCGTAGACCTCGCGGACCGTGTCGTTGAAGGTGCGGACGGAGGAGAAACCGGCCGCGAAGGCGACGTCCGCCATCGGCAGCGGGGTGGTCTCGATCAGCAGCCGTGCGGTCTGGGCGCGCTGTGCCCGGGCGAGCGCGAGGGGGCCCGCGCCCAGTTCGGCCAGGAGCTGGCGTTCGACCTGGCGGGTGCTGTAGCCGAGGCGGGCCGCGAGGCCGGGTACGCCCTCGCGGTCGACGACGCCGTCGGCGATCAGGCGCATGGCTCGGGCCGTGAGGTCGGCGCGCCGGTTCCACTCGGGCGAGCCGGGGCTGGTGTCCGGGCGGCAGCGTTTGCACGCCCGGAACCCGGCCTGCTGGCAGGCCGCCGCGCTCGGGTAGAAGGTCATGTTCTCGGGCTTGGGCGGCACCACGGGGCAGCTGGGCCGGCAGTAGATGCGGGTCGTCAGGACGGCCGTGAAGAACCAGCCGTCGAACCGCGCGTCCTTCGACCGGACGGCGCGCACGCAGCGCTCGGTGTCGGTGTGCATTCCCGTCTGCATGCGTCCAGGATGGTGCACCGGCCGGTCCGGGGCTGGCGGGAATCCGACATGGACGTGCCGCGTGCTGGGATCCCGCGGATCACTCCGGGCGCCATGCCGACTCGCGCAGCAGCCGCAGGCCGTTCAGGCCGACCAGTACGGTCGAGCCCTCGTGGCCCGCGACGCCGAGCGGCAGCGGCAGGTGGCCGACCAGGTCCCACAGGACGAGGACGGTGATGAAGACACCGGCGACGGCCAGGTTCTGGACGACCAGTCTGCGGGCCCGCCGGGAGAGGTCCACGACGGCGGGTACGGCCGTCAGTTCGTCGCGCACGACCACCGCGTCGGCGGTTTCCAGGGCCAGGTCGGAACCGGCCCGGCCCATGGCGACCCCGGCGTGGGCGGCGGCCAGTGCGGGGGCGTCGTTGACGCCGTCGCCGACGAAGAGCACCTTGCGTCCGGCCCGCTCCTGTTCCCGTACGGCCTCGACCTTGTCCTCGGGCAGCAGTCCGGCGCGGACGTCGGTGATGCCGGTCGCGTCGGCCACGCGGGCGGCGGCGGCCGCGTGGTCGCCGGTGAGCAGGGTGGGGGCGGTACCGGTGAGGGCGGTGAGCCGGGTGGTGGCCCGGGCGGCGTCGGCGCGGAGGCGGTCGGTGAGGGCGAGGGTGCCCAGGAGGATGCCGTCGCGGGTGACGCGGACGGTGGTTTCGGCGCCGTCGGGGGTGTCCGCGCGGCCGACGTGCACCGTGCGGCCGTCGATCACGGCCGTCACGCCCCGGCCGGGAGCCGCCGTGAAGTCGTCGGCGGGCGCGATGTGCAGTCCCCGGTCGCGGGCGGCGGCCACGATCGCACGGGCCAGCGGGTGCTCGCTGGGGTGCTCGGCCGCGGCGGCCAGGGCGAGGAGGGCGTCGTCGTCGACCCCGACACCGGCCGCGGGGGTCACGGCGGTCACCTCGGGGGTGCCCTCGGTCAGGGTGCCGGTCTTGTCGAGGGCGGCGGTGCCGATCTCGCCGAGGCGTTCCATGGCGACGGCCGACTTGACCAGGACGCCGTGCCGGCCAGCGTTCGCGATGGCCGAGAGCAGCGGTGGCATCGTCGCCAGGACGACCGCGCACGGCGAGGCGACGATCATGAAGGTCATGGCGCGCAGCAGGGCGTCCGTGAGGTCGGCGCCGAGGGCGAGGGGGAGGCCGAAGACCGCGAGCGTGGCGACGACCACGCCGACCGAGTAGCGCTGCTCGATCTTCTCGATGAACAGCTGGGTCGGCGCCTTGGTGCGGGACGCCTCCTCGACCAGGGTGACGATCCGGGCGATGACCGAGTCGGCCGGGTCGCGCCCGACACGGACGCGCAGCGCGCCGGTGCCGTTGAGGGTGCCGGCGAAGACGTCGTCGCCGGGGCGCTTGAGGACGGGCAGGGACTCGCCGGTGATGGTGGCCTGGTCGACCTCACCGGTGCCCTCGACGACCGTGCCGTCGGCGCCGACCCGCTCTCCGGGCCGGACCAGGACCAGGTCGCCGACGGCGAGGTCGGCGGCCGGGACGGTCTCCTCACCGCCTTCTCGCAGGCGGGTCGCGGTGGTGGGGGCGAGGTCGAGCAGGCCGCGCACGGAGTCGGCGGTGCGGGCGGTGGCCAGGGCCTCCAGGGCGCCGGAGGTGGCGAAGATGACGATCAGCAGGGCGCCGTCGAGGACCTGCCCGATGGCCGCCGCGCCGAGCGCCGCGACGATCATCAGCAGGTCGACGTCCAGGGTCTTCTCGCGCAGCGCCCGCAGTCCTTCGAGCGCGGGCTCCCAGCCGCCGGCGGCGTAGGCGACCACGTACAGCGGGCCGTACGTCCAGGCGGGGGCGGAGCCGAGGTCGAGGGGCAGGGCCGCGAGGAAGGCGACGAGGGAGACGAGCGCCCAGCGGGCCTCGGGCAGGGCCAGGACGCGGGTGCGGCGGCGGGGCGGCGCCGCGGCGGCGGGCGCGCTCCGCGGAGCTGGGGCGAGGGTGGTGGACACGCGCCACACCATACAGGAACACATGAAGACTCATTCATTCGTTCATGTGTCTCCAGTGTCTCCGGGGAGTCCTCCAGGTGGGTGCGTAAGATGACGGCATGGGTCACGGAGCCGCCACCACCGCGCAGGACGCCGCCGAGCGGGTGCGCCTGGACGCGGACAACGTCGCGAAGGTGGCCACGACCCTCCAGGCCCTGTCCACCCCGTCCCGGCTGCTGATCCTCGCCCGGCTGCGCGAAGGACCGCTGCCCGCCACCGAGTTGGCGGCGGAGGTCGGCATGGAGCAGTCGGCCTGCTCGCACCAGCTGCGGCTGCTGCGCAACCTCGGTCTGGTGGTCGGCGAGCGCAAGGGCCGTTCGGTGGTGTACGCCCTGCACGACGACCATGTCGCCGGGCTGCTCGACCAGGCCGTCTACCACGTGGAGCACCTGCGGCTGGGGATCAGCGACGCCGCCGGCTGACGGCGCCGCTCCCCCGCTCCCCTCCGCTACTCCGTCGCCGTCGGCCGCCGCGAGGCGCGCGTCGCGTCACGCACGTCGGTGAGCGGGCGCAGCCGGTAGGTGTAGGCGTAGTCCCGGTCGGCGAAGAGCTTGAACTCGTCGTGGGTGTGCGCGCCCCAGCTGTTGTCGCCGCCGACGCCCATCTGCCGGTGGTTCAGGCGCAGGACGACCTCGTCCCTCGGGGTGAGCTGGTAGTCGTGCCGCACGCCGGCCGACAGGTCCTCGGGGGTGAAGAAGGAGGCGTTGGCCTCCAGCAGGGGTTCGCCGGAGGCGAGCAGGCCCACGCCGTGGCGGTCGGTGAGGGCGATCCAGCGGACGCCGGTCTTGTTCCCGTTCTCCTGCGGGCGGATGTAGGGGGTCCACTGCTCGGCGACGGTCCCGGAGTACCGGCCGACGTCCGTGCCGTCGTTGCGGTCCCAGTGGTTCTCCTCGGGGCCGCGGCCGTACCAGTGCACGCGGTCAAGGCCGCGCGGCAGGAACAGCATCGTGCCGACCTCGGGGATGTAGGGCAGGTCGGCGGCGCCGGGGTGCAGCGTGTTGTCGACCTTGATCTCGCCGTTGCCGAACACGGTGTAGGTGGTGCTGTACGTGGACTCCGCCGACGTGGGCAGCGTGCCGGTGACCTTGATCTCGACGGCCCGGTCGCCGAGCGCGCGCACCGCGACGTCGGTGACCTTGCGGCGGGCGCCCGCGTCGCGCCAGGTCTGGTTGCGGGTGTGCTGACCGTTGCCCTTGTCGTTGTCGGTGGGCGCGCGCCAGAAGTTGGGCACGGGACCGGAGGTGATCAGCCGGGTGCCCCTCGCCTCGTAGGAGGTGATGGTGCCGGTGCGCTTGTCGACGGTGACCGAGAAGCCCCTGCCGGTGATCCGGACGTCCTGGTCGCGGTCCTCGTGGCGCAGGGCCGGGACGCTCGCCAAGCGGGCCGGGGTGACGGCGGGGGCGTCGGTGTCGACGGGGAGCTGCTGCCGCGCCACCTCGAAGCCCGCCTTGGCCCACGGGGTGGACTCCTTGGTGGTGAAGAAGAGTTGGAGGAAGTACTCGGTGCCCGGGTCGGGGCGGCCCGGCAGTCGGACGGGGACGGTGATGTCCTTGCTGGAGCGCGGTGCCACGTCCAGCTGGTCCCGGGTCAGCTTCCCGCGCCCTACGACCTCGCCGTCGGCGACGAGTTCCCACCGGCCGTCGAACTCGCGGAGGCGGGTGAAGAGGTACTCGTTGGTGAGGGTGACGGCACCGGGGCCGCCGCCGGGCGTGCGGGTGGCGTTGATCGCCTGGTAGACGCGCTTGACCTCGGCCGCCTTGCCGGTGTGGCCGCGGTCGGCGGTGACGATGCCGTCCGCGACGAAGGCGCCGTCGTTGGGGTTGTCGCCCCAGTCGCCGCCGTAGGCGAGGAACGTCTTGTCCCGGGGCCGCCGCGTCGAGGTCTTCACCGTGGCGGCGTCGAACCAGAACCGCACGCCGTCGTCGCCCGGACCGCGGCTCTCGGAGGCCAGTTCGGCGGCGCCGAGGGCGCGGGCGTAGACGCGGGCGCGGCGGACGGTGCCGCTGAACTCCCGTACCTGGTTGTCGGCGTCGGTGGCGAGGGCGAGGGGCGCGGTGTTGCTGCTGGGGCGCCGGTCGGTGGTGCGGGTGGCCCGTTCGACGCCGTCGACGTAGAGGGTCAGGGTCCCGGCGTCCGCGTCGAAGACGCCCGCGAGGTGGTGTTCGCGGCCGGTCCAGTCGTCCGGCACGGTCCAGTTCGCGGTGATCCACTGGCCTTCGGAGTGGATGAAGAACTCCAGCGTCCGGCCGTTCTGCTTCAGCGCGTACTGGGTGTCGCCCTTGGCGATGATCGGCTGGTGGTAGCCCGTCACGTGCGGGGTGATCCAGGCCTCCAGGGTCAGTGAGCCCGTGAGGTCGAGGCTGTCGTCGCGTTCGAAGACGGTGATGCCGGACAGGCCCTTGTCGCGGTCGAGGGTGCCGCGGGTGGCGAGGATCTCGCCGCGCAGTCCGGCGGGCCCGGCCTCGGTGAGCAGGGTACGGGCGGGGACTGGCGTGTAGAGGGACTGGTCGACGAAGTCCCAGATCCAGCCGCCCTGGAGGACGTCGTACCGGCGGACGATGTCCCAGTACTTCTTGAAGTTGCCGGTGGAGTTCCCCATCGAGTGGGCGTACTCGATCATGACGTACGGCCGGGTGTCGGCGGTGTCCTTCGCGCGCTGCTCGACGCGCTGCGGGCTGTCGTACATCTCCGAGCGGATGTCGCTGACGCCGGGGCGGTCGTCGCCCTCGTACTGGATGACGCGGGTGTCGTCGTAGGAGCGGATCCAGTCGTGCATGGCGGTGAAGGTGGAGCCGCCGCCCGCCTCGTTGCCCAGCGACCAGATGACGACCGAGGCGTGGTTCTTGTCGCGGTGCACCATGTTCTGGGCGCGGGCCACACAGGCGGCGGTCCAGTCGGGGTGGTCGCCGGGGTACTCGTCGCGGATGCCGTGGGTCTCCAGGTTGGTCTCGTCGACGAGGTAGAGGCCGTACTCGTCGGCCAGTTCCAGCCAGTACGGGTTGTTGGGGTAGTGCGAGGTGCGGACGCTGTTGATGTTCATCCGCTTGATGATCTTGATGTCCTCGACCATGTCCTCGCGGGTGAGCGCGGTGCCGCGGGAGGGGTGCATCTCGTGGCGGTTGGTGCCGCGCAGGGACACCGGCTCGCCGTTGATCCGCATCAGCCCGTCCTTGAGCGCGAACTCGCGGAAGCCGACCCGGTGCGACAGGGTCTCGGTCACCTTCCCGGCGGGGTCCCGCAGGCGCAGTACGGCCGTGTAGAGGTTCGGGTGCTCGGCCGACCAGAGCCTGGGCCTCGGCACGGCCTTCGAGGCCCGTACGGTGACGTCCTCTCCCGCGCGGACCGTGCCGACGTCGACGGGCTGCTGCAACGGCCGGGACCAGACGGCGTGGCCGCGCGCGTCGTACAGCTGGGTCTCGACGGTGTAGCGGCCGGTGCCGCCCTCGCCGTACGCCCGCACACTGGCGGTGACGGCCAGTTCGGCGCCGGTGTAGGTGTCGTCGAGCGGGGTGTCCAGCTTGAAGTCGCGCAGGTGCACGGCCGGGGTGGAGTAGAGGTGGACCGAGCGGAAGATGCCGCTCAGCCGGATCATGTCCTGGTCCTCCATCCAGTCGCCGTCGGAGTAGCGGTAGACCTCGACGGCGATCTGGTTGGTGCCCGGCTTGAGGAGGTCGGTGACGTCGTACTCGGAGGGGGTGTAGGAGTCCTCGTCGTAGCCGGCCAGTTCGCCGTTGATCCAGACGTAGTGCGCGGACTTGACGCCCTCGAAGTGGAGGAAGGTGCGGCGGCCCTTCCAGTCCCGGGGGACGGTGAAGGTGCGCCGGTACTGGCCGACCGGGTTGTAGCGGGTCGGCGCGGCGGGCGGCTGCGGGTCCTCGCCCAGGCCGTTGGGGCCCCAGTACGGGTAGGTGATGTTCAGGTAGATGGGGAAGTCGTGGCCGTGCAGCTGCCACACGGACGGGACCGGGATGGTCTCCCAGTCACCGTCGTCCACGTCGGTGCGGTGGAAGTCGGCGTCCCGGTCCTCGGGGCGGTCGGCGTAGGCGAACTTCCAGGTGCCGTCCAGGCTCAGCCGGTAGGGCGAGCGGGCGCGGTCGCCGGCGAGCGCCTGCTCGACGTCGGCGTAGGGCGTGAGCGTGGCGTGCGGCGGCTGGGTGCCGAGCCGGAAGACGCCGAAGTCGTTCCACTCCGGGGACTCGTCGGCCGCCGCCCGTCGTACCGCCGACTGTGCCGTGAGGGGCGACGCGGACAGCGTGAGGGCGCCGAGGACGGCGGCACTGCCTTCCAGGAGACGGCGGCGGCTGACGACCGGGCGGGGTCGGCTGGGCTGAGGGGCCGGGGATTCGGCGGGTGACACGGGCGAGTGCGGCATGACCGTGGCCTTCCGTGGGCTTCGGGGGCGGCTCAACGCACGGTGCTGTGAGAGCAGTTGCCTTGGTGGTGGGACACAACTGCCGGTGACACGGCGACTACTGAGTCACGGGTCACCCTAGAACCCGAACACAACCGAATCAATTACCCCGTCGGAGTTTGTTTGTTCCTGGTGAACACCGGGGCTTTCGGGGCGACCGGTCACGTGACCTGGGCCGTTGGGGCACCCAGGTCTGCCCTTGGAGCTCCTGACGGGGGCCGGATCAGCACGTAACGTCCCCCTGTGAGCCTGTGGACTTCCCTGGAGCCCGCGTCCGCGACCGTGGACCCCGGCAGCAGTACGCGCGTACGACTGCGGGTGCGCAACACCGGTGACGTGGTGGACGAGTACCGGTTCGAGCCGGTCGGGGACATGGCGCCCTGGACGACGGTCGAGCCGCAGACGCTGCGCCTGTATCCGGGCACGACCGGCACCGTGGAGCTGACCTTCGCCCCGCCGCGGACGCCGGACGCGGTGGCGGGGCCGAATCCGTACGCGGTGCGGATCACGCCGACGGAGCATCCGGATGCGGTGACGGTTCCGGAGGGGAACCTGACGATCACGGCGTTCACCGAGGTGCGTGCGGAGTTGGTGCCGCCGACGGTGAAGGGCCGGTTCCGGGGGCGGCCGCGTCTCGCGGTGGACAACCTCGGCAATACGAAGGTGACGGCGTCGATCGCGGGCAGTGATCACGGCGATCATCTGTCGTACGAGGTGCGGCCGGGCAATGTGCAGATCGAGCCGGGTCGTGCGGCGTTCGTGGAGACGACGCTGAAGCCGAAGCAGATCATCTGGTTCGGTGCGAAGGAGGAGCGGCCCTACACGCTGGCCGTCCGGCGTTCCGGGGTGGACCCGACCGAGATCGAGGGGACGTATGTCCAGCGTGGGTTCCTGCCGCGTTGGCTGGCGACGTTCTTCGGGATCTTCCTGGCGTTGGCGATCGCGTTCGTGATGATCTGGATCGCGTACAAGCCGCAGGTCCGCACCAGTGCGACCGAGCAGACCGAGCAGGCGGGTGCCGCGCTCGCGCCCAGTCCCAGCGCCACCCCTGAGCTGCTGCCCAGCACCGCCGGGTCCGCGCCCGCCGAGCAGCCGCAGGCGCAGCAGCCGGTCACCCAGGAGCCGGCGGACGAGGGCGGAGACGGTGGCGAAGGGGCGCCGGCTCCCGAGAAGCGCGAGCAGCCAGAGAAGGAGACGTCGGGCGGGGGCGGCGGCGACGAGAAGCCGGAGGCCGAGGCGCCGGAGCCCGTCGCCCCCGGCACGACCATCTACGGCCACGCCTCGAACCGCTGCATCGAGGTGGCGGGCCACAAGTGGCGGGACGGTGCGCCGCTGCAGATCGCGGACTGCACCGGCAAGAACTGGCAGAAGTGGGACTTCCGTCCCGACGGCACGATCCGCTCGTTGGGCCTGTGCATGGACGCGACCTGGGGCGGCACGGCCAACGGCACGGTGGTCCAGGTGGCGGTGTGCAGCGGCAACCCGGCCCAGCAGTTCATCCTGGCCGGCCCCCGGGACCTGGTCAATGTGCAGGCCAACAAGTGCGTGGACGTCGTCGACGAGAAGACGGGCAACGGCTCCAGGCTCCAGCTCTGGGAGTGCAGCGGCCGCGACAACCAGAAGTGGAGCACGCGCTGACGGACCCGGGGAGGCGAGCGGGTCAGCGCCCCGCCGGGGACACCAGGGACGCCCACTCGACGGTGCGGTCGCACCAGCGGTCGAGGAGGACCCGGTCGTGGCCGACGGCCAGCAGGCCCGCGCCGGTGGCGGCCCGGTAGTCCTCCACGACCCGCACCAGGGCGGCCGTGGTCGAGGCGTCGAGCATCGCCGTCATCTCGTCGCACACCAGCCAGCGCGGGCGCAGCACCAGGGCGCGGGCCAGGCAGGCGCGCTGCAACTGGCCGTCACTGACCTCGTGCGGGCGCCGCGTCAGCAGGTCTGCGGTCAGGCCCACGGTCGTGGACAGGTCCGCGACACGGTCGGCGGCGCCCTCCCGGCGGCCGGTGGCGCGCAGCGGCTCGGCGATCAGATCGGCCAGCGGCAGCCGGGGGTCCGCGGAGAGCCGGGCCTGCTGGAAGACGACGCCGAACGCGATGCGCTGTTCCCGTGGGGCGCGGTGCCGCCAGCGCCCTACGGGGGTGCCGTCGAGGTGCAGCGCTCCGGCGTCGGGCTGGTGCAGCAGGGCCGCGACGCGGGCGAGGGTGGACTTGCCGCAGCCGCTGGGGCCGAGCAGGCCGACCGCCTCTCCCGGCGCGACGGAAAGGGAAACGTCCCGGAACACGGGGGCGTTCCTGGCGTATCCGGCGGTGACGGTGCGCAGTTCAAGCACGGTCGGCGGCCTCCGTGAGCGCGGCGTGCGGGTGGTGGCAGGCCACCGTGTGGCGCAGCGGGGGCAGGTCGGCGCAGGCGTCGGTGGCCCGGTCGCAGCGGGCGGCGAAGGCGCAGCCGCGCGGGAGGGCGCCGAGTTCGGGCGGCAGGCCGGGGATGGGAGTGAAGGCCCGGTCGGGCAGCGCGTCGAGCAGGCCGCGGCTGTAGGGGTGGCGTGGGCCGGGGGTGCCGAAGAAGGCGCCGGCGTCGGCGAGTTCGACGATGCGCCCGGCGTACATCACGGCGATGCGGTCGGCGATGCGCGCGGCGGCGGCCAGGTCATGGGTGATCATCAGCAGGGCGCGGCCCCCGGTGTCGCGCCGGGCACCCTCGCCTTCGACGTGGCCGACGGTCTCGACGTGGTCGACGTTGCCGACGTTGTCGACGTGTCGCCGCAGTTCGTCCACGGTGCGGTCCACCAGGTCCCGGTCGAGCCCGGTGGTCGGCTCGTCGGCGAGCAGCAGCGGGGCGTCGCCGACCAGGGCGAGGGCGGTGGCGGCGCGCTGGGCGAGGCCGCCGGAGAGTTCGTGCGGGTGGCGGTCGAGGTGGTCCGCGGGGAACGCGGCGCGCTCGGCGGCGGCCTCCGCGGCCTCGCGCAGGGCCGTGCGTCCGCCGCGGACGCCGGTGAGTTCCGCGACCGTCTCCTCCAGTTGCGAGCGGACGGTGCGGACCGGGGTGAGGTGAGCAGCGGGGCTCTGCGGGACCAGGCCGATCAACCGCCCCCGCACCGTGCGGGCGAAGGTCCGCTCGTCCGCGGCGAGCAGGTCCAGGTCGCCGAGGAGCGCGCGGCCCGCGGTCTGCGCGTTGCCGGGCAGCAGGCCGAGCAGGGCGGAGGCGAGGACGGACTTCCCGCAGCCGCTCTCGCCGATCAGGGCCAGGCACTCGCCGGCCGCCACGTCGACGTGGGCGTCGGTGACGGCGGCGACCCGGCGCCCGCCCGGCATCAGGAACCGCACCGACAGACCGCGCACCGACAGCACGGGGGCTCGCCCGGTCACAGCATCAGCTCCGATCGGCGGCGGGGGTTGATCCGCTCCCGCCAGGCGCCCGCGAGACCGGCGACGGCGAGGGTGGGCACGATGATGAACAGGCCGGGGAAGAGGGTGGGCCACCACTGCCCGGCCAGCAGTGAACCCCGGGCCTCCTGGATCAGGTTGCCGAGGCTCGCGGTGTGGGTGGGCAGTCCGAGGCCGAGGAAGGACAGCGCCGACTCGTGCCACATGGCGTGCGGCACCATCAGTACGGCGGCCAGCGCGGCCTGCGGCAGCACGCCCGGCAGCAGGTGCCGCACGGTCACCCGCCACCGGGACGCGCCGCCGGAGACGGCCGCGTCGATGTGCGGACGGGCACGCAGGGACAGCACCTCGGCGCGGACGATGCGCGCGGTGGACAGCCAGTGGGTGAGCGCGACGGAGGCCACCACCGGCCAGACGCCCGGCCGGAACATCGCGACGATGAAGATGCCCATCAGCAGGTGGGGCACGGAGGAGAGGGCGTCGACGACCCGCATGACGCCCCGGTCGACCCAGCCGCCGAGCGCACCGGCGGTGGCGCCCACGGCGGTGCCGACGACCGTCGCGGTCAGCGCGGCGGCCACCCCGACGAGCAGGGAGACGCGCAGGCCGTACACGCAGCGCAGCAGCAGGTCGCGGCCGACGTCGTCGGTGCCGAAGGGGTGCGCCCAGCCGGGGGCCTGGAGCTTGGCGGCCAGGTCGACGGTCTGCTGGTCGAGCCGCACCAGCGGCGGCACGAGCAGCACGGCGAGCACGGTCGCCGTCAGCAGCAGGGCGGACGTGCGCAGGCGCAGGGTGCGGGTGGAGCGGCGGTCGCCGCCGCGGGAGCGCCAGGCCGGGCCGTCGGGCTCCGGGCGGTGTGTCTTGTCGGCCGTGGTCTCAGCCATGAACATCACATCTCACTGAGCTTCACCCTCGGGTCGAACAGTCCGTAGAGCAGGTCGGCCAGCAGGTTGCCGGCGAGTACGGCGACGGTGGCGAGGACGGTCAGGGCGGCGAGCAGCGGGAAGTCGACGGCGGTGGCTGCCTCGACGGTGGCCGCGGCGATGCCCGGCCAGCTGAAGACGCTCTCCACCAGCAGGGCGCCGGTGATGAGTTCGGGAACGCGGGAGCCGATCAGGGTGAGCACGGGCAGCAGCCCCGAGCGCAGCGCGTGTCCGACCAGGACGGTGCCCTCCCCCAGTCCGCGGGCCCGGGCGCCGCGCACCGGGTCCTCCGCGAGCGCGTCGCCGACGCCCTGGCGCACGTAGAGGGTGAACCAGGGCAGTTGGGAGACGGCGAGCACACCGGCGGGCAGCACGATGTGGCTCGCGACCTGTCCCGGGGTGATCTGTTCGCTGGCGGTGTCGGTCAGGCCGCCGGCGGGCAGCACGTCCCACTGGAGGGCGAACAGCCACACGGCGAGCAGCGCGATCCAGAAGACCGGCGCCGCCTCCAGGGTGTACGCGAGGGAGGTGACCGCCCGGTCGAGCACCGAGCCCGGCCTGCGAGCGGCCAGCACGCCGAGGAGCATGCCGAGGGTGACGGCGACGGCGAAGGCGACGGCGCACAACAGCGCGGACCAGACGAGCCGTTCACCGATCACCTGCGTCACCGGCTGCCGCAGCACGCCGGAGTGGCCGAGGTCGCCGGTGAGCGCGGAGGTCAGCCAGTGCCACCAGCGGACCACGAAGGACTCGTCCACCCCGAGGTTCTCGCGCAGCCGGTCCAGGGTCTCCTGGTCGGCGCCGAGCGCGGCGGTGCCGGCGTACGCCTTGACGGGGTCGAAGGGTGAGGCGGCGGCGATCGCGAACACGCCGAAGGTGACGACGAGGACGACGGGCACGGCGAACAGCGCCCGCCGCCCCGCCAGCCGTGCCATCGCGCCCCAGGGCAGCCGTCGGGCCGAGCGGATCACTTCTTCGGCTGCCAGTCCTCGATGTTCCACCAGGGTCCGCTGGCGAAGCCGTGCTCGTGCGGCTCCAGTTGGGTGGTCAGCCCGTCCCAGCGGTCGGCGAGGACGTAGAGGTGGTCGATGTGGGTGAGGAAGGTGTATCCGGGGTCCGCCACGAGCGCCTGCTGGACCTTCTCGTAGGCGGCGGCGCGCACCTTCGGGTCCTGGCTGCGGCGTCCGGCGTCGAGCGCCTCGTCGACCGCCTTGTTGTCGTAGCCGGCCATGTTGTTGAAGCCGTCGTTCGCGAGCGAGGAGTGCAGCAGCGTGTAGAGGCCGAAGTCGGGGTCGCCGACGCTGCCGAAGCCCGCGAGGACCGCGTCGGTCTTCATCCGCGGCTCGATGACCTCCCAGGTGGCGCCCTCGACCTTCACCTCGATGCCGGCCTTCTTGGCGTCGGAGGCGTAGGCGAGCGCGTGGTCCTGGCGGACCTTGTCGCCGGAGGGGTAGTACAGGGTGAAGGACGCGCGCCGGCCGTCCTTGGCACGGATGCCACCGGAGCCGGGCTGCCACCCGGCCTCGTCCAGGATGCGCCCGGCCTCGGCGAGATCGTGCGGGCGCTCGATGCCGCGCTCGTACCAGGGGTCGTCGACGGGCAGCGGCCCGTACGCCGGCCGGCCCGCGCCGTCGAGGATCTTGTCGACCATGGCCTTCCGGTCCACTGCGGCGTCCAGGGCCCTGCGGATCGCGCGGTCGCCGGTGACCTTGCCGGCCGTGGGCAGGGTGACGGCCCGGAAGTCGTAGGACCTGGCCCGGTAGGTGCGTCTGCCGTCGTCCTTCTCGAAGGTGGCGGCGAGGTTGGGCGGCAGGACGGCGCCGTCGAGGTCGCCGGAGCGCAGCCGGGTGGCGCGTACGTTGTCGTCGGCGATGACGGCCATGGTGAACGACTTCACCGCGGGCTTGTCGCCCCAGTAGTGCGGGTTGGCCTTGAAGCCGAGCTTCTCGCCCTTGCTCCAGCTGGTGAGCACGTACGGTCCGGTGCCGACCGGCTCGGTGTTGAAGTCGCCGGTGTTGGGGTCCTGCTTCCCCGCGACGTGCTCGGGGACGATGGGCAGGACGGTGCGGGCGGCGAAGGGTGCGTAGGGGTACTTGAGGGTGAAGACCACGGTGTCGTCCCCGCTCGCGCGGACGTCCTCGACGGCGTCGAGTTCGCTGCGGGCGGTGTTGTTGGTCTTCTCGTCGAGGACGGTGCGGTACGTGTAGACCACGTCCTCGGCGGTCAGCGGTTCGCCGTCGCTGAACTTCACGCCCTCGCGCAGGGTGTACGTGTACGTCCGGCCGCCGTCGGTGACCTTCGGCAGCGCGGTGGCGAGGGCGGGCTTCAGCTCCAGGTCGGTGTCGCGGGCGAGCAGCCCGTCGAAGATCTTGGAGTTCCCGTCCTTGCCGTAGCCGAGCAGCGGGCTGAGGGTGTCCGGTTCCGAGGCCACGCCTATCACGACGGATTCGGCCGCGTCGGCGCCGCCGTCCCCTCCCCCGTCCGCGGGCGCGGAGCAGGCGGTCGCACCGGCGGCGAAGGCCACCGCGACGGCGGCACTCCGTATCGCCAGGCTCCGGTCGGTCCGACGGGTCCAACGGGTCCGACGGGCTGTCATGTCTCCCCCACGCTTGTTGTCGATGCGTGGCTATTGCACATCACTCGCAATAAAGCGTCAAGCCAGGTGGCGGAGGTGACCGGCGGGATGCGGCGAATGTTCAGGGCGGCGGAGCGGGTTGCTGAACAAACCGGCGGCCGCTGGACTCTGCCCGGGGCGGCCGGCCGGGACGGCACCGCCGCGCCCGACACCGCCTTGCGACGACGGGAACGGACTATGGACGGGGTGCAGAACGGCCTTCGCAACGGGGGGTACTGGTGCGTGGCGTTCTCGGTCATCCTGCTGCCGGTGGGGTTCGCGACCGGGTGGTGGGGGTGGGTCGTCCTGGGGTACGCGGCGATCATCTGCGTGAGCGGGATCGTGGGCGTGGTGCTGGCCGTCGGCGGCCCGCTCCTGACGGTGGCGGCCTTCCTCCTGTGGCTGCTCGCGCTCTCGGCCGGCGTCGGGCTGATCGCCTTCGGCGTGCACGCCGTCGTGACGTTCGAGCCGTACTGCGTCCCGTCCGAGACGGTCGACTGCCGGAGACTGCTCAACGGGCAGGACGTGGGCGAGGCGACCGTGGCCGATCAACGCAGAAGCATGGTCGCCGACTCCCTGTATCCCATCGGCGGCGGTGCGGCGATCGCCGTCGCCACCCTGGCCGTCGGGGCCGTACGGGTGCGCGACCGCTTCCCGCGCGCCCGCTTCCCGCACCGCCGCCGGTAGGCCGCCGAGTGCCCCGCACCGGTGAGGGCACCGGCGGCGCTCAGGCCACCCACGCCGCGAACGCCTCGTACGCGCGGGCGTCGAAGAGGACGAAGCGGACCTCGGTCACCGAGGTCCCGGTGGTCGTCACCGTCTCGACGGCGATGCGGGCGGCGTCGTCCATCGGCCAGCGGTAGACGCCGGTGGAGATGGCGGGGAAGGCCACCGTGCGGGCACCCAACTCGTCGGCGGTGCGCAGGGATTCGCGATAGCAGGAGGCGAGGAGGCCGGAGCGGTCCTCGGTGGCCGACCAGACCGGGCCGACCGTGTGGATCACCCAGCGCGCGTCCAGGTCGCCCGCGGTGGTGGCGACCGCACGGCCGGTGGGCAGGCCCTTGCCGAGGTGGCCCGCGCGGAGCCTGCGGCACTCCGCCAGGATCGCGGGGCCGCCGCGCCGGTGGATGGCGCCGTCGACGCCGCCTCCGCCGAGGAGGGAGGAGTTGGCGGCGTTGACGATCGCGTCGGCGCTCTCGCGGGTGATGTCGCCCTGGACGAGGGTGATGTCGGTCATGTCTGCCTCAGCCTGCGCCAGACGGCCTTCGCCGCGTTGTGGCCCGACATGCCGTGGACGCCGGGGCCGGGTGGGGTGGCCGACGAGCAGATGAACACGGCCGGGTGCGGGGTCGAGTACGGGAACAGGGAGATCTTGGGGCGCAGGAGCAGTTGGAGGCCGGAGACCGCGCCGGAGGAGATGTCGCCGCCGACGTAGTTGGCGTTGCGGGCGGCGAGTTCGGCCGGTCCCGCGGTGGCGCGGGCGAGGACGCGGTCGCGGAAGCCGGGGGCGAAGCGCTCCAGTTGGCGCTCCATGGCGTCGGTGAGGTCGCCGCTCCAGCCGTTGGGGACGTGGCCGTAGGCCCAGAAGACGTGCTTGCCGGCCGGGGCGCGGGTGGGATCGGCGACGCTGGGCTGCACGGTGATCAGGAACGGCCGCTCGGGTGCGTGGTCCGTGCCGGAGGCGGCGTGCAGGGCGGCGCCGATCTCCGCGCTGTCGGCGCCGATCTGCACGGTGCCCGCGCTGCGGGGCTCCTCGGCCGTCCACGGGACGGGGCCGTCCAGCGCGTAGTCGATCTTGAAGACGCTGGGGCCGTAGCGGTAGTTCGCGTAGTGGCTGCCGAGGCCGGCGATGCGGGCCAGGGCCGTGGGCGAGGTGTCGAAGACGTACGCCCGCGCGGGCGGCAGGTCGTCGAGGCGTTTGACCTCGTAGTCGGTGTGGACGGCGCCGCCGAGGTCCTTGAGGTATGCGGTGAGGGCGTCGGAGATGGACTGGGAGCCGCCGCGGGCGACGGGCCAGCCGCGGGCGTGCGCGGCCAGGGCGAAGACCAGGCCTATGGCGCCGGTGGCGAAGCCGCCGAGCGGGGCCATGACGTGCGCGACGAGCCCGGCGAAGAGGGTCTTGGCCTTGTCGTCGCGGAAGCGGCGCATCAGCCACGTCGACGGGGGCAGACCGACCAGACCGAACCGGGCCAGGGTGACCGGGTCGCGGGGCAGCGCGGTCAGCGGCAGGGACATGAAGTCCCGGGCCAGCGTGTCCCACCTGGGCAGGAAGCGCTCGACCAGCCTGCGGTACGGACCGGCGTCGCGCGCTCCGAAGGAGGCGGCGGTCTCGCCGACCGAGCGGGACAGCACGGCGGCCGAGCCGTCGAGGAAGGGGTGCGCCATGGGCAGCCCGGGGTGCAGCCACTGAAGGCCGTACCGCTCCAGAGGGAGGTCGCGGAAGGCGGGCGAGTTGATGCCGAGCGGGTGCGCGGCCGAGCACGGGTCGTGCCGGAAGCCTGGCAGGGTCAGCTCCTCCGTGCGCGCGCCGCCGCCCACGGTGCCCTGCGCCTCGAACACGGCGACCGAGAAGCCGCGGCGGGCCAGCTCCACGGCGGCGGTCAGTCCGTTCGGCCCCGCACCCACTACGACCGCATCGAGCATCGACGGCACCTTCGGACCCCTTCGTCAGCCGATGGCCACTGGGGATCAGGATATGCCCGGGGTCCGACAGCGCACGGTCGCGGGTGGGCCGGGCCGCGCGCCGGGGTTCAGGCCGCCGCGGCGGCGCGGAACGTGCTGGGGCTCTGACCCCGGTGGCGTTTGAAGGCGGCGCTGAAGCCGAAGGCGTCGGCATAGCCGACGGACCTGGCGATTCGGGCGATGCTGAGGTCGGTGTCGGTCAGCAGTGCCTCGGCGTCGGCCATCCGGCATTCGGTGAGGTAGGCGAGAGGCGGGCGGCCCATCAGCTCGGTGAAGCGCTTGGCGAACAGCGCCCGGGAGACGCCCGCCCGGCCGGCGAGCGACGCCACCGTCCAGGACTGGTCGGGCCGGTTGTGGAAGGCCCGCAGGGCGGGGCCGAGGACCGGGTCGGCCAGGCCGCGGTACCAGCTGGGCGCGTCGGCACCGGCCTGGTCGAACCAGTTGCGCAGCGTGCAGACCAGGGCCCAGTCGAGGAGCCGGTCCATCAGCGCCTGGGAACCGGCCGAGAGCCGGGCGGCGTCGGCCGCGGCCGCCTCCAGCCAGGCGCAGACCTCGACGTCCTCGTTGACGACCAGGACGGACGGCAGGGTGCGCAGGAGCCGTTCGTGGCGGTGGCCCGAGGCGCGGTAGGCGCCCACGATCAGCGCCGTCGCCCCGTCCGGACCGGTGCCCCAGCGGATGCCGCCGAGGTCCTGGGCCGTGCACTCGGGATCCGCGGTGAAGCACGCGATCTCGTACTCGGTGTGCGGGCGGTCGACGGTGGCGGGCCGGTCGGCGAGAAGGAACGGCGCGGGGCCGCGGACGAGGGCGGTGTCGCCCACCCCGACCGCCCGTCGGGTGCCGTCGGGCAGCAGCAGGGTGCCGCCGCCGCGCAGCACGCTGACCATGGTGAGCGGTGCGCCGTCGGTGAAGCGGATCGTCCAGGGCGCCGTCAGTACGGCGTGGCTGACGACCGAGCCCTCGGCCCGGATGCCGCTCAGCAGTGAACTCAGGGGATCCACGCCGGTCATCGTAGACGATCTCGTATGTTTCCAAGAGTTTCTCCCATGGATCATCCATGCGGCCGCGGCTGTACTGGACTCGTCGCACTGACCGAGACCAGCCGGGAGACCCCGTGACGCAGCACAGCAGCAGCAACGCCAGGACCGCCCTCGTGGTCGTCGCGCACCACCGCGCCGGTTCCCTCACCGCGCACACGGCCCGTCGTACCGCCGACCGGCTCGAGGCCGCCGGATACCGCGTCGACCTGCTCGACCTGCACGCCGAGGGCTTCGACCCGCGGATGAACACGGCGGACCAGCCGGACTGGGGCGACCGGGAGAAGGCGTACTCGGACGAGGTGCGGGCCCACATGCGGCGCGTACTCGACGCCGACGTGGTCGTCGCCGTCTTCCCGGTGTACTGGCAGAGTGTGCCCGCCCTCCTCAAGGGATGGATCGACCGCGTGTGGAACTACGGCTTCGCCTACGGCCGCAGCAAGCCGCGCCTGGCGGGCAAGCGCATGCTCTGGCTCGGCCTGGCCGGTGCCACCGCCGACGATCCGGTCACCGAGGCGATGCACTCCCTCCTGGAGACCAACCTCAGCGAGGGCATCGCCTACTACTGCGGCTTCTCCCACTCGGCCGTCGCTCTGCTCACCGACGCCGAGGAGCGCCCGCAGCGCGTCGACGCCGAGGGCAGTCTGCTGGTCGGCGACGCGGTCGAGGGCGCCGAGCGGGAGGCGCAGTACGCCGGCTTCGACCGCCGTGCGCGGGAGGCGGTGGAGAAGTTCCTCGCCGCGGAGCGGGTGGCGGCCTGACGGCGGGGGCCCCGCGCGGCGCGACCGGGGGTGGGGCCCGGTCGTCAGCGGGCCCGGTCGTCACAGGTCGAGCTGGTACTCCAGGGCCCGGTGCGTAGGGGCGTAGCCCAGCGCGTCGTTGATGCGGCGCATGTGCGTGTTGCTGTCGGCCGTGTCGGTGACCAGACCGGCGAGATCGGGGTGCTGGGCGCGGGCGAGGCGGATCGACTCGGCCTTCATCCAGCGGCCGAGTCCTTGGCCGCGGTGCTCGGGCAGCACACCGGTGCCGTAGTGCAGCCCGTCGCCCTTGCCGTCGCCGGGCACGACGAACTCCGAGAAGCCGGCGATCGAGCCGTCCGCCTCGTCGACGACGGCCACCGTGGTGAGCTGCTCCCCGCGGTCGGCGACGGCCCGGGCGGCTGCCAGGACCCGCTCGACGTCCCAGGCCACGACGCCGTAGTCGGTGTCGTCCATCGGCATGTCGTCCATCGCGCGGCGCGAGTCGGCGAAGGTCCTGGCCAGGTCGTCCGGGACGGTGCCGCGCCAGGACACCAACCGGTAGCCGGGGTGCGGCCGCCCGGCGATCGCGTCGGTCTCCCCGGCCCGGCCGCCGCCCGTGCCGCTCAGGTCGAGCCGGGCGTACGTGAGGGCCAGCACCCTGCGGAAGCCGCTGGCGGCGAGGAAGTGGTCGCCGGGCGTGCCGGCATCGGCCTGCGCGACGACCGAACGCCGGCCGGCCTCCCGCGCGGCGGCCACCGCCGTGTCGAGGAGCCGCGACCCGACGCGGCTGCGGCGCTCCGCCGGGTGCACGTTCAGCGTCAGCTCCGCCAGGTGGTCCTGCCCTTCGCGGGTGAACACCCGCAGGAACGCGTGCCCGAGCGGACCGCCGTCGTCCCCGCAGGCCAGCCAGGCCAGGCGATGGGCGGACGGGGTGCGGGCGGGGTCGGTGAGAGCGGTGACGTGTATGGACAAGGTGACTCCGGTCGGTCGGCGACGGCTGCCTGAACCGACAGTCGACCACGCGACGGCCCGCCGGGGCACCGGGTTTCCGGGAGATCAGGCCTCGCCCGACAGCAGGGCCACCACCTGCCGGGCCGTGGCCGCGTCCCGGGCGGCGGTGAACGGCAGTTCGTTGCCCCCGGTGATGCGGAAGGGCTCGCCCGTGCGGGTCAGGTGGGTGCCGCCCGCCTCCTCGACCAGGAGAAGACCGGCCGCGTGGTCCCACGCCGCTTCCCAGGAGAAGGCGGTGGCGTCGGACTCGCCGCGGGCGACGGCCAGGTACTCCAGGCCGGCGGAGCCGCAGGGGCGGGGGGCCACGCCCGGGGTGCGCAGGGCGAGCAGGTCGCGCTTCTGCTCGTCCGTCGTGTAGTCCGGGTGGGACGTGGCCACCCGCAGGTCCCGGCCGGGCTCGGGCGGCCCCGCGTACAGCCGCTCACCGTCCAGGAAGGCGCCCCCTTGGCGTACGGCCGTGGCGAGCCGGTCGCCGGCCGGGGCGTAGGTCCAGGAGGCGTGCACGACGCCGCGGTGGGCGAGCGCCACCAGCGTGCAGAAACCCTCCTTGCCGCGCACGAACTGCCGGGTCCCGTCGACCGGGTCGACGATCCACACCGGGGCCTCGCCGCGTATCGCCCCGTACGAAGCGGGGTTCGCGTGCACCGCCTCCTCGCCGACCACCACGGAGCCGGGCAGCAGGCGGGGCAGGACCTCCGTGAGGTACAGCTCCGCCTTGCGGTCGGCGTCCGTCACCAGGTCGTGCGGGCCCGCCTTCTGGTCGACCTCGTGTGCCGCGAGCCGGCGCCAGCGCGGCATGATCTCCTGCGCGGCCGCCTTGCGGACGGCCTCCTCCACGTCGCCGGTGTGCCGGGCGAGAAACTCGTCGATGGTTTCGTTGTCCTCGATCATGACTCCATGAGAGCACGCACCACTGACAATCCCCACCCGGGTGGTGTACTCCGGGTGGAATCGGCACGAACATCGGGTGCACGCGCGTACCTGCCGGTCAGCGGCCCACCGCGTACCCCTGCATGCCGCGCGGGTTCGCCGCCGCCGACAGCACGCCCGTCTCCGGGTCCCGGGCGACGGCGCACAGCCGGCCCTCCGACCACGCCTCCCCGACCGTCACGTCGTGCCCGCGGCGCCGCAGCTCCTCGACGACCTCCGCCGGCATCCGGGACTCCACGGTGACCGAGCCCGCCCGCATGCCGCGCGGGAAGAAGGAACCGGGGAAGCTGTCGTTGTGCCAGTTCGGGGCGTCGATCGCGCCCTGGAGGTCGAGACCGCCCCGCACCCGCGCGCGCAGCGCGACCGCCAGGAAGAAGTGCGTCTGCCACTGGTCCTGCTGGTCGCCGCCCGGCGTGCCGAAGGCCATGACCGGCACCCCGTCGCGCAGGGCGATGGAGGGCGTGAGCGTGGTGCGCGGGCGACGGCCCGGCGTGAGCGAGTTGGGCAGTCCCTCCTCCAGCCAGGTCATCTGGAGCCGGGTGCCGAGCGGGAAACCCAGTTCGGGCACGACGGGGTTGGACTGGAGCCAGCCGCCGCTGGGCGTGGCCGAGACCATGTTGCCCCAGCGGTCCACGATGTCGAGGTGGCAGGTGTCGCCGCGGGTGCCTCCGTCGGCCGCGACGTCCGGCTCCCCCGGCACCGGGGACGCCGGGCTCTTGGCGACCGTCGGTTCACCGACCCCGAGGGCGTCGAGGCCCTCCCCCTCCACGGCGGCGACGAGCGCGTGGGCGGCGAGCCGCGGGACGCGTCCGCCCGGGGCACCGGGGCGCAGTTCGAAGGAGGCCTTGTCGCCGACGAGTCGCCGCCGCGCCGCGTTGTACTCGGGCGACAGCAGCTCGTCGAGCGGTACGCGGTCCGCGCCGTCGGCGTCGCCGTACCAGGCCTCCCGGTCGGCCATGGCGAGCTTGCAGCCCTCGACCAGCAGGTGGACGTAGTCGGCACCGCCGTGGTCCGGCAGCTCGGGCGGGAGCAGCGCCAACTGCTGGAGCAGGACGGGCCCCTGGCTCCACGGTCCGGCCTTGCACAGGGTCCAGCCGTTCCAGTCGTACGTCGCCGGGGCCTCGTAGTGCGCCGACCAGCCGGCGAGGTCGGCGGCGGTGAGGGTGCCGGTGTGGCGTTCGCCGCTGGTGTCCAGGGTGGGCCGCCCGGCCTGCCGCACGAGGGCCTCGGCGATGAACCCGGAGCGCCAGATCTCCCTCGCGGCGTCGATCTCCGCCTCCCGGTCCCCCGTACGGACGCCCTTCCGGTCCCCCGCGCCGGTGGCCTCGGCGAGCAGCCGCTTCCAGGTGGCGGCCAGGGCCGGATTGCGCAGCAGCTCGCCCGGGCGGGGCGGACGGCCGCCGGGCAGGTAGACCTCGGCGGAGGACGTCCACTCCGTCTCGAACAGCTCCCGGACCGTCTCGACGGTCTCCGCGACGCGCTCCACGGGAGCGTGCCCGTGCTCGGCGTAGCCGACGGCGTACTTCAGCACGTCGGCCAGCGACTTGGTGCCGTGGTCGCGCAGCAGGAGCAGCCAGGCGTCGAAGGCCCCGGGCACGGCGGCGGCGAGCGGTCCGGTGCCGGGGACGAGGTCGAGTCCGAGCCGCTTGTAGTGCGCCACCGTGGCCCCCGCCGGGGCCACACCCTGCCCGCACAGCACCCGCACCTCGCCCCCGGCCGGCGCGAGCATGATCGGCACCTCCCCGGCGGGCCCGTTGAGGTGCGGTTCGACGACGTGCAGCACGAAGGCCCCGGCGACGGCGGCGTCGTAGGCGTTGCCCCCGTCCTCCAGTACGGCCATGGCCGACTGGGAGGCCAGCCAGTGGGTGGAGGACACCATGCCGAAGGTGCCCTGCAGGGTGGGACGGGTCGTGAACATGGGCCTCTCACCTCGCTGTCTGCGTCTGTCCCCGAAGGCTATCGATCGTCCCGCGCCCCTTGTTCCCCGCCTCCGGAACGAAGTGGGCCCGGTCTGCCGGGAGTCGAAAGGCGCTGACGGACGCATCGACGCGGACCGGCGACGCGGTGGATGACGAGACCTCGGGTCGTCGATCAGAGTGCGGCGAGCATCGTGAGCATGGC
Source organism: Streptomyces sp. NPDC001599 (assembly GCF_042893535.1). Taxonomy (NCBI): domain Bacteria; kingdom Bacillati; phylum Actinomycetota; class Actinomycetes; order Kitasatosporales; family Streptomycetaceae; genus Streptomyces; species Streptomyces sp. NPDC001599. Next base: position 470,483 of record NZ_JBIAVA010000004.1, read on the forward strand.
CACCGCCATCACGACCCGGCAGGCGCGTCCCAGCAGGATGCCGGGGTGGGCGGCTCCGGAGGCGTCGGCGGGTCCCGCGGCCGCGAGGGCGGCGCCGGCGAACAGGACGTAGCCGCCGAAGTAGGCGAGCAGCGTTCCGGTGAGCACCGGGACGCCGGTCTCGGCCGTGTGCCGGGCGTGTGCGGTGCCGGGACCGTCCGCTCCCATCGGCATGGTGACGGACATGTACACCATGGCGAGCGCGCCGAGAACGTGGTGCAGGCGTTGCCGTGCCGGTGGCGACGCCGACGCGGCGAGTCCGGCGGCGGCGAAGCAGGCCGCGCCCGCGGTGCCGCTCCAGCCCGGCATGACCGCCATGAGCGAGGGCGGTGCCATCGCGGCCATGCCGAAGCCCATCACGGCGTCGGACGCCATCTCGGCGCGCTCCGCGCGGGGGCCGGTGCGGGCGCGGAACAGGCAGTAGGCGCCGACCGCCGCGCAGAGGGCGGCAAGCAGCCAGCCGGGGAACCCGGACAGTGCCGCGTGATGCATGAGGTCAGCCCTCCAGGTCCTCGATGAGGGCCGCCCGCGCCCGCGCCACCCGGGACCGCACGGTTCCCACCGGGCAGCCGCTGACCCGCGCGGCCTCGGTGTAGCGCAGGCCGAGCAGCTGGGTGAGGACGAATGCCTCACGGCGTTCCTCGGGCAGCGTGTCGAGCAGCTGGCCCAGGGCGATGCCGTCGTCGAAGCCGGGCAGGCCGCGTGGTTGGGCGCGTTCGGCCATCGTCTCCCAGTCCGGGACGGCGTACAGACGCGGCCGGGCCGCCGCGTGCCGCCCGTTGTCGGCGACGGCGCGCCGGGCGATGGTGAGCAGCCAGGTCCGTGCGGACGAGTGGCCCCGGAAGCGGCGCAGGGCCCCCAGGGCCCGCAGGAAGGTCTCCTGGGTCAGGTCGTCGGCGGCCTGCGGATCACGGCTGAGATGGGCCACGTACCGCCAGACGTCCCGGTGCAGTGAGCGCACGAAGCGCTCCGCCGCGTCGGTGTCGCCGTCGCGCGCCGCGAGCGCCAGCCGGGTCGCCTGCGCGTCGCGGAGGAGCCGGTCGGGATGCGTCACGGATTTCCCCTCGGTCGGTGCCCGTGGCCGGGCCTGTTCCGCTTCCGTCTGCCGCCGGGGCGCTCACGCGCGGGACGGTCGTCGGCGTACATGCGGCGTTCGAGGTCGCGCTCCTCGGCACTGAGCGGGGTCCCGGCGTCCCGGCTCTCCGGGTGACCCGGCGGCGGGTCGCCGGAGCGCAGGATCAGTGCCGTGTACTCCGGACAACCGGGGGCCGTCCACATGCCGCCGTAGGCGATCAGCATCCGCCGGAGCTCGTGGAGCAGGACGATGACGCGGTGGCGTCGACGCGCCGCGCCCCTCATCCGCGCGGGGCGCGCTCCGGTCGTGCGCGGCCGGTCACCTCCGCTCCCCCGGCGTGGCGCCGACGGCGCTCTCGGCGATGCCGGACCGGTCCAGGTACGGCGTGACGCCGCCCAGGTGGAAGGGCCACTCGCCGCTCGCCAGGAGCATCAGGTCGGCGTCGGCGGGGGCGGCCAGCACACCGTCGGCGACGAGGGCGCCGATGTCCCGGGCGAGGGCCGTCAGCGCGTGGTCGAGCGCGTCCGGGGCGGTGGTCGTGGGGGGCGGCGTCGCACGGGTCAGGATCCCGGCCCGCAGCAGCAGCCGGGCCGGCACGCTCGGCGGCGTCGGGAGGGCGAGCGGCGCGCAGACGGTGTCGAGTTCCTCCTCGGGGGCACGCTCCAGCAGCGCGCCCAGGAAGGTGCCGCGCAGTCGGTCGGCCACGACCCCGGGGTGGTCGCCGACGGGCAGCAGGGGCAGGCCGGTCCGGGCGACGAGGGCGCCCGCCGTGGCGTAGGCGTGGTCGGTGGCCCCGGCCCGAGCCAGTTCCACCACGCCCGGCGCGGAGACGGTGGCCGGCAGTCCGAGGCCGACCAGCCGGCCCGGGTGCTTGAGCCCGGCCGCCACCTCGGCTGCCGGGCGGGGGCCGACGGCGATCAGCACGCACTCCTCGGAGACGGCGCCCTCGGCCTGCCGCAGCAGCGCGTCGTCCGCGCCGGGTCCGGCGACGACGACGTCCGTGTCCGCGAGGACGTCCACCGCGGTTCCGGCGGTGATCCCTGCGGCGCACCGTCCGGCGTCCAGGTCGGAGATGCGTCCGGCCGCGCGCGCCTCGTCGACGAGGCCGCGCAGACGGCCGGTCACGGCCTCGCACGCGGCCGCGTCGGGCAGGCACACGGTGACCGGCATGCGCAGCTTCTCCAGCAGCAGGGCGGCGAACCGCAGCCCGTCCTCGCCGTCGCCGATCAGCCCCACGCCGCGCACCGGCCGCGCCAAGCTCGTGTCGGGGCGCGCCGGGTGGGAGGCGGCGCGGCCCTGGGTGAGCTGGAAGGCGTAGAGGCTGGAGCGGAACTCGGGGGTGACGAACAGGTCGGCGGCGGCCTGTTCGGCCGCGGTGAGGACCTCGTCCCGGGGGGCCGTCCTGGCGAGTTCGAGCAGTTCCAGGGCGCGGCGTGGGGCGGGCACGGCGCCGTGCGTGTGCGTCTCGACGAGGTCGGCGGCGCGGGCCAGTGCGCCGTCCCACTGGCCGGCGAAGGTGTCCGGCGGGGTCCGGTCCACGGTCTGCCGGCCCGTCAGGACCCCGGCGGCCCAGGCCAGCGAGCGGTCCAGGAAGCGGGTGGGGTCGAGCAGTACGTCCGCGAGGCCGAGGTCGTGGGCCTCGACGGGCGTGAGCATTCGCCGGGCGGACAGGGGGTGTTCCAGCATCAGGGTGACGGTCGTGTCGGGGCCGAGCAGCCGGGGCGCCAGCCAGGCGCCGCCCCACGCGGGGACCAGACCGAGCGAGCACTCGGGCAGGGCCACGACGGGCGCGCCACGGGACAGGGTGCGGTAGCCGCAGTGCAGCGCGAGTTCGAGGCCGCCGCCGACCGCGGCGCCGTTGACGAACGCGAAGCTGGGCACGGGCAGTTCGCCGAGGCGGCGGAAGACCTCGTGGCCGCGGCGCAGGGTACGTACGGCCTCGTCGCGGTCGGTGACGCCGGCCGCCAGTGCCAGGTCCGCGCCGGTGCTGAACATGAAGGCGGTTCCGGTGACGGCCACCGCGGCGATCTCCCCGGTCCGGGCCCGGGCCGCCGCCCGGTCGAGCACCGCGTCCAGGCGGTCCAGTCCCTCGGGACCGAACGTGGTGGGCCGCATGGCGGGGCCGAGCGGGGGCAGTCCGTTCTCCAGGGTGATCAGGAGGAGGGTACCCGCGCCGTCGGGCAGCACAACGTCGCGCGGGCGGGGGGTGGTGACGGTCTCCGTGGTCACGGGATCTCCTGCGTGGCCGGGGATGGGGGGAAGGCGGTCGGGTCGGCGAGGAAGTCGCGGACGGCCGCGAGGAGTTCGCCGGGACGTTCGAGGGGCGGGGTGTGTCCGGTGGCGGGCAGCACCACGAGCCTGGCCCTGGGCATGCGGGCGGTGTACTCGCGTACGACGGGCAGCCGGATCGGGACGTCGTCGGCGCCGTGGACCACAAGCACCGGCACATCCACCTCGGGCAGCCGGCCGGTGAGGTCGCCCCGCCGGTAGACGGAGTGGCAGGCGTGCTCGATGCGCTCGCCGGTGAGCGTGGTGAAGTGCTCGGTCCAGGCCCGGGCGGTGTCGCTGGTGAGGAAGGCGCGGCGGAAGTTGAGCCGGGCGACCATGGCCGCGAGGTCCGCGCTCATCCCGTCCGCGAGCACCGCCTCGACCATCGCCTCGAAGGGGCGCCTGGTGTTCTCCGGTTCCTCGTCGGGGCGGGTGTCCACCAGGACCAGGGCGGAGACGAGCGAGGGGTGGCGCAGAGCCATGCGCAAGCACTTCATGCCGCCCATGGAGTGGCCGACCCAGACGGCGGGCCGCTCCCCCATGACGCCGCGGTAGGTGTCCGCGAGCCGGTCGACCTCCTCCTCCAGGGTGTACGGCGCCGTCCGCGCCGGTGCCAGGCCGTGGCCGGGCGCGTCCACGGCGACGGTCGTCCGGGTCGTGGCCAGGGCGGTCGTGACGGGCTCCCACACCCTGCTGTCGGTGAGCAGGCCGTGCAGCAGGACGACCGGGTCACCGGTGCCGCACCGGTGCCAGCCGAAGACCCAGTCGCCGTCGCCGGCCGTGTCGTGTGTCCGTGTCGTCGGTTCAGCCGCACCCGCCGCCATGTCCGAGGTCACCTCCTCCGCGAGCCTCGAGCACGGGTTCGCGCAGGTCCGGTTCGGGGGGCGGCGCGGTGCCGTCCGTGGGGCCGAGGGTGGCCAGGAAGGCGTCGAGGCGGTCCAGACCCCAGTACTTGTCGTGGCCGTTGATGAAGTACGGCACGCCGAACACGCCGTCCTCGACGGCGCGGCGCAGCGCCCGGGCGCCCTCTTCGCGCAACCCGGGGTGGTCGGCCGCGCCCGCGAGTTCGGCGGGGTCGAGGCCGCTCTCGTCGGCGAGGGCGGCGATGGTGGCGGGGTCGCAGATGTTGCGGCCCTCCAGCCAGCGGGCGGTGTAGACGCGGTCGGCGAACTCGGTGCCGCGGCCGTGGGCCCGGGCGGCGAGCCAGGCCAGGTGGGGGACCTCCCAGACGGGGTCGCGGTCCACCGGCCAGGTGACCTTCAGACCGCGGGCGGTGGCGAGCCTGCGGACGTCGGCGAGGATGTAGAAGTGCTTGGGGCGTGACATCGCCGTGTAGACGAAGGCGTGCCCGGACTCGGCCAGCAGCCGTTCGCTGCGCGCGTCCGGCTCCCAGTAGGGCACCCACTCCAGTTCGGCGGCGACCCCGGGCCGGCGGCGCGTCAGTTCGCGGTGGGCCAGCCAGGAGTACGGGCTGCGCAGGGAGAAGTAGAAGATGGTCCTCGTGGTCATGGCCCTCGCCTTCCGGGGCTGGCTGCGGTCGGGTGCGGTGCGGGAGGGGCCGGCGGCGCCGCCCGGTTCACAGGGCGATGCCACCGTCGACGGCGAACACCTGGCCGGTGATGTAGGCGGCCCGTTCGGACACCAGGAAGGCCACGAGGTCGGCCACCTCCTCGGGTCCGCCGAAGCGGCCGAGCGCGATGCGGCCGCGCATGCTCTCGGCGGTGTTCGCGGGCAGCTCGGCGGTCATGTCGGTGGAGATGAAGCCGGGGGCCACCACGTTGGCACGCACGCCGTGGCGGCCGAGTTCCTTGGCGAGGGACTTCGTGAAGCCGATGATCCCGGCCTTGGTCGCCGCATAGTTGGCCTGTCCGGCGTTGCCGTGCAGGCCGCTGACGGAGGACAGCGTGACGATGCTGCCCGACCTGCGTTTCATCAGCCCGAAGGCGACGGCACGGCACAGGTGGTAGGTGCCGTTGAGGTTGGTGTCGACGACCTCCCGCCAGTCGTCGTCGCCCATCATCAGCAGGGGTTTGTCCCGGACGATGCCGGCGCAGCCGACGACGGTCGCGATGGGGCCGAGCTCCCGCTCGGTGGCGGCGACCAGCGAGCGGACGGCCCCGGCGTCGGTGACGTCCGCCCGCACGGGCAGCACGCGGGCCCCGGTCTTGCCGGCCGCCTCCGCGGTCTCCTGCGCGGCGTCGTCCCGGCCGCGGTAGCAGAACGCCACGTCGTGGCCGGTCTCGGCGAGCCGTTGCACGACGGCTCGCCCTATGCCGCGTGAGCCGCCGCTGACCAGGGCGACGGGACGGTCGGGTGCGGGCATGGCGGGTCTCCTCGGAGGGCTGCGGGACCGACGGGTCTCAGGGGCTGGACGGGACCGACGGGTCTCAGGGGCTGGACGGGACCGACGGGTCTCAGGGGCTGGAGTGGTCCGGGGCGAGCGGTGGGGCGACGGAGGCGAGCGGGCGCAGCGCGACGATGAAGTGGCCGACCTCGGTCACCAGTGCGCCGTCGCAGTGGGTCCCGCCCGCCAGGATCGTGGTGTCCCCGACCGCCCGGACGACCCGCACCCGGTGTTCGAGCAGGTCGCCGGGGGTCACGGGGCGGTGGAAGACCACCTCGTCGACGGCACCGGCGAGTTCGACCTTTCCGGTGGTCACGTCGGGGTTGGGCGTGTTCCAGACGGCGAGCAGCACGGCGGCCTGGGCCCAGGACTCGATCAGCAGCGGACGCGGGTAGTGGAAGCGGGCGGGACCGCCGTGCGCCGGGACCCCGCGGTAGCACGACTCGTTCGCGCTGACCGCCTTGAGCGCGGTCAGGGTCCGTCCCGGATCGACCCGCGTGACACGGTCGACCAGCAGGACGGGGTGGCGGTGCGGGATGATCCGGGTGATGGCGTCGGTGTCGGCGGCCCAGGCTGTCATCGGCCCGCCCCGCTCGCCACCGTACGATGCCGCAGCCGCAGTTCGGCGACGCGGCCGCGGCCGGTGCTGACCACGACGTCGCTGCGCAGCTCGGGCGCGGCGTCGTCGCCGTCGGCGTACTCGACGCGCAGGGTCAGCTCGTCGCCGGGGAAGACCGGGGCCCGGAAGCGGCAGCGGTCCACCGCGACCAGCTCCCGCTCCCGGTCCAGGCGCCGCTGGTCGAAGAGGATGCTGCGGTCGGCGTACTCGATGAGGCACACTCCCGGCAGGACCGGGAAGCCGGGGTAGTGGCCGGGGAAGACCTCGTGCCCGGGGTCGACGGTGGCCCGTGCGGTGACGGCGCCGCCGTCGCGGAGGACGGACCGGGGTTCCAGGCCGAGCAGGGAGACGGACGGCGCGGTCATGAGGCCGCCCTCAGTTTGGCCTCGAGCAGTGCGTAGGTGTCGTCGAGGGTGGCAAGTTCGGTCAGCTCCTCCTCGGCCAGTTTGACGGGGTACTCCGCTTCGAGCCGCACACTGATCTCCAGGGCCATCAGCGAGTCCACCCCGAGGTCGTCGACGAAGTGGGCGCGGTCGGAGATCTCGGCGACGTCGACGTCGAGGATCTCGGCCAGCAGGGTGCGCAGTCGCTCCTTGTCCATGGGCGTGCGGCTGGTGTGCTCGGGTGCGGTACGGGTCTCTTCGGCCATGACGTTCCTTTCGCTGCCGGTTCGGCGGGTCTCGGGCGGGGGCGGGGGCGGCGGGTCACCTGAGCCGCAGGACGAGGCAGGCGACGAGGCCGTCGTCGTCGACGGAGGTGACCAGGGCGGTGGCGCCGGGCCGGGGGCGGTGGGCGGCGGCGGCGAGCACCGCGGCCAGCTGGACGCCCGCGGACGCGGCCGAGGCGTCGCCGATCAGGTCGCGCACGCCGATGAACTCGGCGTCCGTGCCGTCCAGTACGGTGCCGAGCACGTCCGTCTCCACCGTGTCGGTCTCGTCGGTGCCGGACGCGGGGTTCCCGAAGCCCATGGGGCAGGCCCCGGGGGGCGGGGCGACGCGCCCCGAGGGTGCGGCGAGGGCGACGTCGCCCGGTGTGGTGCCGGCTGCCTCCAGGGCGCCGCGCACGCACCGTTCCAGGGCGGCGCGCGGTCCCCGCGGGCCGGCGCCGAAGCGGACGGCGAGGATGTCGGCGTACGGGGTGCGGCCGGCCTCCCGGGCGGTCTCGGCATCCTCCAGCAGGAACATGGCGCACGCCTCGGCGAGCGGTGTGGCGCGGCGGGCCTCGCCCCTCGTGTGCCAGGCGAGCCAGGCGCGCTGTTCGGAGAACTCCTCCACGGCACCGCACAGCACCGTGCGGCTGTAGCCGCGCTCGCGCAGCCGGGTGGCGTAGCGCAGGGCCTGGAGTCCGGTGAGGGGGCCGCCCGCCAGGGTGGCGTTGGGCCCCTTGAGGCCGTACCAGATGGCGCTTTGCCCGGCGGCGCGGTTCATGACGGTGTTGGGGAACAGCGCCGGGTCGACGTAGAAGGGCTTGGCACCGGTCAGCGCGTCGCGGGTGAAGTCCATGGTGCTCTGCACGGAGCCGGAGCCGGTGCCGAGGACGAGTCCGACGCGTTCCGGTTCGTCGAGGCGGCGGGCGGTCCCGTCGGGGTCGACGAGCGTGCCCAGGGTGGCGACGGTGAGGCCGGTGAGCCGGTCCATGGTGCGGGTGCCGCGGCTGCCGAGCACGGTGACCACGTCGAACCCGGGCACGAGCAGGGCGTCGCCCGGCGGTGCGTGCCACACCTCGCGGTTGAGCCGGGGGACGACGGGGCGCCGTTCGGCGAGGCCCTGGGTGAAGGGTCCGGCGCCGATGCCGTACGGGGAGAGCACCGACCATCCGGAGATCACGGTGGTGGTGGCGGGGGTGGGTGGTGCGGTCGCCGGCTGTGGCACGGTGGTGGTCATCGGGTCGCCTCCCGTCGGCTCCAGGTGGCGCCGGCGGCGACGAGTTCCGCGCCGTCCACGCCGATCGTGTTGCCCGTCAGCCACGAGGACGGGGCGTTGGACAGCAGGACGACGGTTTCCGCGACGTCCTCGGGGGTGGTGAGCCTGCCGTGCGGGTTGCCCGCCGCGGACTCGTCGGTGAACTCCTCGTGCCCGGGGATGCGCAGCAGCGACGGTGTGACGGTGACGCCGGCGCGCAGCGCGTTGACCGCGACTCCGTGCGGGGCGAGTTCGCAGGCGAGCTGGCGGACATGGGACTCCAGCGCGGCCTTGGCGGCGGAGACGGCGCCGTAGCTCGGGAGTACCTGGCTGGTGCCGGCGCTGGTCATCGCGAAGACCCGGGAGTTCTCGGCGAGGAGCCCGGCGGACAGCAGGTCCTGGGTCCAGTAGACGAGGCTGTGGGCCATGACGTCGAGCGTCATCTCCAGTTGGGCACGGGTCAGGGACTGCTTGGTGTCGTCGGTGGGCAGGAACGGCACCAGACTGCCGAAGGCCAGGGAGTGCAGGACGGTGGCCAGCGCCCGGCCGCCGGTGAGTTCGGCGAGGGCGGGCAGCAGGGTGGCCCGCCCGCGGTCGGACGCCGCGTTGACGTTGAAGAGGTGGGCGCGCACGCCTTTGGCCCGCAGGGTGCACTCCAGCTCCCGGGCCGCCCGGAGTCCGTCGGCGCGGTCGAGGTGCACTCCGGCGATGTGCGCGCCCTGGTCGGCCAGGGCGAGGGCGGTGGCCCGGCCCATGCCGCTCGACGCGCCGAGGACCAGACACCAACGGTCACGCAGTCGATTGCGCACGTAAGCCTCCTGACGGGGTGGGTCGTGGTGCTGCGGCGAGGACGTGGACGGCGGCGAGGTGTCCGGCTGCCGTGGCCGTGAGGACCACCCGGCCCCCGCCGCCGGCCGCGAACGGCTCGGCCGCGGTCAGCAGCGGAGCGAGGCACCCGGCCCCGGCGGGGCGGGGCCGACGGGCGGACGCGCCGAGGAGCGCGCCGACGGCCGTGCCGCGGGCCGAGCCGTCCAGTACGGCGTGGACCGGTGCGGGCGGCTCGGACTGGACGGCGCTCAGCAGGTCGCCGACGGCGAGGCCGAGTTCGGGGTCGGCGGCGTCGATGCCGGGCGGGACGAAGGCGGCCGCGGCCCGCAGGCTGCCCCGCACGGGCGCCCCTCGGTGCTCGGCCGCGGCCCGCGGTTCCAGGACCAGGGCCACGGCTCCCTCCTCGGGCGGCGGTCCGGCCGCCCCGGCCGAGGAGGGAGCCAGGTCCTCCACGGCGGCGACCACCACCAGGTCGGCGCGGTCCAGACGCAGGGCCCGGACGGCCGTCTGCACCGCCTCCACGCCGGCGACGGAGGAGGTCGTGAGGGTGCAACTGAACCCCTTGAGGGCCTGTTCGGCGGCGAACCGGCCGGCGAGGACGTTGACGGCGAAGTAGGGGGCGAGGGCGGGACGCAGCCGTTCGGCCCCGGTGTCCACGACGGTGCGGTCCATGTCTCGGAAGAGCGGCGCGAGCCCGTTGTTGGTGCCGACCGCGAGGCCGCGCCGGTCCGGCGGCACCTGCACGGGCGCCGTCGCGGAGCGCAGGGCGCGTCGCCCGGCGGCGAGCAGGTAACGGGCGCCCTGGGGGAGGTACTTGTGGCCGCGCGGGCCGAGTTCGGCGTCGGCGTCGAACCAGGCGCCGGGCGGCCGTCCGGGACCGGGTACGACGGTGGCCACGCCGGTGACCACGATGTCCGCCTCGGCGGGGCGGTGCGGCGTCAGCACGGCAGGGCCTCCCGCAGTACCAGGGAGATGTTGTTGCCGCCGAAGGCATAGGCGTTGACCAGCACGGACCGGGCGGTCAGCGGCGTCGCGGCCGTCGGGAGCGGGACCGAGCAGTCCGGATCCGGCGCGCCGACCGGCACGTTGGGGGGCACGGTGCCGCGGCCGAGGACGACCGTGGCGGCGACGGCGGCGAGGGCCGCGGCGGCTCCTCCGGTGTGGCCGAGGAGCGCCTTGAGGCTGTACAGGGGCGGTACCTCCGTCCGCGGCCCGAACGTGGTCCGCAGGGCGGCGCTCTCGATCCGGTCGTTCAGCCGGGTTCCGGTGCCGTGCGGGATCACGCAGCCGATCTCGTGGGGTTCGACGTGGGTGCGGTCGAGGGCGTCCCGCAGGGCGCGGACGATCTGTTCGCCGCTCTCCTCGGGGGCGGTGGGGTGTCCGGCGTCGCAGCTCCAGCCGGCCTCGCCGACCTCGGCGAGCGGCCGGGCACCGCGGGCCCGGGCGTACGCCGCCGATTCCAGCACCACGACGCCGGCGCCCTCGCCGAAGACGGTGCCCGCCCGGTCGGCGGCGAACGGACGGCAGCCGTGGGCGTCGACGGCGCCGAGCCGGTTGAAGTTGGCTAGGGCGATGCGGGAGTAGGCGTCGGCGCCGCCGGTGACGACGACGTCGGCCTCGCCGCAGCGGATCATGTCGGCTGCGGTGGCGAGCGCGAAGCCACTGGCGGCGCAGGCGTTGCTGGTGCTGCTCGCCGCACCGGTGACACCGAGGTCGGCCGCCAGCCGTGAGGAGACCTCGAAGTCGGGCCGCCGGTCCGGCGCCGCCGGCGGATCGTGCGGCGGCGCGGACGGCGCGGCCCCGCCGCTCCGTTCCCGGGCCCGTTCCCGGTCCCGGTCCCGCTCCCGTTCCCGGTCGCCGAGGGCTCCCATGCACGTCCCGAGCACCACCGCGGCCCGGGCGGCGCGCAGCGCGTCCCGGTCGAGACCGGCGCCGGCCAGCGCCTCGTGCGCGGCGCGCAGGGCGAAGGTGGTGGCGCGGCCCGGGCCGGTGTCCGGTTCCTCGTCGAGGGCCGGTTCCGGCACCAGGTACATCAGGGGCAGCTCCATGCGCGCCCACGGGTCGGGCACCTTGTCCGGCTGCCTGCCGCGGGCCCGGTCCATCGCGGCGCCGAGGGCGGGCACTCCGGTGCCGTGGCAGGTCACGGCACCGACTCCGGTGACCAGGACGGGGTCCATCAGCCGTGCTGCCCGTTGAGCCGCTGGACCATGCGGTCGTCGAACTCCACCAGGCTCCAGTCGCGCCGGTTCTCGATCAGCGCGTAGCCGTGGGTGATGCGGCCGGTGGCGGTGTGCACGGGCACGCCGTCGCGCAGGACGTAGCAGTCCATCCGGGCGGTGTAGATGAGCCGCTTGAAGACGTCCTCGACGGTGAGGACGGTGTAGATGTCCTCCTCCATCCGGGCCTCGGCGAGCATGACGACGGAGTTCTTCGGTACGACGGGGATCCAGTTCTGTTCGTCCAGCAGCCGTTTGATGGAGATGCCGCGGTCGGCCAGGAAGCGGTCGACGGCCTCCTCCATCAGACGCAGATAGCCGGACATCTGGAGGCGCTCGGTGAAGTGGCAGTAGAAGTACGGGATGCGCCACTTCCAGCCGAAGGCGTTGGCGTCCGAGGTCAGCGCGGCGAGCAGTTCGTCGCCGTCGGCCACCCTCGCCGGCGGGGTGGCGGCGACGGGTACCCGGACCAGGTGCGCGCGGTCGATCTCCTTGACGGTGAAGCGTTCCAGGACCTGGGGCACCGGGGCGGCGCCGCCGCCGCGCGGGTCGTGCCGCAGGGCCACCCGGACCTTGGCGGAAACGGTCTTGACCGGGGTCGCCGAGCCGTGGACGTCCAGGGAGACGGTCAGGGCGATCTCCTGTCCGACGGGCGGCCCCTCGGCGACGACCCGGGCGGAGACGATGTCGTCGATGTGGGTGGCGGACAGGATCGCGGCCTCGACACTCACGATGTCGACGCACAGGCCGAAGTCCTCGTAGAGCATCCCGGCGGGCCAGCCGCTGCGTCGCAGGTGTTCGAGGACGGCCTCCTCCACAAGGTAGTTGACGTGTTTGAAGCCGATCCAGGTACAGATGTTGGAGCCCTCGTACCGCGGCCGCAGCTGCACGGTCGAGGGCCGCTCCAGGACCTCCACGGAATCCGGCAGCGAGGGGGCGGTGGTCACGGGTGCCTTGGTCACGTCATCTCCAGCGGGGCGTCGGCCGACGGGGCGCCGGCGGAGCGGTCGGGTGGGGCGAGGAAGTCGCCGAGCAGCCGGCCGAAGGACCGGGCGCGTTCGGCCATCGGGAAGTGCCCGCATCCCGGGAACTCGGCGAGCCGGGCCGCGGGCAGGGCACCGGCGAGCGCGCGGGCGTCGGACACAGGTGCGGCGCGGTCGTCGCTGCCGGCGACGACCAGGACGGGCAGCCGGACGCGGTGCAGCGGCAGCGCGGGAGTGCGCAGGTAGGCCCCGAAGAAGTCCATCCAGCCGTACGGGCCGATGCTCTCGCGGACCCGCAGGGCCATCGCGTGCCGGACCTCGGGGTCGAGGCGGCCGCCCGCGGACACGTGCAGCCCCTCTTCGAGGATCAGGTGGAAGCGGTTGAAGTAGTAGGAGATCGTCTCCCAGTCGAAGTCCTGTCGGCGCGGTCGGTAGAAGGGCGCCACGAGAACGGCCGCGCGCAGCGGCGACGCCTGCGGTGAAGCGAGGTGTTCGAGCAGCGCGTTGGCCGCGAAGGAGTGGGCCACCACGACCTCGGCCCGGGTGCCGCGCACCACGTCGGCGACGAGGCCGGCCGGGTCGCCGGCGAGCCCGGGGCCCGCGGTGCCGTCGAAGGGCCAGCGGACGTCGGCCGCGGTCGTCCGGACGCCCTCGGGCGCCTCGGCGCGACACGCGTCCCACAGCCGGGTGCTGCCGGCCAGTCCGTGCACCAGGGTCACGCGCAGGGCGCTCATGAGGCGGCTCCCGCGGGCGCCACGGACACTCCGTGCAGGACCAGGGCGGCCGCGGCGTCGTCCTCGCCGGGGCCGTCGCCGCCCGGCCCGCGGCCCGCGGCGGCGAGCATCGAGTGGCCCGCGGTACGGGTGAGCTCGGCGGTGGCGGCCACGCACTGCATCACGCCGAGGGCGCCCGAGCAGTGGCCGTGCCGTGCGCGCAGGTCACGGGCGGGGACGCCGGTCGGGGGCGGCGGGACGGGGGCGGCGGGCGCGAGCGGGAACTCCGGCGGCCACCAGGCGTCCGGTGGGCGGCTCTCGTTCTCGCGGGCGGCGGCGAGGGCCCGGGGCAGGTCGCCCGCGCGGACGTAGCGGCCGATGCGGGCGCGGGGGGTGCCGCCGCGGGCCTCCACGGCGTCGGCGGCCTCGGCGACGAGGGCGACGGCACCGTCGAACAGCGGTCCGGCGTCGCCGACCAGGTGCAGGACCGGCTCGTTGACGGGCTCGACCCCGATGACCAGGGCCCGTCGCAGCCGCCGGGCCGCGATGAGCGTACGGGCCCAGTGGACCGCGTCGAGCCCGGAGGTCGCGCCGTTGCACAGGGTGACGTTGGCGCCGCGCAGCCCGTGGGTGATGGCGACCCAGGAGGCCGTGACGTTGCCGGCGGTGTTGGGCAGCAGCATGGGGCTGGTGGCCCGGTACGTGCTGCTCCTGATCGTGGCGGCGGTCTCGCAGACGGTGTCGACGTTGCCCCAGTTGCTGCTGACCACCACGCCGAAGTCGTCCCCGTCGACGCAGAGTTCGCCGTCGGGGCCGAGCAGTCCGGCGTCGTCGAGCGCGTCCCGGGCGGCGCACAGGGCCAGTTTGGTGGCCCGGTCCTTGTAGCGCAGGCCGGATCCCCGCAGGGTGCTCACCGGGTCCGGGCCCGGCACGGTCTCCGGCGGGTCCGACAGGGCGTCCGGTCCGCGCACCCCTGTGATCGCCGTGCCCGAACCGCTGATCAGCACCTCGGCCCGCGCCGTCGCTTCCGCCGCCCGCATCTACGCCACCTTTTCCACGACGGCCACGGCGTTGAGGCCGCCGAAGCCGAAGGAGTCGATCTGGGCCAGGGAGAGTTCCGGGTCGACGGCCGCGTCGGGGCCCAGCCGGAAGCCGGCCATCTCGTCGATGGGGTCGGCGAGTCCGAGGGTGGGCGGCACCCTGCCGGAGTCGAGCGACTGCACGGCGGTGATCAGGCTGTGCAGTCCGGAGGCGCCGGCGGTGTGCCCGATCATCGACTTGATCGCGGTCATCCGGGGCGCGGTGTCCACCCGGGCGAAGACCTCGACGAGGGCCTGCGCCTCGGCCGCGTCGTTGTGCGGGGTCCCGGTGCCGTGCAGCAGGACCAGGTCGATGTCGGCGGGCTTGACCCCGGCCCGCGCGTGGGCGTCGCGCATCACCCGGGCGATGCTGTCCACGTCGGGTGCCGAGGGGTGGTGGGCGTCGCAGTTGACGCCGACGCCCCTGACCCTGGCGTGCGGCCGGCGCCCGGCTCCCGGTTCGCGCCGCAGCACCACCGCGGCGGCGCCGTCGCCCTGGAGCATGCCGCGTCGGCCGCGGTCGAAGGGCAGCACCGATTCGGGCGGCTTCTGGTAGACCCGGTCGAGCATGCCGTAGGTGCTCTCGGTGATGGTGTCGGCGCCCGCCACCACCACGGTCTCGGCCTCCCGGAGGTCGAGCAGGTCGACGGCCATGCCGAGGGCGTACAGGGAGGCGGCGCAGGCGTTGGCGACGGTGTAGGTGCGGTCGGCCCCGAAGCGGCGGCGCAGTGCGGTGCCGAAGTGCAGGTCCGCCGGGTCGAGCGGGGCGCCGTCGCACCAGTTCAGCTCGGCGGAGCGCAGCTCGCGCAGGGTGGTGCCGACGATCACGGGTATGCCCGTGAGGTCCTCGGGGAGGCCGGCGTCGGCCAGGGCCTCGGCCACGGCCGCCAGGAGCCACCGGGTGGGGCGCAACGGGCGGTCCGCGCCGGGGGCGGGCCGGTCGTCGATCTCGTAGGCGTTGCGGGCGCGGAAGTTGGCGCGGTCGAAGCCGCGCAGGGGCGCCAGTCCGGTGCGGCCGGCGCACAGCGCGTCGAAGGTGGCGACGCGGTCGGCGCCGACGCTGCAGTTGGCGCCCATCCCGGTGATCAGCGCGCTCATCGCACCTCCCCGGCCGGGTCCGGGGCGGCCTCCGTGTACTTGCCGAGGACGAGGACCGCGTTGTTGCCGCCGAAGGCGAGGGCGTTGTTCTGCACGACGCGCAGGTCGGCCTCGCGCGGCACGTTGGGAACGCAGTCGAGTCCGCACTCGGGGTCGGTCTCGACGTGGTTGATGGTGGGCGGGATGAATCCCTCGACGATGGCCAGGGCGCAAGCGGCGGAGGCCAGTGAGCTGGCCGCACCCATGGTGTGTCCGATCATCGCCTTGATGGAGATGGTGCTCGGCGGCCGGTCGCCGAACACGCGCCGGATCGCGGCGGCCTCGGTGACGTCGTTGGCCCTGGTGCCGGTGCCGTGCGCCGAGATGAAGTCGATCTCCTCGGGTTTGACGCGGGCGTTGGCGTGGGCGAGTTCGATGCAGCGGGCGATGCTGTCGCCGTCGGGGGCGACCGGGTGGTGGGCGTCGCAGTTGAGTCCGTAGCCGAGGACCTCGCAGTAGATGCGGGCACCGCGGGCGAGCGCGGACTCCAGGGTTTCCAGGAGCAGGATGCCGGCGCCCTCGCCGGTGAGGATGCCCTTGCGGTTGCGGTCGAAGGGCTGGCACGCCTCGGGGGCGATGGTGCCGAGCCGGTAGAAGCCGGTGAAGGTCTTGCGGCACATGGCGTCGGCGCCGCCCACCAGGGCGACGTCGACGTCTCCGCAGCGCAGCGCGTCGAGTCCGTAGCCGATGGCGTAGTTGCCGGCCGCGCAGGCGGTGGCCAGCGTGGTGGCCTCGACGTCGGTCAGGCCCAGTTCGGCGACCACGGCGGAGGAGAGTCGTCCGGCGGAGCTGCGGCGGGCGACGGCCGGGTCGAGGTGCTCGGGGCCGTCGGCGATCTCGGTGGCGACCAGTCGGTCCAGGTCGGCCGACTCGCCGTCGGTGGTGCCGACGCAGACCAGGGCGCGGCGGGAGCGCAGCTCCGCGACGTCCATCCCGGCGTCGCGCACCGCCATGACCGCGGCGGCCGTGGAGAACTGCGCCGCCCGGCCCAGGTGTTCGGCGGGGGTGTGGGTGATCCACTCGGCGGGGTCGAAGCCCGTGACCTCGCAGCCGTTGGCGTGGGCGAAGCCCTCGGTCTCGAACGCGGTGATGGGCCGGGCGCCGTTGCGTCCCTCGCGCAGTCCGGCGAGGAACTCCTCGACGCCGATGCCGATGCTGGTCACCGTGCCGAGCCCGGTGACCACCACCCGTCGTGTCCCCTGCGCCTCCGGGTGGGGGGCCGGGGTCGTCACGGCGCTCACCGCGCCGGAAGAGCCTGGTCCACCACCGACTCCACACCGTCCAGGTTGACCATGCGGCTGAGTTCCTCCTGCTCGATGGTGATGCCGAACTCGCGTTCCAGGCCGGCCAGGATCTCGATGGCCCGCAGTGAGTCGGCGTCGTGCTCCTCCTTGAACCGGCTGGTGTCGGTGAGCTGCTCGGGGTCGATCTCCAGGATCCGGCAGACCATTTCCTTGATCTTGGCCTTGCGCGCCTCGCGGTCGGCGACGGTGTTCTCCGGCGTGGTCATCTGCTCTCCAGGGTCGGTGGGTGGGCGCGAAGCTGCGAAAGCGGGTCACAGCAGGACGAGAACGTCCTTGATCAGCCACTCCATGGTTTCGACGATCTCCGCGGGGCGCATGGACAGGTCCAGGACCATCAGCTGCACCCCGGCCCGGCGGTAGGCGTCGATCTCCGTGGCGACCTGTTCCGGGGTGCCGGTGATGCTGACCCGGTCGGACATGAAGTCCATGACTTCGAAGGGCGGAACCAGGGCGCGGCGCACGGTGATCTCGACGGCGGCGGGGTCGCGGCCGGCCTCGGTGGTGAGCCGGTCGAGGGTGGTGCGGGCGGCCGTGATCTCGTCGGGGTACAGCTCGTGGGCGAGCCAGCCGTCGCCGGCCCGGGCCACCCGGCGCAGGGCGGCTTCGGTGTTGCCTCCCACGTACACGGGCGGTCCGGTGCGGCTGTGCGGCCGGGAGGCCAGCCACATGTCGTCGAAGTCGGTGAACCTGCCGTGGAACGAGGTGGGGTGACGGGCGCTCCACAGAGTGCGCATCACCTCGATGGCCTCGTCGGTGCGGGCACCGCGCTGGGTGCGCGGGACTCCGACGGTCTTGAACTCCTCGTCCATCCAGCCGATGCCGGCCCCGAGCACGGTCCGGCCCAGGGACAGCTGGTCCAGCGAGGCCAGTTCGGAGGCGAGGATGACGGGGTTGCGGTAGGGCAGCGCCAGGACGTGGGTGCCGATCCGCACGCGCTCGGTGACTCCGGCGACCACGCCCATCACGGCGACGGGCTCCAGCCAGGCGACGCCCCAGTTGTAGGCGTTGGCGGTCTTGGCCCGCGGATACAGGCAGGTGCTGTTGCGGGTCCGCGGCAGGGCGACGTGGCTGCTGACCCAGACGGAGTCGAACCCCATCCGGTCGGCGGCCGTCGCCACGTCGATCAGATAGCGCCGGCGGCCCGGCGGACCGACGGTGGGCAGTGCGATACCGAACTTCACGGGGCCTCCCCCAGGGCGTTGGGCGGTGCTGTCCGTCAGGCGGGGCGCTCGAACCAGTGCTCGAACTTGGCGGCGTACAGGGTGTTGCCGGAGAGCTTGACCTTGCCGCCGAGGAACGCCTGCATCCCGTTGAGGCGGCCGGTCAGCAGCTTGAGGAAGGTCGGCAGGCCCACGGTGGTGGTCAGCTTGGGGGAGTCGATGCGGCCCCGGGCGGTCCGGCAGCCGCCGTCCGCGATCTCGACGTAGTACTCGAAGACGCCGTCGGGCGTGTTGATCAGGTACTGGAACCGGGCCTCCTGCCCCTTGGCCCGGTCGGCGCGGAAGGCCTCGGGCATGTTCCCGAACACGTCGTCGAGGAGCCCCGCGATGCCGCCGGTCTGCTGCCGGGCGAAGTCGAAGACCTCCTCCTCCTTGCGGCGTCCGGCCACTTCCTTGATCTCTTCGAACCTGCCGGTGTCCAGGGCCATTCCACGCTCCCGTGTCGGTCGAGCCGGTGTGTGTCGGACGGCACTCAGGCTGCCCGGGCCGCCGTGGGCGGCGACAGGGCCGTCAGGGCGGTGGATCGGGGCCGCCGGTGACGACCGGGACGGCGGGCCGAAGGCGCTGCCCGACCGGGCACCTCCCCCAGGCCTTACGGTCCCCGGGCCGCCCCGCTTTGCTGTCCGGGGCACCGGCGTCCGCCGGCCGCCGCCCCGCACGTACGCGGAGGTCATATGTACGACGTCATAGTCGTCGGTGCCCGCTGCGCGGGATCGCCGCTGGCGATGCTGCTGGCTCGCAAGGGGTACCGCGTGCTGGTCCTGGACCGTGCGGCGTTTCCCAAGGACACCGTCTCGACGCACTACGTCCAGCCGAGCGGCCTGGCCCGCCTGCGACGCTGGGGCCTCCTGGACCGGCTGGCCGGCACCGGCTGCCCGCCGATCACGCAGGCGCGCTGGTGGTTCGGCGAGGACCTGTCGGTGCGGGGGTTCGCCCCGCCCCACGACGGCGTCGACAGCGCCCTCGCCCCGCGCCGCACGGTGCTCGACGAGCTGCTCGTCGACGCGGCCCGTGAGGCGGGGGCGGAGGTGCGCGAGCGGTGCACCGTGCGGTCCCTGCTCCGGGACGACGACGGGCGGGTGACCGGGGTGCGCTACCAACGGCGCGGCCGGGAGCACACGGCGCACGCCCCGCTGGTGGTGGGCGCCGACGGCCGCAACTCCCTGGTGGCGCGGGAGACGGGCGCCGTGAAGTACCACGAGCGTCCGCCGCTGACCGTCGTCTACTACGCCTACTGGCGCGGTCTGTCACCGGACCGCCGGCACCTCAACGAGGTGTTCCTCATGGGCGACAAGCAGATCGGGGTGATCCCGACCCACGACGACGCCTGTCTGATCCAGGTGGCCCGCCCGCACGCGTTCTACCCCGCCTACCGCTCGGACATCGAGGGCCACTACCACAAGGCCATCGCCGAAGCGGCGCCCGCGCTGGCGCGGGAGCTGGCCGACGGCGCGGAACGCGTCGACCGGTTCCGCGGCACCGCCGACCTCGGCAACTTCTACCGCAAGCCGTACGGTCCCGGCTGGGCCCTCGTGGGCGACGCCGGCTACCACAAGGACCCGCTCACCGGTCAGGGCATCTCGGACGCCTGGCGGGACGCCGAACTGCTCGCGGACGCCGTCGACCGGGTGCGCTCCGGTGCCGAGGAGTGGGAGAGCGCGCTCGCCGCCTACGCGCGTGCCCGCGACGCCCGCTCCGAGCTGATCTACGAGTTCACGTGCGAGGCGGCCGGTTTCGATCTGGACCCGATGACCCGGCAACTGGTCCAGGTCGTCGCCGCCCACCAGGAGGACGCCGACCGGTTCTTCGGGATGATCGCGGGATCGGTGCCCGCCGAGGAGTTCTTCTCCCCGGACAACCTGCTGGCCATGCTCGGCCGGCTGCCCGCCGACGCACTGGCGGAGCTGACCGGCCCGAAAGGAATGTGATGACGCAGCAGCCCGTCGAGGACACCGGCACCGTACCCGGCGAGGTGCCGGCGCTGGAGGACTTCGACCCGTACAACGACGCGTTCCGGGCCGATCCCTACCCCCACTACGAACGGATCAGGGCGCTGGGCGGCCCCGCGTACTGGGACTATCTCGACTCGTACGTGGTCAGCGGCCACGCGGACGCCACCGCGCTGCTCGCCGACCCGCGCATGCGGCTGGAGCCGCCCGATCCGGTGGCGGAGCTGATGGCCACCGTGGTGCCGGAGTCGCTGCGGTCCATGAGCCGGACCCTGCTGTTCACCGATCCGCCCGACCACACCAGGCTGCGCGGGCTCACCCGGCGCCCGTTCGCCTCACCGCGCCTGGGCGGGGTCCTCGCCGACGCGCGGTCACTGGCCGACTCGATCCTGGCGGACGGGCTGCGCCGCGGCCGTCTGGAGGTCGTGGACGAGCTGGCGTTCCCGGTGTCGCTCCAGGCCATCGGCGACCTGCTCGGCGTTCCCCGGGCCGACCTGCCCAAGCTCCGCGCCTGGGGGCAGGCCATGTCGCCGGCCGCGGACATACCGGCCGCCCCGTCCTCGATCGACAGCGCGGTGGCGGCGTACGAGGCCTTCGACGACTACTTCGCGCACCTCGCCCGGGTCCGGGCCGAGAGCCCGGGCGACGACCTCTTCTCCTCCCTCGTGCGGGCGCACCTGGACGGCGCACTCAGCCGCAGCGAACTGCACGCCAACGCCGCGCTGGTGTTCATCTCGGGCCACGAGACGCTGGTCGCCTTCACGGCGAGCGCGGTCCTGTCCTTCCTGCGCAATCCCGCCCAGCTGGCCCTGTTGCGCGAGCATCCGGAACTCGCCGCGGCGGCCACCGAGGAGGTGATGCGGTACGAGAGTCCGCTGCAACTGGCCACCGCCGGCGGCGGACGCTGGACCGCGGAGGAACTGGAGATCGGCGGTCGCACCCTGCCGGCCGGGGTGCGGGTCCTGACGTTCATCGGCGCGGCCAACCGGGACCCCGCGGTCTACGAGGACCCCGACCGCTTCGACATCACCCGGGCCGGCGCCCGGCACCTGGCGCTCGGTCACGGCCTGCACTACTGCCTGGGCGCGGCGCTCGCCAAGCAGCAGGGGACGCTGCTGCTGGACGCGCTGGCCCGCTGGCCGGCCCGGCTGGCCTCGGAGGCGGTCGAGGCGCCCGAATGGCTCCCGTTGTTCATGCAGCGCAGGCTGGCCCGGCTGCCGGTGACCGTGACCGCCGCGTAGGACGCGCGGCGGAACGCCGGGAGCAGCGCGAAGGGCGGTGGGGAGGACCATCCTCCCCACCGCCCTTCGTCCTGCCCGGCGTCAGGCCTCCTGGCCCGCCAGTCCCGCCGCTCGCTCGATGAGGTCCGGAGTGAAGAACACGTCCCAGGTGTAGCTGCCGGCGATGAGGCCGAAGAACCGGTCGATCTGGTCCTGGTCGTCCTCGATGACCCTCAGCACGTTGAGCAGTTCCGGCATCGGTTCGAGCTGGGCCGCCTGGAGGTTGAAGAAGTACTCCGGCATGGCGTCCTCGTCGCGCTGTTCGGCGAAGTCGGCGAGCGCCTCGTCGACCGGGCGTTCGCCGCCGAGCGCGGGGGCCAGCAGCCCCGCGAGGAGGTCAGCGTGGCGGAGCGCGTCGCTGATGCCGAAGGCGCCCACGGGATCCTTGTGGAAGCCGGAGTCCCCGACCAGGGCCCAGCCGGGGCCGACGGCACGACGGAAGAAGTTGGGCAGCCGGCCGGTGCCGGTGAAGCGGGCCGCCCGTTCGGACTCCCGGACGCGCTGGGCGAGTTCGGGCGCGGTCTCCTCCAGGGCGGTCAGATAGGACGCCTCGATGTCGGCGCGCACACTGTCGAACTGGGCTCGCGGCCACTGGATGCCGATCATGACGTTGTCGTCGTGCGTGGGCACCACCCCGATGGCGCGACGACCGCGTACGTACACCTCGTAGTCGGCCTTGAGGCCGTTCCAGTACGTGTAGTAGAGGCAGTTGAGGCTCGGCGCCTCCTCGTAGCGGCGGGCGCCGGCTTCCTTGGCCACGACGGAGTCGATGCCGTCGGCGCCGATCACCACCTTCGCGTGCTCGGTGTACTCGCCGTTCGCGCCCTTGATCCGTACGCCGGTGACCCGGTCGCCGTCCCGTACCAGGGCGGTGACGTTCGCGCGTTCACGCAGTTCGACACCCGCCTCGACGGCCGCGGTCACCAGGAGGTGGTCGAGCACGTAGCGGCGGGGGCCGTAGGCGGTCCGGATGCCGTCCACGGGTGGCGCGCACCCGGTGATGCTGACGTCCTCCAGGGTCCAGCGGGCCACGTCGAGCGGCGGGCAGCCGGTGGCGGCGAGCCGCTCCAGCAGACCCCATCGGGCGAGCCGGGCGATGGCCGGCTGGTGGACGTAGTGGGTGGACATCGTGTCGCTGGGGAAGGACGCCCGGTCGAGCAGCAGGACCCGGTGGCCGGCCCGCGCGAGCAGCATGGCCGACGTCGCTCCGGCGACCCGGGCACCGACGACTATCGCGTCGTACATGGTGGTCTCTGCCTCCTCGGCATGGTGGCGGAGCGGGTCCGCCGAACGGTAGGTGTGCGGCCGGGCGTCACCCGGCGTCACCCGGCGTCGGCACCGAGGACGGTGGCGACGGGGCGCCGGGGGCTGGTGCCGGCGAGACGGGCCGGACGGCCGATGCGAAAGGTGACCAGGGTCCGGCCGCCCGCGTCGCCGACCAGTTCGTCCAGTGCCTTGCCGAAGCGCGGCGGCAGCCCCAGTTCGCGTTCGCGGTCGGCACGGACGGTCATCATGTTGAGGTGTCCGACGGCCAGTCCCCTGGCGGTGGCGAACAGGTGGACGCGCTGGAGCAGTCGTCCCCCGCGCATCCGCAGGGCCGGGTCGTCGGTGTCGGCCACCGTGACCATGCCGAAGGCGGCGGCGGTGGCGACGTGTACGGAGCGGGTGTTGCGCAGCCAGAACCGGTCGGCGGTGCGCCGCGAGGGCGCGGGCAGCCGCTTGCCGAGACTGCTCATCGTGCGCGACATGCCCTGGGTGTCCACGGTCATTCCGTCACGGTGGCGTTCGACGGCGCCGTCCGTGCCCCGGTACCAGCGGTGGCCCGCGAGCGACTGCCCCTCGTCGGCGACGACCGCCTCGGTCGCCTCGACCAGCAGGTGTGCCACGCGCGCCCGCCGCTCCTCGTCGGCGAACCAGAGGAGGGCGGGGGCGCCCGGGTCGTCGGCGGCGAGGGCGCCGATCTCGTCGAGCAGCGCTCGTGGCAGCGGCTCGCGCCGGAAGGGGCCGCGGTTGGTGCGGCGGTGCGGAATGGCGTCGTACAGCTCGGAGGGGACCCGCTCGCCGGGGGTCAGGCGCAGGGTCGCGGCGTGCTCGGGCCGCCCGGGGTCGGGCAGCAGGGTCAGTTCGGGGGCCAGTCCGCGGGCGCGGGCGGCCAGCACCATGTTCTCCAGGGCACAGCCGAGACCCACGTGGAGTTCGCGGTCGAACGGGTCGAGGGCGCCCTGCCTGCGGGTGAGGTCGGCGTACAGGTCGACACGTCCGGCGCCGTCGTCGACGGTGAACCGCCACGGCTGGACGTTGCGGGCGTTGGCCGCCAGGATGCCGGCCGCGACCAGGCCGTGGGCGCCGTCCCGGTTCTCCCAGTCGCGCCAGGCGTCGAAGGCTGCTCCCCGCGGCGGCGGTGCCGCGTACGCGGTCGCCGCGGCAGCGGGGTCGAGCGGTTCGGTTCCCATGTCGGGCCACCCTCGGTGCTGGGCGCGGGCAGGGGGAGTGCCCTTTGGAGGGTGTATGTGAGGTGCCCGAACGACCACGGCGTCGGCGGCTGGGCGGGCGCGCTGCGGTGGCCCGATCCTCGGCGCATGACGGAGACGACGACGGCTTCCGCCGCGCGGAGCCCGGAAGAGCACCTGATCACCTTCTTCGACCCGGCGAACCGCCCCGATCCGTACCCGGCGCTGCACCGGATGCGTGAGGCGTCGCCCTTCTACGCGATGGACGGCGCGCTGCTGGTGGTGGGCCGGCACAAGGACGTGGAGACCGTGCTGCGTTCACCGGTGGCCAGCGCGGACCGCGGCAAGTCCAAGATCCTCAGTACGGACGCGGTCGAGTCGCGCAAGGAGGTCATGACCTTCCTCGACCCTCCCGACCACACCCGGCTGCGGGGCCTGGTCACCCAGGCGTTCACGCCGCGCATGGTGCAGAGCCTGGAGGGCAGGATCAGGGAGATCGTCGACGACCTGGTGGACCAGGTGGCCCGCGCCGGTTCGCCCGTGGACGTCCCGAGCGTGTTCTCGTATCCCGTACCGGTGCGGGTGATCTGCGAGATGCTCGGTGTGCCGCCCGAGGACCACAAGATCTTCGGCACCTGGTCAACGGTTCTGGGCCGGGCGCTGGATCCGCTGATGGCGGCGAACCGGACGCCGGAGATCGACAAGGAGGACACCGAGACCCGGGCCGCGTTCTACCAGTACTTCCGCGACCTGATCGCGTCCGGCGGCGCCCGGGGCGAGGGGCTGCTGACGCGGCTGGTGGAAGCGGAGGAGGCGGGCGACCGGCTCTCCGAGAAGGAACTGCTCGCCACGCTCGCCCTGTTGGTGATGGCGGGGCACGAGACCACCGCCAACCTGATCACGCACGGCATCCTCACCCTACTGCGCCACCCCGAGCAGCTGGCGATGCTGCGGGAGGACCCCGCCCTCGCGTTCGGGGCGGTGGAGGAGATCCTCCGCTTCGAGCCCTCGGTGCAGATCCTGCACCGGATGGCCAAGGAGTCCATCGAGCTGGACGGTTTCGAGATCCCGGCCGGCACGGATGTGCTGCTCCTGGCGGCGGCCGCCAACCGCGATCCCGAGGTCTTCGACGAGCCCGACCGCTTCGACATCACCCGTGCCACCGGCCGGCGTCTTGACCACCTGTCCTTCTCCAGCGGGGTGCACCGCTGCCTGGGCGCGAACCTCGGCAAGCTGGAGGCGGCCCTCGCCCTGCAGGCCTTCTTCTCCCGGGTCGACGACCCGGAACTGGTGAGGGAGTCGCTGGAGTACCGCCCGCATGTGATCCTGCGCGGACCCGAGCGCATGGAGGTCGCGTTCTCCGGGGTCCGCTGACCCGCCCCGGCCCCTTCCCGTCCGCCCTTCTCGCCCCTCACCTTCTCGCCCCTCACCCTTCTCGCCCCTCGCCCCTCGCCCCTCGCGCCCTTCTCGCCCTTCTCGCCCCGGAGGTGTCCCGCAGCATGACCACCGAGCAGCAGTACGGCCCCACCAGCTACGGCGAAGAGCTGGCCGACATCTACGACGACTGGATCGTCCGTCTCCAGGACGACACCGAGCCCACCGTGCGCTTCCTGGCCGGTCTCGCCGCGCGCGTCGCCAAGGACACCGGGGAGTCCCGGGTCCTCGAACTCGGCGTGGGCACGGGGCGGGTGGCCCTGCCGCTGGCCGCCGCGGCGGGCGTGGAGGTCACCGGTGTGGACGCCTCCGCCGAGATGCTGGAACGGCTGCGCGGCAAGCCCGGCAGCGACAAGGTGTCGCTGGTGCACGGCGACTTCGTGCGACCGGACGTGCGGGGCCCGTTCGGCCTGGTCTACATCGTCTTCAACACCCTTTACAGCCTGGCCACCCAGGAGGACCAGATCCGCTGCCTCGCGGGCGCTGCGGACCTGCTCCCCGAGGGAGGTGCCTTCGTCTTCCAGGGTTTCGTGCCCGACGCGGCGCGCTTCGAGGGGGCGCGTCGGAGCGGGCAGCGGATGGAGGTGGCACGCGACGGCGGTACCCGTCTGGACCTGGGCATCGTCCACCACGATCCGGTCCACCAGCACATGCACCCCCGCTACCGCCTGGCCGACCCGGCCGCGGAGCGGGAGCACACCGTGCGGTTCCGGTACGTGTGGCCCAGTGAACTGGACCTGATGGCGCGGCTGGCCGGGCTGACCCTGGAGCGGCGGTACGCGGACTGGGACGGCGGCGCGTTCACCGGTGAGAGCCAGGCGCACGTCGCGGTGTACCGCAAGACGGGCCCCGTGCGGCCATGACCCGGCGCCCCGACACGTCGACCCGCGTGGCGGTGATCGGTGCAGGCTACGCCGGACTGGCCGCCGCCGTGCAGCTCAGGCGGCGCGGCATCACCTCGTTCACCGTGTACGAGAAGGCGTCCGACCTGGGCGGCACCTGGCGGGACAACACCTATCCCGGGGCCGGCTGCGACATCCCCTCGCACCTGTACTCGTACGAGTTCGCCCCCTACCGCGACGGCCGGGTGCGCTACCCGGCGCAGTCGCAGGTGCTGGAGTACCTGCGTACCTGCGCCCGGGACGAGGGGGTACTGCCGCATGTGCGGTACGACACGGAGATCACGGCGGTGCGCCACGATCCCGCCACCCGCGGCTGGGTCCTGCACACCGCGGACGGCCGCACCCACGCCGCGGACGTCGTGGTCTCCGCCGTGGGCCAGTTGCACCGCCCCCACGTGCCTGCGCTGCCCGGCGCCGAGGACTTCGAGGGCACCGCCTTCCACACCGCCCGCTGGGACCACGCCCACGGGCTGGACGGACGGTCCGTGGCCGTGGTCGGCACCGGCTCCAGCGCCGCCCAGGTGGTGCCCGCCATCGCGGACCGGGTACGCCGGCTGTACGTGGTCCAGCGCTCGGCGAACTGGGTGCTGCCCAAGCCCGGTGCCCGTTTCCACCCCGCGCTGTCGCTGCTGCTGCGCGGCGTGCCGGGTGCCCACCGCGCATACCGCTCGCTGCTGTACCGCCGCTCGGAGGCGGTGATGCTGCGGGCCCTGCGCGGCAACCGGGCCGCGGGCGCGCTGCTGCGCGGCATGGCCGTACGGCATCTGCGCGCGGGGGTGCCCGATCCGGAGCTGCGCGCCAGACTCACGCCCGACTTCGCGCTGGGCTGCAAGCGGATCGTGCTGTCGTCGGACTGGTATCCGACGCTGGCCCGCTCCGACGTGGACGTCGTCACGGAGCCGATCACACGGATCACCGCCAAGGGCTTCGAGACCGCCGACGGGGCCCACCGCGAGGTGGACACGATCGTGTACGCGACCGGGTTCCGCACCACGGAGTTCCTGGCGCCCATGACGGTGACCGGTCCCGGAGGACGGCTGCTCCACGAGGTCTGGCGGGGCGGGGCACGGGCGTACCTCGGCATGCACGTGCCCGGTTTCCCGAACCTCTTCCTGATGTACGGCCCGAACACCAACCTCGGCCACAACTCGGTGACCCTCGCCCTGGACGCGCAGGCGGAGCACATCGCCGGGTGCGTCGAACTGCTGGACGCCCGCCCGGACGGCGCGGCCATGGAGGCGACGCCGGAGGCCCTGGAGGCCTGGCAGCGCCTCGTGGACGAGGGCTGCGACGCCACGGTGTGGGCGGGAGCGTGCACGAGCTGGTTCAAGACGGCCGACGGAACGCTGACCAACAACTGGCCGTACCGCACCTCGCTCTACCGGCGCATGACGGCACACCCCGGCGGGTCCGGCTTTCGTTTCCGGGCGGCCGCCGGGGCCGCTGCCCAAGGCACCGGTGACCCGCGTCAGGTAGCCGATTAGCTCGCCCGAACGGAACTGTGAGGAGGAAGGGCCCCGCCCTACCGTGCTGACCATGACACCTTCCGAGACAGGCAACGGACTCGAAGCCGCGCAGGCGGTCGTCGCCGACGACGGAGCACATCTCTTCCGGGGCTGGGTGCAGCAGGGCGCGCACATGGCCCTTCCGGTGGCCGGAGCCCGGGGATCGTGGTTCTGGGACTACGCCGGCAACCGCTACCTCGACTTCTCCTCGCAGCTGGTGTACGCGAACCTGGGGCACCAGCATCCGCGCCTGGTCGCCGCGGTGAAGGAGCAGGCCGACCGGCTGTGCGTGATCGCCCCGCACTTCGCCGAGGAACGGCGGGCCACGGCGGCCCGCAAGATCGCGGAGCTGGCGCCCGAGGGCCTGAACCGGGTGCTGTTCACCACGGGCGGCGCCGAGGCGGTGGAGCACGCCGTGCGGCTCGCGCGGCTGCACACGGGGCGGTACAAGCTGCTCTCCGCCCACCACTCGTTCCACGGCGCCACCCCGACGGCGATCCAGCTCACCGGCGACCCCCGGCGGTGGCGCAACGACACCGGCAACGCGGGCGTGGTGCGGTTCTTCCCGCCGTACCTGTACCGCTCGGCGTTCTACGCCGAGACCGAGGAGCAGGAGTGCGCCCGGGCGCTGGAGCACCTGGAGCAGGTCATCGTCCTGGAGGGGGCACAGACCATCGCCGCCCTGGTGCTGGAGCCGGTCGGTGGCACCAGCAGCGGCGTCCTGGTCCCGCCGGCCGGATATCTGGCGGGGGTGCGGGAGTTGTGCGACCGGTACGGGATCGTGCTGATCTTCGACGAGATCATGGTCGGGTTCGGCCGTACCGGCGCCTGGTTCGCCTCCGACCACTGGGGCGTGCGCCCGGACCTGATGACCTTCGCGAAGGGGGTCAACTCCGGGTACGTGCCGCTGTCCGGGGTCGTCGTCTGCGACGAGATCGTGGAGACCTTCAGCAAGACGCCGTACCCGGGCGGCTCCACGTACTCCGGGCATCCGCTCGGCTGCGCGGTGGCGGTGGAGGCGATCGACACGATGCGCGACGAGGGCGTCGTGGAGCACGCCGCGCGACTGGGCCGCGAGGTCTTCGAGCCGGAGCTCACGAAGATGGCCGAGCGGCACCCCTGTGTCGGCGAGGCCCGCGGTATCGGGGCCATCTGGTCGCTGGAGCTCGTCAAGAGCAAGGAGACCCGGGAGATGTACGTCGGCTTCGACGCCCCGGACCGCCTCACCCCGCAGGGTGCGGAGCTGATGGGTGCACTGATGAAACGCGGACTGAACGCGATGGTGTACATCAACCGGCTGAACATCACGCCGCCGTGCAACATCAGCGAGGAGGACGCACGGGAGGGCCTGGCCCGGATCGACGAGGCCCTGGGGGTCGCCGACGCGCGCGTGGCCTGACCGCCGGCCCCCGGCGGGCCGCCCGCCGGGGCCGCTCTCCCCGCGCGGGCGGGGCCGGGGTGCCGGTTCAGGGCACTACGGCGGTGACCCCGCCGGCCACGGTCGCCACACAGCAGTACAGGACCAGTCCCACCAGGGCGACGGCCACCAGGACCGTACGGCGCAGGTGACAGCAGCCCAGGAAGTGGGCGAAGCGCTTCGGTCCCTCCTCCAGCTGGGCGACCCTGGCCTCCAGCGCCACGTCGCCGCCCATGCCGATGCCGAGGGTGGCCGGTCCGCTCTCGGACAGGCACTTCATCAGTGCACTGGCGACGACGCTGGGCGCGACCAGCGTCAGGGCGGCCTGGTCGGCGGAGAGTTCCTGACGCATGCGCACATGACGGGCCAGGATGCGCGGGACGGGCAGGAACCACAGGGCGGAGGCGACCGTCTCGACGACGAGCCGCCCGAGCGGATGCCGGCGACGCGCGTGGTGCATCTCGTGCCCGAGCACCGCCGCCAGTTCCTCGTCCGTCGCACGGTCCAC
The DNA here is from genome assembly GCF_042893535.1 of Streptomyces sp. NPDC001599. Lineage (NCBI taxonomy): Bacteria > Bacillati > Actinomycetota > Actinomycetes > Kitasatosporales > Streptomycetaceae > Streptomyces > Streptomyces sp. NPDC001599. The sequence goes on from NZ_JBIAVA010000004.1 coordinate 499,654, forward strand.
CAGGCCGGTGCTGACGGCAACCAGGGGTCTCAGCAGCCCGTAGGTGAGGGCGAGGGGCTCCCGCACGTCGAGCTGGACGATTCTGACAGCGTTGCCAGGAAGGACCTGGCGTGCGACGGAGAGCAGCCGCCGTGACGGGGGAAGGGCGTGCTCGCCGATCCGCACCAGGGCGCGTCGCGTGATCACGAGCGCCCGCACCAGCACCGTCACCGCGACCGTCGCGATGACCAGCGCGACCGCCGCCCCGCCGGTGAGGGCGAGGATGTCGAGCACTTCCGCGACGCCCCTGCTCGGTCCTGCCTCGGGCCTTCGGCGCCACGCTCTGAGGAGCCGGTAGATCAGCACGTCCAGCAGCGCCAGCGCGAGCAGCGCCCCGAGGCCGAGGCCCGCGCCGACGGCCCACTTCCGTGACATGGCTTTGCGAAGCCGCGCCAACTTCCACCACTCCCCCGTGTCCTTGCCTCGTGTTCTGCCGGTCAGGTGTCGTCGGGGTCCGCCCGGACGAGTCTCATCAGCCGCGAGCGCAACTGCGGCTCCGCCTGGCACTGGTCGATGAAGTGGGCGACCGCGGAGACACCGTGGTCCCGGATGACATCGCGCACGGCGAGGTCGGCCGCGTCCCGCACGAGGGCCTCGTAGGCGAATCCACGGCCTTCCGCGGTGCGGCGCAGCACGTTGCGTTTCACCAGGCGGTTGAGGACCGTCATGACGGTGGTGTACGCGAGGGGCTCCGACCGCCCGTGATTGACCTGCTCGAGCACCTGGCGCACCGTCATGCCACGGCCGTTTTGCCAGAGCACGGTGAGCAGCTCGGCGCCGAGCGGCCCCAGGGCCTTGCCCAGTTTGTCGGCGTCGCTAGGGTTCATCATGCCTCACAGCTCTGAGTCGTCCCGCTGGACGGAGCGGCCGAGGAGGTTGCGGCGCATGGCCTCGATCCTGACCATGCCGATGACCACCACGCCGAATCCGTACCACACCAGGTCATGATAGAAGTCGAGGGACGTGCCCTGCGAGTGCTTCCACATGTCCAGGAAGTATCCGGCGAGTTCGACCGCCGCTCCGAGGGCGAGCAGCCCGCCCGCCACCCGGAACCCCCGCACGCGCCACAGCGTCGCACCGGCCGTCGCGGTGACGAGGGCGCCCACCCATATCCCGAGGTGGATGGTCCACAGTGAACCAGGGGGTTCGACGACGAAGGAGACGTTCTTCGCGTGCCAGTAGGTGTCGTAGGCCTGGCCGAAGAGGTAGATCACCACCCCGGCGTATGCCAGGTACCTGCGCCGGCCGAGCGGGTCGGCGCCTGTGGGGATGGAGTTCCGTCCGACGACCGCGCGCATGCCTGTCGATTCCATACGACCACGGTGCACCTGGGCGCCGTAGCAGCGTGATCCGACACCGGTGGGTCCCATCGGCCTGCCCGATCGGGCACCCCGGGCATCGTCCGCACCGGGCCCGAAGGCGCGGCCCCCGGAGGTTGGGCGGCCGTGGCGGGCCGCGGCCACCGTGGGCGCATGGTCTCAGCCCTCACTCTCGCCCACGTGGTCGGACACGGATCCGGTCCCATTCCCCGCACCTACGCGCTGATCGCCGGGGCGACCGCCCTGTACGCGTCCTTCGACGCGCTGCGACTGCGCTGGCAGGAGCGTCGGTTCGACCAGCGCCGGGTCTGGCGGCCCCTGCCCGGGACGCTGTCCCCGGTCGTCGACCATCCGCTGCTGCGGCGTACGCTGCGGCTGCTGGGCCTCGCCTCCGCCGTGCTGACGCTGACCGTGCTGACGACCGGGTACGGCGGCACGGAACTGGGGCTCGGCATGGTCTTCGTGCTGTTCTGGGTGGGACTCGTCCCCGCGTCCCTGCTGCTGGGTCCGGTCTGGCGGCTGATGAACCCCCTGCGCGCCGTGCACCAGGCGGTGTGCGCGCTGACGCGTGTGGCCCCCGAGGAGGGGCTGCGCCGGCTGCCGGCCCGGGTCGGGGTGTGGCCGGCCGTCGTCGGCCTGTTCTGCTTCGGCTGGCTCGAACTGGCCGCCCCGGCCCGCGACTCGACGGCCACCGTGCTGCTGTGGCTCTGGGTGTACGGGGCGGTGCAACTGGTCGCGGCGACCGTGTTCGGCTCACGGTGGTTCGCCCGCGGCGACGCCTTCGAGGTGTACTCCTCGCTGCTCGCCGCGATGTCGCCGCTGGGCCGCTCGGCCGACGGCGACCGGCGGCTGGTCCTGCGCAACCCCTTCAACGGGCTGGCCGGCGTGCGCGACGAACCGGGCCTGTCCGCCCTGGTGTCGGTGATGCTGTCGCTCACCGCCTTCGACAGTCTGGCCAACACGGGCGCCTGGCGGGCGGTGAGCGAAGGGCTGCCGCAGTCGCCGGTGCGTACGGCGGGACTGCTCGCGACGGCCCTGACGATGCTGGGCCTGCTGCGGCTGTCGGAGACCGCGGCACGCCTCCTGTCCCGCGGCGCCCCGTGGCACAGCGGTCTCATGGCGCCGTCCCTCGTCCCGGTCGCCGTGGGGTACGTGATGGCGCACTACGCCTCGGTGCTGCTGCTGGAGCTCCAGCGGTTCGTCGACGTCTTCTTCGTCTCGGGGGAGCCCGCGGCGGCGCACCACGGCGGTGCCGAGGCCGCCGCGTACGCCGTGCCCGCGGCGGTGTTCATCGCGCTGTTCCAGGTGGTGGCCGTCGTCACCGGTCATGTCTTCGGCGTGATCGCGGCCCACGACTCGGCGGTCGGTGCGCTGCCGCCCGGACGCAAGGTCCTGCCGCAGATCCCGCTGTTCGTGGTGATGATCGGTCTCACGCTCGGCGGTCTGTCCCTGCTGCTGAGCGCGTGAGGCGGGCCCGGGGGACGTGGGGCGTCCGCCGGGCCCGTCCTTGCTCCGGTGCGGCTCAGTCCTCCAGCCGGCGGACCCACGCGGCGAGTTCGGTGAGTTCGTCGACGAGGGCGGCGGTGAACGTCTCGCGCGTGGCGGCGGAGTGCCGGTTGGCGCTGAATCCGACGGTCAGGTTGAGCCGGCCCGCGACCACGAACCCGATCAGGTCGATCAGCCGGAACCGGGTCCCCACGTCGCTGCGCTGACTGCCGTAGGCCATGCGCGGCACGCTCAGCAGATCGCTGCGCAGGAAGACCTCGTCCACCTGGCCCAGGTAGTTCACCCCGATGGGAGCGGCGGGCAGTCCACGCACGGCCTCCGCCTCGGGCCGGACCGAGAGGTGTGTCAGCAGCCCGTGTCCGGCGCCCCTGGCGGGCTGGGCGTCGACCTGGTCCCGGGTCCGGCGCAGGGCCTCGTCGGCGGGCAGGGCCGGGTCGTAGGCGAACAGCACCGGTACCAGGGTGGAGAAACGTCCCACCGTACGGCTGACGTTGGCGCCCGGCACCGGGAGGTCGCGCCCGTGGCGTTCCAGGTCGATCAGCGTCCGCGCGGTGCCGTCCAGCTTCGGGTACGTCGTGTGCAGGGCGCGCAGGGCGGCCGAGCACAGTACTTCGGAGAGGTCGGCCCTGATGTGCCGGGGCAGCAGGTGCACCAGTGCGTCGGTCACCTTGCGGTCGACGCGCACGGTGACGTTCTCCAGCGACTCCAGCGAGTTGGGACCCTCGGTCGCGTCCACCGGGACGGCGGTGGCGTTTTGGCGGGCGTCACTCGCCCAGTGGGCCACCTCGGCCGTCACCTCCTCACTGTTCGCGTACTCGGCGAGCCCTCGGGTCCAGGCACGGAACGACGTCGTCCGCGGTGGCAGCAGTCCTTCGCCGCCGGCCTCCAGGTCGGCGTAGCAGCCGAGCAGGTCCTCCAGGACGATGCGGCCCGAGTAGTGGTCGACGGCGAGCCAGTGGGCGAGGAACAGCACGCAGTGCGGGCGGTCCCCCATGTCGAAGTAGGCCATGCGCAGCAGGGGTCCGTGACCGAGGTCGAGGCTGGCCTGGAGCCGGTCGCTGATCTCGACGCTCTGCTTCTTCTGTGCCCTGCTGTCCAGGTGCGACAGATCGTGCACGGTGAAGGGCAGTTCCGCTCCCGTCCCGTCGTGCGGCGCCACCTGCGCGGCCCACCCGCCGTCGGCGCCTCGGGCGAAGCGCAGCCGCAGCGCGTCGTGATGGCCCAGGACGCGTTCGAGGGCACGGGCCAGGACGGCGGTGTCAAGCGGTCGTTGCAGCGCCAGCAGGAAGGAGGCGTCGTTCCAGTGCTGGCGGCGCGGCAGGTCCTGGGAGAGGAACCAGTGCTGCGAGGGTGTCATGCCGGCCGGCCCCACCGGGTCGTCGTGCGTGGCGCCGACCGAGACGGAGTCGGCGGCCAGGGCTTGCTGGGTGATGGTGGGGTGGGCGAAGACGTCGGCGAGCTGGAGGCGCAGGCCGTGCCGGTCTGCTGCGGCGGTGGCGCGCAGGGCGAGCAGGGAGTCGGCGCCGAGTTCGAAGAGGTTGGCGCCGGTCGACAGCGGCCGGGAAGGGTTGAGCAGTTCCGTCCACACCTCGACCAGTGCGTGCTCGACGGGGGTCGCGGGCGGGGTGTAGACGGCAGCCGAGTCACCCCTGTCCGGCGCCGGAAGCGCCTTGCGGTCGACCTTTCCGTTGCCACTGAGCGGAATCTCGTCCAGCACCACCATGACCGGCGGCACCATGTAGGCGGGGATCTTCGACCGCAGCCACTCCCGCAACTCGTCGGTCTTGAC